>JBFWKS010000015.1:0-33414 GCA_050252545.1 Solirubrobacteraceae bacterium
GAGCGTGAACCGACGTCGCAATCATGAGCGGGAGTGGTTGGCGTGGTCGGTGCGATCGTCCGGGGTCGCTCGTGATCGCGGTCGAGCAGGACTCGTCGGGTGGTCGCGCCGCCAGAATGGCCGATGTCAAAGTGCGCTCGAGCGGAGCTACGAGCCAGTTGCAGCACGCGACTCGACCGGGCGGTGGCCAGCGATACCCCCTATAGGGGGCCAGAAGTCCCCGCCTATCGGGGCTTGCCTCCCGTCACTCCCGGCGGGAGAGTAGACGCTGTCCGATGGCGCTCCGCGACCCCCCCACGTCCGTAGACTCTCCAGAGCGATCTGGTACCCGAACTCGTCGGGTCGGGGAGGCGGCGACGAGTGCGCCGGGCTACGGTGCGCTGCAGTCGGCAGGTCTGATGGGAGCGCTTGCGGTCGGGACCCTGCGCGACGCGGCGAGACCACCGTTCTCCTGGTGGCGGAGCATGCTCGTTGAGGCATCGACGGCGATCCGCCGATGCTTCATCCCGCTGGTGCTCTGCCACTCGCTGTACGTCATCGCGTACGGAGTGCTGCTCGTGGGGCAGATCGTGGTGTCGCTCGGGCTCGCCGAGCGCGAGGCCGGCCTGATGACCGTCGTCTGGTTGCGGGAGTTCAGTACGTGGATCACCGCGATGATCGTCGCCGGGGTGGCGGGCAGCGCGATCACGGCCGACCTTGGTGCCCGCAAGGTTCGCGACGAGCTCGACGCGCTGGCAGTGCTGTCGGTCGACGCGCGGCGGTCGCTCGTCGTCCCGCGCGTCGTGGCGATCACGCTCGTGGCGCCGCTGCTCTCGGTGATGAGCGTCTTCATCGTCACCGGCGCCAACTACCTCGTCGGTCCCGGGCATCTCGGGTACTCGACCGGCGTCTTTCGCGCGAACGTGGTGCACAACCTCGTCCCGTTGGACTTCATCGCACTGATGATCAAGTCCACCGTGATCGGGTTCTTCGTCGGCGTCGTCTGCTGCCAGAAGGGCCTGGGCAGCAGCGGAGGTGCCGTGGGGGTCGGCCGCGCGGTCAACCAGGCGGTCGTCGTCACGTTCCTCGGGATCTGGGTCTTCAACAGCTTGTTCAACGTCGCCTACCTGAGTCTGTTCCCCGATGTCGCCGTGATCAGGGGCTAGGAGATGGCGACCGACGCCCCCAAGGCCCCGACGCCTGCGGCCCCACCACGACAGGGTGCCGTTCGCGGTGGGTTGCGCACGGTCGGGGAGCTGCTGACGTTCGCCGGCGACTCGGCGCGGGGCATCCTCCGAGCTCCTCGGTACGGCTCGGAGATCCTCAAGCAGGCTTCGGTGATGCTCCGGGGGACCTCGCTGCTCATGCTCTTGATGGGCATGGCGATCGGGTTCTCGCTGGGGAACTTCTGCTTCTTCCTGCTCCGCACGATCGGCGCCAGCGACTACCTCGGCGTCTTCACCGGGTACGCGATTCCACGACAGCTCGGGCCGACGATGTTCGGCTACGTCCTGACAGCCAAGGTCTGCACGGGAATCGCGGCGGAGATCGGCGCGATGAAGGTCAACGAGGAGATCGACGCCTACGAGTCGACCGGGACCGACAAGTTCGCCTACATTGTCGCTCCGCGCCTGCTCGCGGTCCTGATCTACACGCCGATCGCGACGATGATCATCCTCGTCGGCGAGCTGCTCGGCACGTATCTCGTCTCGGTCGGGATCCTGCAGGGCATCAGCTCGCACGCGCTGCTCAGCGTGCACTGGAGCCTCCAGACCGGTGTCGATCAGCTCTATTGCCTGATCAGCACGTTGGGGATCGCGCTCACCACGACGACCGTGGCGTGCTTCTTCGGGATGCGGGCGTCGGGCGGGCCGGCCGGGGTGGGACGGGTGGCGGCGCAGTCGCTGACCGTCAACCTCGTGCTCGTCCACATGATCGCGGCGCTCTGCGCGATCTTCTTCTACGGCAACGACCTGCGACTCCCGATCGGCGGTTGACGTGCGCCTGTCGTCGACCTTCCGCTGGCCCGCCGCCGTGATCGTCGTGGCGGTCACGGTGCTTGCGTGGACGCTGTCGCGCACCGATGGCGACGGTGACCACCGGGTCGTCGTGGCCGTTGCGAGCGCGACGAGCGTGCAAGCGGGCCAGCAGGTGCGGGAGGGCGGCCGTTCGATTGGTGAGATCACGGGCGTCGCGCCGGTGCGGGGCGGGCGAGCGGCGCGGCTCGAACTGCGTATCGACCGGGAAGCTTGGCCGGTGCGGGCCCGTGACCGCCTGCAGCTGCGCTGGGGCGGAACGGTCAACTACGACAACCGCTACCTGGCGCTCGAGCGCGGATCCACCCGCGCCGCAGCGGTGACCGACGGTGGGACGCTCCCGAGTCGAAACTTTCGGTCCCCGGTCGAGTTCGACTCGCTGGTCCGGACCTTCCAACCGGCGGTTCGGCGCAGCGTCAAGGCACTGACCCGACGCAGCTCCGAAGTGGTCGAGCGGGCGCCGCTGGGCTCCGCGATCGACGGCGCGGGGCCTGCGGTGCGGCAGCTCGACGAGGTGCTCGCCCAACTCGACCGTCGTCCGGAAGCTCTGCGGGCGCTGCTGCGCTCGAGCGCATCGGTCGCCCGTGCCGTCGACGGCGCGCAGCCTGGGGTCGATGCGCTGGTCCGCGGTGCGACCGGCACCTTCGACGCGATCGCCGGCGAGGCGGATGCCCTGCGCTCGACCCTCGATGTCGCCCCCTCGACGCTCCGTACGACGCGCACGAGCCTCGGCCGACTGTCGGCGACGCTGACGAACGTCCGGCGGGTCACCGGGAGACTGGACGGTGGGCTCGACGAGGTCCGACAGCTGACGCGGCCCCTCGTCGGTGCCCTCGACACCGTCCACGACGTCGCGCCGCAGTTGCGCAGCGCGATCAACCGGACGGCGGGCGCGGCCCCCGACATCGATGGTCTTCTGGGCAGCGCCCGCGCCGTCGCACCGACACTCGAGGGCATCGGACGTCAGGCGGCCCACGAGCTGCAGTGCATCCGGCCCTACACCCCTGAGATCGTCTCGTTCTTCACCAACTGGGGTGGCTTCTCGGCCTCCAAGGACTCCGGGGGCCATTACTTCCGGTTCCTCCCCCAGGTCATTCTCGGAGCGGCGACGACCAACCAGGGCTTCACGCCCGCACAAGCGCTGCAGGTGTTCCCGGGCATGACGTACTCGTTCCCGAATCCACCGGGGTGGAACGCAGGTCAGCCGTGGCTGTTGCCCGAGTGCGGCGCCGGCAAGGCTGCGATTACGGCCGGCGAGGATCCCGAGTCGCGTCACTGGGCTGGAGGCTCGCGATGATGCGTCGGGTGCTGGCGATCACGGTGGTCGTCGTCGGGGCGCTCGTCGTCGCCCTCCTCGTGCGCGGCGACGACGATCCGTACCGGCTGCAGCTGCGCCTGGCCAACGCCGCCGGCCTCTCCGAGGGGGCCAGCGTGAACCTCGGGGGCGTGCGGATCGGCACCGTGGACGAGCTCCGACTCGGGCGCGGCGACGCCGTCATCGCCGAGCTGGCGATCGACGCCGACCGCGCTCCGATCCACGAGGGCGTCACCGCGGCGATCTCGGCGGTCAACCTCTTCGGTCTCAAGAGCGTCGAGCTCCGCGACGTACGGCGCGGTGACGCGGTGGCGTCCGGGTTCGTCGTGCCGTCCTCGCGTGTGACGACGGCGACGGACCTCGATCAGGTACTGGCCGTGCTCGACGTACGAACCCGCGCCCGGCTCACGGTGCTCATCAACGAGGCAGGCGCCTCGCTCGTCGGGAGACGCGCCGACCTGAACCGCCTCCTCGCGCAGCTGCCGTCCGGCATCTCGGACGTCACGCGCCTGCTCCGGCAACTAAACGGCGACAATCAGACGCTCGAGCGAACGGTGGCGTCGAGCGATCGGTTCATCGGCACCGTGACGCGCCAGCGCCGGGAACTGACGCGAGCGATCGACGCGGTCGGCCTGGCGTCGGAGACGGCCAAGGTGCGCCGGGGTGATCTGCGCTCCGCCCTCCGGCGGGCCCCCGCCACCCTGCGGTCGCTTCGCACGACGCTTGCGCGGTTGCGCGCGACCGCCGGACCGCGCGGCCCGGCCGCCGCCCAGCTTCGTCCCGCCGCCCCGCAGCTGCCCCCGACGCTCGACGAGCTCCGGCCGGTCCAGCCGGCGGCGGCGCCGACGCTGCGCAGCGCTCGCAGCGCCGCCCGGCCGCTACTCGAGCTCGCGGACCGGGGGCTGCCCGTCATTCGCGAGGCGCTGCCGGTGGCGCGGCAGCTCGAGACGTTCGCCACCTCGATGACCGGAGTGACAGAGACGCTCGACAAGAGCTCGGACAACCTCCTCGGCGTCATCGACAACTGGACGCGAGCGATCCAGCTCAACGACGGGATGGGCCACGTATTTCGCGCGGCGGCCGCTGTCACGCCGCAGACGGCCCAGGCACTCGTCGACGATCTTCTCGGTCGGCTCAGCCCGAAGTCCCGCGGGACGACGCCCGGCGGTCGTCGCAGCCGTGCTGCCGGCTCGTCCGGCGGCGCGACGACCGCCCCGCCGCCGGCGGGGGCGGCCGCGGTGCCCGGCGCGGACGGTCCGGCGCCCAGTGGGACGACGACGGCTCGGCCGGCGCAGCCGCCGGTGGAAGGCGGCCTCTCGCGGCTGCTCGACACCCTGCTCGGGAGGAGCACGCGATGATGGCTCTCCGCGCTCGTCGTCGGCCGCGTCGGCGGCGGGACACCGACTCGCCCTCCGTGGTGCTCGTCCGTGGTGCCGCGGTGATCGCGTTTCTCGGGCTCCTGCTGTGGCTGGCGCTGCTGCTCACCGAAGGCGTGCCGCTGCGGGAGACGACCGACGTCACGGTCATCGCCGACGATGCGGGCAGCCTCGCGGTGACGGATCCGGTGCGGATCGGCGGCGCATCGGTCGGGCGCGTGGTCGGCAAGCACGCCGCCGCCGCCGGCAAGGTCGAGATCGAGCTGAGGTTGGATCCCGGAATCTCGCTCCCGGCCGATTCGTCCGTGGCCATCCGGGCCAACGGCCTGCTCGGCGCGCGCTACGTCCAGCTCCTGCCCGGGACGAGCACCCGGCGGATCAAGTCCGGTGGCACGGTTCGGGGCTCCTCCGACGCGTTGACCTACGGCGTCACCGACGCGCTCGATGTCCTCGACCGTCCGACCCGCGAGGGCCTCGGTCAGCTCGTGGACGGATTCGGTGCCGGTCTGCTCGGCCACGGCGACGCCCTGAACGACGCACTGCGGGTCACGCCCCGTGGCTTCGCGGACGTCTCGCGCTTCTCCCGGGCCGTGCTGGAACGCGAGGGCGCGGCCGGACGACTGCTGCCGGCGCTCGAGGCGGCGATGGGCCCCCTGGCGCGTGAGCGCGAGACGATCGCTCGGACCCTGCGCCCCCTCGCCGAGGCGATGCAGCCCTTCGTCGACGAGCGGATCGCGACGCGCGCGACGCTCCGCGAGGCACCGCCGACGCTCGGCGCGGCGCGGCGCGGTCTGGACGCCGGCAATCGGCTCCTGGCCGCGGCCAGGTCGGTCGCCGTCTCCAGCCGACGCACGTTGCCCAGCGCTCGCCGAGGGCTCCGCGCGACGAACGTGCTGCTGCGTGAGAGCCGCCGGCCGCTTCGCCGCGTGGCGCCGCTGCTGGACGACGCGCGGGACGCGGCGCCGGCGGTGCTGCGCGTAACCGATCAGCTCCGTCCGGTGCTCGAGCCGCTCCGGGCGGGTCTCGACGATCTGATCCCGATCGCCGATCAGGTCGGGCGCTACGGCTGCGACGTGGCGAACTTCGCCGTCAACTGGCGCAGCATGACCGGCATGGCGACCGACCAGTCGGGTCCGCGTGGACCGCTCGGCGCCTTCCGTCTGCAGATCATCCTACCGGCCGTCGAGCAGGTCCTCGGTCTGGACGCGAACCTCGTGACGTCTGGGTACGACCCGCCCTGCACCAACGACGGCGGTACCTACCCGCAGACGATTCCCCGAGGAGGCGGCAGGTGACCGTTCGTCGTGGCATGGGTGGCGTCGACCGGTCGGTCCTGCTCGGGGCGGTGGGGGTCGTCCTGGCGGTCGTCGGCACGTTGGGGGTCACGACGGGCACCTTCTCCGAGTGGCTGCGCCACGAGGCGACACGCCCGGTGAATGCCGAGTTCGCGACGACCCAGCAGCTGCGGGTGGGCGACACGGTACGGATCGCCGGCGTAGACGCCGGCGCGGTGCGGGCGATCGAGCGGGGCGCGCAAGGCCGGACGCGCGTCACGATGGATCTCCGGCGCTCGGCCGGGCCGCTCTACGCGGACGCGCGGGCCGGCATCCGCCTGCGGACCGTGCTGGCCGGCTCCAACTACGTCGCGATCGAGCGTGGCACGCCGTCGGCCGGCGAGCTCGGGGCGCGGGCGATCCCCCGCTCGCGCACGAGCTCCCAGGTCGAGATCGATGACGTGGCGTCGATCGTCCAGCGCGATGCGGAGCGCGGCCTGAAGCGGATCCCGCGCACGCTCGCCCGCGCGCTCCGCGATCCGGGTGCGCCGACGGAGGCGATCGATGCCCTGGCTGACGAGGCTGCTGCGTTGCGACGCGGTCTGCGGTCCGTGCGTGGGACGGTCCCGAGCTCGGACATCGCGACGCTCGTCGATGCGTCCGCGGCAACCGTCAAGGCTCTCGACACGCCAGCCGACGACGCGCGATCGGTCGTGGAGGGAGCCGCCGCCACGTTGTCCACGACCGCCGCCCACGCGGCGGAGCTCCGCCGCACGCTCGCTCTCGCCCCCGGGACCCTACGTCGCGTCGATCGCACTCTGACGCGGCTCGATCGTACCCTGGCCCTGGCCAACC
Organism: Solirubrobacteraceae bacterium; assembly: GCA_050252545.1. Taxonomy (GTDB): domain Bacteria; phylum Actinomycetota; class Thermoleophilia; order Solirubrobacterales; family Solirubrobacteraceae; genus Patulibacter. Next base: position 6,836 of record JBFWKS010000015.1, read on the forward strand.
CCTTGCTGCGAAGGTTGGAGGAGCCCGTCGGCGAACTCGCGCCAACGGCCCGGGCGCTCCGCCCGACGCTCGTCGATGCCGACCGGCTGCTCGCCGACGCGCGACCGCTCGCGGCGCAGCTCCCGGTTGCCGCGAGCGACCTGGCGCAGGCCTCGCGGGTCGGTGCGCCGCTCCTCCGTGAGCTCGCCCCCGGCCTCGAGAAGCTCGACACCGTAGTGCTCCCGGGGATGGGTGAGATGGACGCCGCGACGGGACACACGCCCTCGCAGATGGTCGGCCCGACCTTCGGCGGCCTGGGAGGCGCGGCGGGCGGCGTGGACAACAACGGCCGCTACCTCCGATTCGCCGTCGCGGTCGGCTCGGGCAACCTCGCGCTGCCTTGCAACGTGCTCATCAACACGGAGCTGATCCGGTGCAACTCGCTCAACGACACCCTGCAGGCTCTGTTGAAGGCGCAACCGTTCGGTGAGCTGCCTGGCGCGGCCCCTCGAGGAAAGGCCAAGCGATGAGCGACTCGCCTCAGGATGCCGACGAGGTCCAGGAGCATCTCACCGGCCGCGTCAACCGCGCGCGGATCGCCCTCGAGCTGCGGCGTGCCTCGGGGCCGGCTGTCGTCGTCGCGCTGGGCCTCGCCATCGGGCTGCTGCTCGCCGCGTACGTCATCGTCAACGTGAGCAGGACGATCGGTCGCGACACCGAGACGCTGCGATTCACGGTCGCGGACGCGACCGGGGTCGTCGCCGGCGCCAACCCCGTTCGCGTGAAGGGGATCGCCGCTGGCACGATCACGAAGGTCGACGGCGGTGGGCAGGAGCCGGTGCTCACCGTGTCATTGCAGTCGAAGTACGCCCCGATCTATCGCGACGCGCGCGCCGAGCTGCGGCCGAACACGGCGTTGCAGGACATGTACCTCGACATCGTCGACCGGGGCACGCCGGCGGCAGGAGTCGCGACGGCGGAGACTCCGATCGCCAGCAGCCGAACGAGCACGCCGGTGAACGTCGCCGATGCGCTGAGTACCTTCGACGGTGACACGCGAGTGCGCTTGCGTACCACGCTCGATCAGCTGGGAAACGGGCTGCACGGGCGTGACGAGGCGTTGCGGCGGGCCTTCGTCGAGATTGCCCCGTTCCTGCATGCCGGCGGGGGGATCGCTGAGCAGCTGGCGCGCCGATCGAGCGCGACCCGCCGGCTCGTGCACAACGCTGCCGTGCTGACGACGGAGCTGCGACGCCGCGACGCCGCGTTGCGGCGTCTCGTCGTCGACGGCGGAAGCGTGCTGCGCGAGCTGCAGGCCGGTTCTCCGGACCTGGCTGCGACCCTGGACGAGGTGCCCGCGACGCTCGCGGCGGTGAGCCCGACGTTCGTCGACGTCGAACGGACGTTGCCCGCTGTCGACCGGGCCCTGCGCGCGCTGTCGCCAGTCGTCGCAAGCCTGCCGGAGGGCCTGTCGGCAGCGCGGAGGCTCGCGGCCGACGCTCGCCCGGCGGTGCGTGCCCTGCGCGCTCCGGTGCGCAGACTCGCTCCGGTGGCGAAGGACCTGTCGCCCCTCTCGTCGAGCCTCAGCGCGGCGCTCTCGACGCTGCGCCCGCAGGCCCCGACCTTCGACCACGTGGTCGGGACGCTGGCGGATTGCCGCCGCGCTCTGCAGACGTTCTTCCTCTGGGATCCGTCCTTCCTGAAGTACGGCGATCGCTACGGCACCGCGCCGCGCGGCAACGTTGTGGTCGATCCGGCGGCCAGCGGCGTGCTGCACGGTCCAAACCAGCAGTACCCGAAGAGCTGCGCGCCGGGAGCACCGATCGGTGGTCGGCCGGCGACCGAGCAGGACAAGCGTTGAGATGAGGGGGCTGTCGTGAGAGGACCGATCGCCGGCTTTCGCCCGCACGTCGTGACGTTCCTCGTCGCGGCGATCGTCACCGGTGGGCTGATGCTGTGGTTCATGGACCTCGGGGGAGGCCTGCCCTCGATGCGCCAGACCCAGCAGGTCAAGGCGTTGCTCCCCACCGCGGGTGGCATGGTTCGCGGGGCGCGCGTGACGATGGCCGGCGTCGCGGTCGGGCGTGTCACGGCGGTCCGGGCGCGGGGAACGGGGGCGGAGGTCGACCTCGAGCTGAACGACCGGCGGGTGATGCCGCTCCCCCGAGACTCGCGAATCCGCCTCCGGAACCGGACGCCCGTCGGCGAGGCGTACGTCGAGATCACCCCGGGCCGGTCGACCGCCTCGCTCGGTCACGATGACGTGTTGCCGATCGAGCAGGCGGCCGATACTGTCGACGTCGACGAGATCCTGTCGGTTCTCCAGCGACCGGTACGACAGCACGCCCGCGCCCTGCTGGAGCGCTCCGGCGACGCGCTCGATGGTCGCGACGACGAGCTCAACGCGCTCGTCGGAGCCACGGCCAGCGCGCTGCAGCGCGGGACGCGCGTCAGCGCGCACTTCGCCGACGAGCGTCGAGCGCTCGCCGGCCTCGTCGACGACCTCGGGCGGATCATGCGGGCCGTCGGGAATCGCGGCCACGACATCGGCACGCTCGCCCGGGGCGCGCGCACCTCGCTCACGGCGATCGCGCAACGCGACATGCGGCTGCGAGAGGTGCTCGTGGCGTTGCCGGCGACGCTACGTCAGGTGCGGAGCACTGCGGTGACGCTCGAGACGGTGAGCGACGACGCGGCACCGGTGTTGGCCAAGCTCGCCACGACACTGGACGAGCTGTCTCCGGCGACCGAGCGCCTGCGGCCGGCCGCGATCCGGGCCAACGCGCTGATCGGCGACCTCGGGCGGACCGTGCCGGCGCTGCGGAAGACCCTCGGCGAGGTCCAGCGGACCGCGCCGTCGCTGGTGGAGGCCCTCCCACAGCTGGGGGCGACGCTCTGCCAAGTCAACCCGATGCTCCGCTATATCGAGCCCTACAAGGCCGATCTCACCGCGGGGTTCACGAACCTCGGCGGGATCGCCAACGCCTATGACGCCTCTGGGCACACGTTGCGGGGCAACGTGGTGGTCAACGGCAGCAACCTCGTCGGGCTGCCCCCGTCGCTCACCGAGCCGACGAACGCCTTGCTGCACACCGGATTCCTGTCGCAGGCGCTTCGCCTGACCTACGATCCGTACCCCAAGCCGGGTCAGCAGGGCAAGACGAAGGCGACCGCCGCGAACACCGGGGTCATCGGACCCACGGCCGTGCCGGGCACGGGCTACGTATACCCGCGGACGCAGGCCGATTGCTGAGCATTGAGAGCGGCCATCCGTCCGCGGGAGCCGCCGGGCCTCCGACCGACGGTGGGCTCGGCCTGCCGGCTCAGGCCGACCGCTGATCAGGGGTGGCCGCAAGCTGCTGATAGCGGATCGCCGCCTCCGTCCGGTTGCTGGCCCCGAGCTTGCGCGCCACGCGGGCGACATGGTCCTTCACGGTCTCGACCGACAGAACCAGATGCTCGGCGATCTCACGGTTGGTACGACCGGTGGCCAGCATCTGAGCGACCTGCTCCTCGCGGCGGCTGAGCGCATGCTCGGGCGCGACCGCTCCAGGGGCTCTCGCGGCGGCCGTCCGCAGGAACGGCTGAGCGAGCGCGGGCTCGGTCGTCAGCGAGAGCGGCGCGCCGAGCGCCTCCTTCGCGAGCGCGCGATTGGCGACGGCCTGGACGCGCAACTCGTCGGAGAGGGCCGAGAGACGGCTGCGTAGCGTCACGGCGACGAGCGCGCTGGAGACGACGGCGGCGACGTGTAGCACGCCGAGCCGGTCCAAGGCGTCGATCGGACGATCGTCTCGCGCGCCGACGAGGACGGCGAGCAGTCGTCCCTCCGGGGCGATCGGGCCGAGGGCGGACGCGGTGAGCGCCAACCGCTCCGCCACGCAGGACGGGGGGTCGTGTCGGCGACGCCGTACGCCCTCGCAGGCACGGACGAGCTCGGACTCCTCGCTGTTGGCGCGGATCGCGATCGGCTCGGCGAGCGCGGCGCGGCGCAGCGCGTCACTGGGGTCGTGGGCGAGTGCGTCGCTGGCTCTCCCGGAGAGCTGGGCACCCTCGACCGAGAGCACGACCGTGCGGTCGAGCTGCAGGCCGACGCGCGCGATCTCGGCGGCGACGGCGAACAGCTCGCCGGCATCGCCGGCGCTCGTCAGGCGCCGTTGATCGCGCGCCGATTGCGCGATCCACCCGCTCAGTCGGTCCTCCGCCATCGACGCTGGGCTCATGGGACCCCGATCAGTCCATGCCGAGGGGGCCCTGCGCGTCGCCGCTCAGGAACTGACGCACGAAGTCGCTGTCGGAGGCCAGGAGCGCCTCCGTCAGCCCGGCCTCGAGGACCTTTCCCTCCCAGAGAACGGTCACGTGATCGGCGACCTGGCGGGCGAGCGCGATGTTGTGCGTGATGATGACCATCGTGCCGCCGTGTTGCGCGTGCTGGGCGACGAGCAGGTCTCCCAGCAGCGAGGTGCGGACAGGGTCCAGCCCGGAGTCCGGCTCGTCGCAGAGCACGATGCCGGGGTCCAGCGCCAGGGCGCGCGCGAGGCCGGCACGCTTGCGCATTCCGCCGGACAGCTCGGCCGGGCTGCGGTCGGCCGCGTCGCCGAGGCCCACGTCTGTGAGGTGGCCCATCGCGATCTCGGCGATCTGCTTCTCCCCAAAGTCCGTGTGTTGGCGTAGCGGGAACGCGACGTTGTCGAAGACGTTCATCGTGCTGAACAGCGCGCCGTCCTGGAACATGACGCCGATCTCGCGACGGAGGCGCAGGACGCCTGAGCGGCTCATCGTGCCCAGCGATCGCCCGCGGATCACCACATCGCCTGCGTCTGGGCGCAAGAGGCCGATCACGTGCTTCAGCAGCACGCTCTTGCCGGTGCCGGAAGGGCCGAGTACGACGGAGACGGTGCCCTCGGGGATCTGCACGTTCGCGCCCGCCAGGACGCTGTGTCCGCCGAAGCCCTTGTGGAGGTCGCGCGTTTCGATGGCCAGCAGCTCGGGACGGTGCTCCAGAGCGCTCGCGGCCCAGGTGGCTCGCTCGACGGGTACGGCCCCGGGTGCCGCCTGGCCCGCAAGGAGATCGCGCAGGATCGGCTCGACCTCGAGGTAGCGGCGGACCGGGCCGGTCGCGGTCGCGCGACCGGTCGTTAGCGCCGCGGGCATGGCGAGGTGGCCGGTGGCCAGAGCCGCCGCGTCGGCGGGGTCGATCTCGATCTCGATCTCGGCCTTGGGGTCGCCGTCGAGCATCCGCGGGATCGGTCGGTCGAGCAGAAGTGTCACGCCGTCGGTGCACCCGGTGGTCGCGAAGCGGACGCTGGTGCGACAGCGCGAGAGGCGGCGGGCTTCCGGACCGGAGCGGTCGAGGATCCGTCCGAGCGCGAGTCGCAACTCCGCGAGGATGTCGATGCGTTCTCTCGTCGCTACCACGGCGGTACCATAACAGCACTAGCCAGTACCGTGGGATTCCCTTCGCCTTTCGCTGCCCGGCGTTGCCACCGCACATGGCGTAGCTCGACGGGTACCATCGGCCGGTCTACGGTGCCTACGCGTCGCTGGCGGAGCGTTCCTCGAGGCCGGCGCCGAAGAACGTGTATAGCTCGTGGAGCGCCTCGGCACTGGAGATCCCGTTGGCCTTCAGCACGTCGGGGTCGATCACCCGGAAGGTCGAGCTGATGACGACGTCGGCCATGAGGCTCGCGTGGACCGGCCGGAAGAGCCTGCGCTCCACGCCGCCCTCGATGATCTCGATGATGAGGTCGCGGACCTGGTTGACGTGGAACCTCCAGAGCCAGTCCGCCTGGGGGAGGTCCTTCACAGCTGCGATGAACGCATCGCTCAAAGGCTCGAAGGTGACGACCGCGGTGGCGAGGAACTCGCGCATCCGGGCCACCGGCTCCGTCTCGCGTGCCGCTGCCTGGCGCGAGGCCTTCTGCAGACGGCGCATGCGGCGGTCGAAGACGAGCAGGAACAACTCCTCCTTGCTCGTCGCCAGCTCGTAGAGCGTCCGCCGCGAGCAGCGCGCGGCCTTTGCCAGCTCGCCGACGGTCACGTTCAGGCCGTGGCGGATGAAGGTCCGTTCGAGCTCATCCAGGATCTCCTGCTGGCGAGGGGGGAACGGATGCTCGATCGCGAGGTCGAGGCTCGTGCGGCCGCTGGATACGTTGGTACTGGACGACACGTCGCAGGTGTACCACACGCCGTGCCCACACCGTGCGGCTGGCGGGGCCGGTCGGCGGGCGCGTGGTACCAGGGTGGCGTGTCTGGTTCCGGGCCCGAGCTGGGCGATCCGCGGCGCCGGGCGCCGGGTCGGCTCGTCATGGGCCGCGGCGGTGGGTTGGCCCACACGCGACCGATCGCCCTTGTTGAACCGTCGCGATCTGGGCAGCCCTTCGTGGTACCAACACGCGCGTTCCGGTTCGGAGCTCCGTTGATCGAGGCTCGCTACGGTGCTCGATGAATCCCGTGTTCTACGGCCTATCACAGGCGCATACACCCAGATTGGGGTATCGCGACCCCTCGATCGGGCGCTTCGCCTCCGTGGCCCAACCGTTGGTACCAGAACGCCTTGCATCAGTACCCGTGGCGGTGCTACGGTCGCCTCGATGGGACTCGATCCGGACAACGCGACCTTCCTCGAGGCGGCACGTGCCAAGCCCCAGCCGCCGCTGGCCGAGACCTCGATCAGCGACATGCGGTCGGCGGTCGAGGCCCTCATCCCGCTCGGCTTCGAGCGCGAGGACGTCGAGGAGGTACAGGATCACGTCGTCGACGGCACGCCGGTTCGGGTGTACCGTGCCGGGCCGGACGGCGCGCCCGCGGTCGTATGGCTCCACGGTGGGTCGTTCACGCGGTGCGGCCTGCACACGCATGACACGCTGCTGCGCCGGTTCGCCAACCAGGCGGGCTGCACGGTGGTCGCCGTCGATTACCGCCTCGCGCCGGAGGCCCAGTACCCCACGCAGCTGGTGGAGGCTCTAGCGGTGCTCGAGTGGTGGCGCGAGCGCGAGCGGGGCGCGCTGTACCTGGCGGGCGAGTCGAGCGGTGGGACGCTGACGGCGTCGCTCGCGCTGCGGCTACGCGATCAGCGGCGCGAGATCCTGGCCGGGCTCCTGCTCCTACTCCCGGTGCTGGATCGCGACTCCGGGACGACGTCTCGGCGCGAGCTATCGGAGGAGTACCTCCTGACCGACGAGCAGTTGCACTGGATGTTCGACCGATGGGCTCCCGGCGCCGCCGACGACGACCACTACGTCTATCCGTACCGCGCTTCCTCGCTGGGCGGACTGCCCCACACGATCGTCGTCACCGCCGAGTTCGATCCGCTGCGGGACGAAGGGGACGCGTTCGCGACCCGGATCCGCGACGCGGGCGGATCGGCCGAGCAGCACCGGGTCTCGAGCATCACCCACCACGCGCCCTTGGTGCCGAAGGCGATCCCCGCCGGCGCCGCCGTCGTCGACCGCGCTGCCGCGGCGCTCCGTCTACACGCTCACGCAACCCCCGCCCAATCCCGTTCCTGAGGAGAAACCACGATGCCGCTCGACCTGCCTCCCGCCCAGCGGAAGGTCACCAACAAGCCGTTCAAGTCCGCCGGTGAGCACAACGTCCTGATGCACGCCGACGGGCAGATGACCGACACGACGCTCGTCTTTCACGCGACCGCCGACCAGACGAACAACTACTGCACGATCACCGAGATCCAGTGGACGCAGGAGGACCATGCGATCCACCACATCCACCTGTTGGAGGACGAGGCCTTCTACGTGGTCGAAGGCGCGATCACCGTCCACACTGACCGTGGCGACATCCCGGTGGGCCCCGGGGAGGTCGCCTGGGGCCCGCGCCGCAATCGCCACGCGTACTCGGTGCACGAGAACGGTGCCCGTTGCCTCCTGATCCAGGTTCCGGGGACCGACCTGACGAACTTCTTCAAGGGCTCGGCGCAGCTCGGCGACGCGCTCACCAGTCCCGAGGCCGTGCAGCAGTGGTTCCGGTGGTCGGCCGAGGAGTTCGGTGTGGTGTTCCTCGACCCGACGGAGTACCCGCCTGGCCAGTCGGTGGTCGACGGTGACGGTGCGCCCGCGCCGCAGGGTGGCGTGCTGGACCTGCCAGAGCTCTCCGACGTGGTCGTCAACCGGATCTTCAAGTCCAGCGGCGACCGACGCGTTCGCAGCAAGTTCGCGCACGACCCGGACAACGGGGCCGAGTACGTCTTCCACCTGAGCGGGAAGCAGACCGGCGGGGCTCTAGGCCTGATCGAGATCGTGTGGGGGGCGAACGAGGCGGTGGCCGCCCACACCCACTCGGTCGAGGACCGCGCCTTCTACGTCCTCGAAGGGTCGATCGACGTGGTGATGGATGACGCTGAGCTCAACCTCGGTCCGCACGACCTCGGCTGGATCCCGCGTGGCACCAAGCACGCCTACCGGATCGGTCCGAACGGTGCCCGGGTGCTGATGAGCTACTTCCCGGGAACGTCGCTGGACCGGCTCTTCGAGATCACGGCGCCGATGGACGGTGTGATCACCGACCGGTCGAACCTCGAGCAGTGGGCGGCATGGGCTGAGGAGACCTTCGGCCTCGCCTTCGAGCTGCCCGCCGTGACCGAGGCGCCCGAGCCCGAGCTGGCCGGGAACCAGGCCTGACATGACCGACTCGCGCGTCCGTGCCGAACCCGAGCGCTTCGACGTGGTGATCGTCGGGGCGCGCGCCGCAGGGTGCTCCACGGCGATCACCCTGGCCCGCTACGGGTACCGGGTGCTGGCGATCGACCGGGCACGGTTCCCGTCGAACGTCATGTCCACCCACGGCTGCTTCCCGGGTCACACGAAGGAGATGGAGCGGCTCGGTGTCCTGGACCGCGTGATGCGCGAGCATGCCCCTCCGCCTCTGCGATGGATCCAGTTCACCTCCGCCGACGGGGAGTCGGTCCGCGAGCCGTGGGCGCCGAAGGGCGGACTTGACTACGGCATCTGCATCGGCCGGCCGCAACTCGACAAGGTCCTGGTCGACGAGGCCCGCGATCGCGGCGTCGAGGTCCGCGAGGGCACGCCCGTCAGCGGGTTGCTGTGGGAGGACGACCGTGTCGTCGGAGTCCGCTACGGCCGCGGCGGACAGGAACGCGAGGTGCGAGCCAGTCTCGTCGTGGGAGCAGACGGCCGCTTCGGTCCGACCGCCGGGTGGGTCGGCTCGGCGAGGCCGTACCGGGCGTCCGCCAACGGCCGTGGCAACTTCTACTGGTACCTGGAGGACCCGAAGGTCGGGACGCTCTGGCGGCACAACATGGCGGTCTGGCGAGGGCACACCGAAGTCCTGGCGGTGCCGATGCCGAACGACCTGATGGTCGTGCAGCTGATGCCCCCGGTCGGGGAGATCCCGTGCTTCCGGGAGGAGCCCGAGGTGGCCTGGGAGCAGACCCTGCGCGAGAACCGCCGGGTCGCCGAGCGTCTTGACGGGGCGTTCGTCCCGGTCGAGAAGCTCAAGCAGCTCAAGCTCCCGCGTCGGACCTGCTGCGAGAACATCACCTCGTACTTCCGGGCATCCAGCGGCCCGGGCTGGGCGCTGGTCGGAGATGCGGGGCACGTGAAGGATCCGCTTGCCGGTCAGGGCATCCGCGACGCCCTGCGCTACGGACGACTGCTGGGCGAGATGGTCTCGCCCGCGCTCGAGGAGCCCGTCCTCCTCGACCAGCAGCTCCGTTCCTGGGAGGTGCGACGCGACCACGAGTGCCTGGACACCTACCTCTGGGGTAGTCAGATGTCGCGCTCCGAGGAGGAGCTGGAGGCGATGTGGTCGGTGATCATCCGCGTGCTCGGCGAGCCGCGTCTGGCTGGCGACAGCAACGTGACGGCGGCGTTCTCGCGGATGCGCAACCTCCGCGAGACCGTCGCGCCGGAAGCGCTGTTGCATGTCGCCCGTGCCGCGCTGGCGAATCCCGAGCGTGACCGCCGCGAGCTCGTGCGCACGCTCTTGAACGACCTGCGTATCGAGTCCGGGCTCTGGGTCGACAGCAAGCGCCGCGGGTTCCGTCGATCCCGAACCACCGCTGCCGAGCGGCAAGGGTGGGTCTGGCCACCGGAGAAGCCCGGGCGCGTCGAGCCCGCTCCGGCCGCACTCCGCCCCGAGCCCGTGGCGGCCTGACATGGGCATGGACTGGAGCGGCCTGCCGCTCGACCGGGAGGTGTCCCGGCCCGACCGGCGCCTGCGCGTCGCCGTGGTGCAGTTGGCCGCTCGACCGGACGGTCCCGAGCGACGCCTGGCGCTGGCCCTCGAACTGGCGCAGGACTGCGTGAGGGCCTGCGAGCCGCACGTCGTCGTGCTACCGGATCTGCTGACCGGCTTGCCGTCGCCTTCGGTCGGCATCGACGAGCTCGCGGGTCCGCACGCGGCTCATGCGCTGGAGCGGCTACGGCACGTCGCAGCTGAGGCCGGCTGCGCCGTCAGCGGCGGGTTCATCGCGGCAAGGCGCGGCGCCCCACGGAGCGTCACCTGCCTTGCCGAGTCCGACGGCCGCGTGCATCTGCGCGACGAGGAGCGCCCGGCACCTGATCGCAACGGGTACGTGCGCGGGGCTGCCGACGATGGCTACGCCTCCACGGCGACCGTTGGGGTGGTAGGTCTCGTCAGTGGGCACGATTGGTGGCGCTCGGCGACGCCCCGTCGGCTTCGCGGCGGCGTTGGGCTGCTGCTGGGTGGCGGATCGTGCCGCCCGCTGCACGTGACGCGGCGACTCTCGGATGCCGTTCAAGGGCGCACGCGTCGACGCGACGCAGCGATGGCGGTCGCGGCAGTACCCCTCGTGGCGCGCCAGGTCGGTGCGCCCGCGGTGGTTGCACGCGAGCTCGGGGATGGCCTCGTCGGCGAGAGTCAGATCGTGGCCGCCGATGGTCGAGTGCTCCGGCGCCTCGATGTCCGCGACGGTGACGCCTGGGCCCATGCTGACCTGGACATCGTCCATCCGGCGCCACTCGACGAGATCCCGATCGGTGAGTGGGCCGGTGGTCAGGACCGAGCCTTTCGCGTCGGCTGGATGATCGAGGCTGCGGCCGCACGAGCACGCTATCGCCGCGCCCGCCGGACGGGTGGGATCGTCGCGTCGCAGCACGAGGCGATCCCTGACGGCCCATACCTGCCGCCGTTCGGGCCCGACGAGACCGAGCGCAACATGATCGTGCCGCGGCCCGTCGCGGTCGGATGACGGCTGGCGGCGCCGACGCGACGATCCTGGAGCGAACATGCGTGCAATCGACTACTTCGACAAGGGCGTAGCCCGCGATCCACAGCGGCTGCTGGCGGTCAGCGGCGGCGATGCACTGACGTTCGCCGAGGGGCAGGAGCTGTCGTGGCGGATCGCGCGTGGACTGTACGGCGCCGGCTTCCTACGGGGGGACGGGGTCGCCGTCTTCGCGCCGAACGAGCCGATCGCGCTTGCGGCGATGCTGGGCGCGTGGCGCGCAGGGGGTGCCTGGGTACCGTTGAACCCACGCAACGCCCCCGATGCATCGATCCGGTACATGGGTGACGTCGGGGCGCGCTGGCTCTTCTACCACTCGAGCTTCCGCGAGGAGGCCGCGGCGATCGCCGACGCGGTGCCGAGCGTCAAGCGGGCGATCTGCCTCGACGACGCGAGCTCCTCCCGGAGCCTCGAGCGATTCGTCGACGAGGGTACGGCGTTCGTGGACTGGGGCGATCCGTTCGGCAACCCCGACGTGGTCATGGCGTACTTCCCGACCGGCGGGACCACCGGGGCCTCGAAGGCCTCGAAGTTCACCAACCGGGCGTGGTCGGCGATGATCGACATCGCGCTCTCGCACTGGCCCGGCGCGGATGACCCAGTGAACCTCATGGTCGCACCGATCACCCACGCGGCGGGCGGAACAGCAGCAATCCTCGCGACGATCGGGGCGACAACCGTGATGCACGCCGGCTTCGAGCCGGGTGCCGCGCTCGCCGAGATCGAGCGGCGGCGGGTCACCCACGTCTTCCTACCGCCAACCGCGTACTACGCGCTGCTGGACCATCCGTCGGTGGCCGAGCACGACCTGTCGAGCCTGCGCATGGTCCTGATCTCCGCCGCGCCGGTCGCCCCGGACCGCCTCGCCCGGGGCGTTGAGCTGTTCGGCCCAAGCGTGTGCCAGTGCTACGGTCAGGCGGAATCGCCGTTCGTGCTGTCTTGGCTGCCGCCGGAGGTGGTCGCTGCTGCCGCCGCCGGCGATCACGGGGCCCGGCTGGCGAGCGCAGGCCGCGCAACGCTTCCGACCGTCCTCGGGATCATGGACGAGGAGGGCAACCTGCTGGAGCCCGGTGCGCGCGGTGAGATCGTCGCGCGGGGCCGTCTGGTCGCTGACGGCTATCTCGATCGACCGGAGGAGACCGCCGAGGTCCGTACGCACGGCTGGCATCACACTGGCGACGTGGGGTACCTCGACGAGGACGGCTTCCTCTACATCGTGGACCGGAAGAAGGACATGATCATCTCCGGCGGATTCAACGTGTACTCGTCGGAGGTCGAGGCCGCAGTGCTGTCGCTGGACGAGATCCGGGAGTGCGCGGTGATCGGCATCCCGGACGATCGCTGGGGCGAGATGGTGACCGCGGTCGTGGTTCGCACTGCCGAGAGCGAGATCGGTGCGGACAGGATCATCGCCACCTGCAAGGCGACACTCGGCAGCGTCAAGACACCAAAGCGCATCGAGTTCGTCGACGCCCTGCCCAAGACCCCGACGGGCAAGATCGACAAGAAGGTCGTCCGCAGCGCGTACTGGGCCGGGCGAGACCGCCTTGTCGGATAGACCGCGTGACTATGCGGCGAGCTTTGGAACAGGGGCAAGGGCCACCAGCCGCCGGCCGGCGAAGCGCCACATTCCATCGACCTTGGCGTAAGGGTCGTCGTAGTAGCCCAAGACGTGCAGACGGTCCCCGTTGAAGAGACCTTCGACATGTACGTGGACGGTGCCGCGGGCCGCGGCACCGCTGGCCTCGGTCAGTCGGTGCCCGCCCATGATGTGGATCACGTAGGGAACGTCCGCGGCGGCGAGCACCGTGGTGAAGAACTCCGCGATCCGGGCACGCCCCTCGCAGCGTGGCACGCCGAGCACCGTCTCGTCCCACACTCCGTCGTCCGTGAACAGATCGGCGACGACGTCCAGCGCCAGCGTGTCCACGGCGAAGGCGTACTCGGCGCAAAGCGCCTGCATCGAAAGCCGGTCGTCGACCGGCACGGACGAGATGCTGTGGCAGACATGGTCGTCGGTCGGTACCGAGGACGGACACAGAGGTGCTCGCGGTGCCGGTGTCGGCCGCAGGATGTTCCGATGCGCAACCGGCATCGGACACGACGGCGCATGCAATCCCTCCTGCGGAGCCCGGCGATCGCTCTAGGCGGTGGGCGCGTTTGGGGGACAACTCCCGGCGTAGGTGCCGGTCGCGACGGTCGTGGCGGGCCTCGTGGGGGCCTCGAGCCGTGAGCCTGCTGCGGTGGCGGATCCTCGTGTGCCCAGCTCACCCCGCATCGAGCGGGGGCATATCCGCAATCTGGTACCGGTTCAATCTGCCCGGTACTGATGTACGTGCTCGGAGTCGCGTGTCGATCGCCTGGTCGTGCGGTTGGGGCTCACCGGCCGGTAGTGGCGCACGACCCGCGCGACCGGTTCGGTGACGGCGCAGCGGTCGCTGGACGTGCGGTGCGAGAAGGTCGCTGATCCGCAAGCGGCCGGGCGGCACCACGGTCGGTCAGCTTGGGGCCGCCGAACCGCTGCGGCCGGTGCCGCCAGTGGCGTTCTCGGCCCAGGTGATCGAGACCCGGAAGGTGTCGCAGGCCGGCGTTGGTGGCCTTCGCCGGCAACTTCTACAGCGTCCTTGCTGGCTTGATCGGCCGACAGGTCAAGGACGTCTACGTCGGCGACTACGAAACCAGAACGAGGTACGTCGTCCGTCACAACCCGACCGAAGCGACCCGCGACCAAGGAACGCCGTGAGGCCCGTCTCGCGCGGATCGATGCGGAGCTGCAGTGGCTCACCGCGCAACACGCACGGGCGAGCAAGCCCGGCGAGCTCCAAGCGCACCACTGCGGCCAATGCGCGCTACGCGACCACCGCACCCTCGGCCGGTACCCCGCCAGACCCCATCGGTCGTCTGGTCGTGGACCGGGAGAAGATCGCCGCGCAGGCCCGCCTGGACGGCAAGTACCTGCTGACCACCAGCGACCATACCCTCTCGGCCGACGACGTCGCCATCGGGACCGCGAGCTGTTTCAGGCCGAACGATCGTTCCGCGACCTCAAGGGCACCCTGCTGTTGCGGCTCGTCTATCACCGCCCCGAGGACCGGATCCGTGCGCCCCCTCATCTGCTTCCTCGTCCGCGTCAGTGAGCAACGCACCGACCAGACCTGGCGGAGCATCCGCCCGCGGATCAGTGAGATCCGCAACGCCCGCCAGGCCAGTACCGCGTCGCCTACGCGATCGACGACGACGCTCACACGGTCACGATCTGGACGTCGCCCATCGCACGGACGTGTACCGAGCGCGGTAGAGCGGCGGCGTCGGCCGGTTCACAGCCACGCCACCGCCTCCTCCACCGTCGTGACTGTCGGACCGTCCGGTCGTGGGGGTCTGCGCACGACGATGACCGGAAGCCCCCGCTCACGGGCGACGGTGAGCTTGGCGACGGTCAGCGGGCCGCCGCTGTCCTTGGTCACCACCGTGTCGATCCGATGCGCGTCCATCAGCGACCCCTCGCCCGTCACGGTGTAGGGACCCCGATCCAGCAGCAGCTCGTGGTGGCGGGGCAGCGCGACCTCGGGCGGGTCCACACAGCGGATCAGGAACCACCGGTCGGCGTCGTCGGCGAACGCCGCCAGGCCCTGCCGGCCCGTGGTGAGGAAGACCCTGCGCGCCGCCAGGTCGTCGAGGACCCGCGCGGCGGCGTCGAGGTCGGGCACCCAGGTCCAGCGATCCCCGCGACCCGGCGCCCATCCGGGGCGCTCGAGCCGCAGGCGCGGCACGCCCGCGACGGCGCACGCGCGGGCGGCCGATGCCGAGATCCGCTCGGCGAAGGGGTGGGTCGCATCGACGACCGTCCGGACTCCGTGATCGGTGATCCACGTCGCCATCGCGTCCGGGCCGCCGAACCCGCCGATCCGCACCTCGCCCACCGGTAGTCGCGGCCGCGCCACCCGGCCGGCCAGCGACGACACCACCGGAACGCCATCTGCGTGCAGCGCGGCCGCGAGCGCTCGCGCCTCGGCGGTGCCACCGAGGACAAGCACCGGTCGGCCGGCGGCGGGCTCCCCGGCGCTCATCGCGTCCGGCCCCGGTCGCCGCTCACCACGCATCCCCTTGGTCGCGGCGGCGCAGCAGCGAGATGTCGAACATCCAGCCCTTGCGGGAGCTCGCCGCCTCGCGGACGCGCAGGATCTCCGGGGCGACGTCGGCCAGCGGTCCGCTGATCAACAGCTCGTCGTCGGTGCCCAGGTAGGCGCCCCAGTACACGTCGATCCCCTCCGGCGGGATCTGGGCGATCGCCCCGTGCGCGTCGAGCATCACCACGACGTCGTCGACACCGTCCGGCATCCCGTCGGCCAGCAACCGTGCCGGGGTGATCTGCACGGCGCGGCCGACGCGGTTGAGCGGGATCCGGTGACGCGCGGTGAGCGCGTGCACCGAGCTGACCCCCGGGATCACCTCGATCTCCAACGGCACGTCACCGCGGGCCTCGATCGCGCGCACGATCGCCAGCGTCGACTCGTAGAGCGACGGGTCGCCCCAGGCCAGGAACGCCCCGGTCTCGCCGTCGGCGAGCTCGTCGGCGATCGCCCGCTCCCACCGCTCGGTGCGCTGCTCGCGCCAGCGGGCGACCGCGGCCCGGTAGTCCGGCGCGGTGCGCCACGGCCGGTGGGGATCGCTGAGCGCCACCTCGCGCAGCGGTCCGGTCGTGCGGTGTCGCGCGACGATCTGACGGCGCGCCTCGGCGAGCTCCTCGCGTCCGTCCTTCGTCACGACGAACAGCACGTCGGCGGCGTCGAGTGCTCGCACCGCCTGGACGGTGACCTGGTCGGGATGGCCGGAGCCGACGCCGATGATCGACAGCCGGCGCATCAGCGGGTGCCCTCGGCGACGGGGGATCCGGGCCCGGACCCGATCGACCCCGCAGGATCCGTCGGGCTCGCGGACGGACGTGCGTTGGCGGTGTCGGTGGCGCCGGATCGGTCGCGGGTCACCGAGTACAGATGACTGTCGCGGAACCCGGTCGCGCCGAGCGCGGGGCCGACGACGATCGTGGCGGTGCGGCGCACCTCCGCGTCGTGGACCATGGCGGCGATCGTGCCCAGCGTGCCGCGCAGCACCCGCTCGTCCGGCCAGCTCGCCCGGGCGACGACGGCGGCGGGGCACTCCGGTCCGTAGTGGTCCACGATCCGCTCGACGATCTCCTCGATCGCCTGGGCGCCCAGATGGATCACCAGCGTCGCCCCGTGGGCCGCCAGCGACGAGAGCTCCTCGCCCGGCGGGATCGCCGAGGCCCGGCGCCCGTAGCGGGTGAGGATCACCGTCTGGGCGACCTCGGGCACGGTCAGCTCGCGACGCAGCGCGGCTGCGGTCGCCGCGAACGCCGGCACGCCCGGGGTGACGTCCCACGCGATCCCCAGCTCGTCCAGGCGCCGCATCTGCTCGGCGGTGGCGCTGTAGATCGACAGGTCGCCGGAGTGCAGCCGCGCGACGTCGTGCCCGGCCTCGTGGGCGGCGACGATCTCCGTCACGATCTCGTCGAGGTTCAGGTCCTGCGTGTCGATCACCCGCGCGCCGTCCGGGGCGTGCTCCAGCACCTCGGGCGGCACGAGCGCCCCGGCGTACAGGCACACGGGCGACGACGCAATGAGCCGCTGCGCCCGGAGCGTCAGCAGGTCGGGGGCACCGGGCCCGGCACCGATGAAGTGCACGGTGGATGCGTGATCGGCAACGGCTTCCATCAGTTGATCCTCCCCGGAACCGCACGACCGTCGGGCCGTGCGCCCTTGACGACGGACCACTGGACGACCGGTCGTTGCGGTCGCCACCCGGTGAGCGACCCGAGTGGCTCGGCCTGCGCGATCTCGATCCGCGCAAGCGCACCGCCGTGCCGGGCGCAGGCGGCGGTCAGTGCGTGCTCGCCCTCGATGGTGACGACGTTGGCGACCAGCCGCCCGCCCGGGCGCAGGGCTGCCCACGCGCGGTCGAGCAGCCCGGGAGCGGTGATCCCGCCGCCGATGAAGGCGACGTCGGGCGCGGGCAGCCCGTCGAGGGCATCGGGGGCCGTGCCGACGACGACACGCAACCCCGGCACACCGAGCCGACCGGCGTTCCGTTCGATCCGCTCGGCCCGGGCCGGATCGGCCTCGATCGCGACGGCGGTGGCGGTGCGCTCCGCCCGCAGCCACTCGATCGCGATCGAGCCGCTGCCGGCGCCGACGTCCCACAACGTCTCGTGCGGTAGCGGCCCGAGCGCCGCGACGGTCACGGCACGGATGTGACGCTTGGTGAGCTGCCCGTCGGTGGCGTACGCATCGTCGGGCAGGCCCGGCGTGCGCGCGTATGCCGGGCCACCCTGCGCCACGACCGCGACGACGTGCAGCGGGTCGGCGACGTGATCGACCGCCTCCGCGGCGGTCGTGTCGTGCCGGTGCTCGTCCGGGCCGCCGAGCTGTTGCAGCACGGTCAGTGGGCTGGGTCCGAACCCGCGCTCCACGAGCGTCCGCGCCAGCCGGGCGGCGCCGTCGGAGCCGGTGACGTAGGCGACGATCCGCCGTCCCGGCTGCAACGCCGGGGCGACGACGTCGCTCGGGCGTCCGACGGCGCTGACGAGCTCGGTGTCGGCGGCGTCCCAACCCATCCGGGCGCAGGCGAGGGCGAACGCCGAGAGGTGGGGGAGGACGCGCACCGTGCCGGATCCGCAGCGGCGGACGAGGCTCGCCCCCACGCCGTGGAGCATCGGGTCACCGCTGGCCACCACGACCGCCCCGTCGTGCTCACCGGCGGCCAGGGCGTCCAGCAGCGACGTCATCGGCGACGGCCACGCGCGTCGCGGAGCGGTCACCGTCACGGGCAGCAGATCGAGGTGCCGGGGAGCGCCGATGATCAGCGGCGCGAGGAACAGCACGTCGCGGGCGTCCGATCCCAGGCCATCCCAGCCGTCGGCGCCGATCCCGACGACGGTGATCATCGGGCCGCCCCCGCCACGAGCGCGGTCGCGTCGACGAAGCCCGCGGCAAGCTCCGGGAACGCGGCCCAGTGCACGTGCAGGTACCCGGCCTGCACGCCGCCGCGGACGATCCCGTCGTCGCGGGTCACCGACCGCGAGGCGAGTCGCCAGGCCGGTGCGGCGCCCGGATCGGTCGGCTCGACCGTCGAGTAGTGGAATTCGTGCCCACGGACGACGTGCCCGGCGGGCTGCCAGGGCGTCGCGGTCACCGCGGTCGCCTCGCGGTAGCCGAGGCTCAGCCGCCGGCCCATCGTCGCGCGCAGCGGCAGGACCCCGCACATCTCGTGCTCGTCGAGCGCGCCGCCCAGGTACAGCAGCCCGCCGCACTCGGCCAGGATCGCTCGCCCGGACGCGGCGTGGGCGCGGATCGCCGTGCGCAGCGGCACGTTGGCGGCGAGCTCGGCGCCGAAGACCTCGGGGAACCCGCCGGCGAGGACCAGTGCGTCGGTGTCCTCGGGGAGGGCCTCGTCGACGAGCGGGTCGAACGGGACGAGCGTCGCGCCGGCGGCCTCCAGCAGCTCGAGGTTCTCGGTGTAGTGGAACGAGAACGCCGGGCCGCGGGCGATGGCGACGCGGGGGCCGTCCACGGAACGCTTCCCGGCGGCGTCCCCGGTCGCCGCGACCGCGGCGGTCGGCGACCACGCGGCGCCCGTCGTCGACGGCGCGCTGCGCGCCAGGTCGACGACCGCGTCCAGGTCGACGTACCGGGCGGTCGCCGACGCCAGTGCGGCCAGCGCCTCCCGGGCCTGATCCTCCCGCTCCGCCACCGGCACCAGGCCCAGGTGGCGCTCCGGGGTGACGATCCGCTCGTCGCGACGCAGCGCACCGAGCACCGGCAGCCCGCTGTCGTCCACGGCCTCGCGCAGCAGCTGCTCGTGGACGTCGGAGCCGACGCGGTTGAAGACGATCCCGGCCACCCGCACGTCCGGGTCGAACGTGCGGAACCCGTGGATGAGCGCCGCGGCCGAGCGGGCCATCGCGCCGGCGTCGAGGACGAGCACCACCGGGGCATCCAGGAGCTTGGCGACGTGGGCGGTGGAGGCCAGCTCGCCGCGGCCGGTGACCCCGTCGAACATCCCCATCACCCCCTCGATCACGGCGATGTCGGCGCCCGCGCCGCCGTGACGGACCAGCGGCGCGATCAGCTCCGGGCCGCTGAGGAACGCGTCGAGGTTGCGCCCGGGACGGCCCGACGCCAGCGCGTGGTGCGACGGGTCGATGTAGTCGGGGCCGACCTTGAAGCCCTGCACCGTCAGGCCGCGGTCGCGCAGCGCGCCGATCAGGCCGCAGGCGACGGTCGTCTTGCCCGCACCGGAGCTCGTCCCCGCGACGACGATCCGCGGGATCATGCGCCCCGCCCCCGGCAGGGGTGGCGGGCCACCATCTGGTGGCGGGCCACCATCTGGTGGCGGGCCGCCATCTGGTGGCGGGCCACCGTCTGGTGGCGGGCCGCCGTCTGGTGGCGGGCCGCCGTCTGGTGGCGGGCCGCCGTCTGGTGGCGGGCCGCCGTCTGGTGGCGGGCCGCCGTCTGGTGGCGGGCCGCCGTCTGGTGGCGGGCCGCCGTCTGGTGGCGGGTCACCATTCGATGCCCTGCTGCCCGCGGATGCCCTGCTCCATCTGGTGCTTGACCAGCTGCACCTCGGACACCAGGTCGGCCGCGTCGATCAGTGCCTGCGGTGCGTCGCGGCCGGTGATCACGACGTGCTGGAACCCGGGCCGGTCGCGGAGCGTCGCGACGACGTCGTCGACGTCGACCCAGCCCCACTTCAACGGGTAGGTGAACTCGTCGAGCAGCAGGAACTCGTAGCGCTCCTCCGCGACGAACCGCTTGACCTGCTCCCACCCGGCGCGGGCGAGGTCGGCCGACTCGGTCAGGTCCTTGGAGATCCACGACCAGCCGTCACCGGTCTTCATCCAGTCGATCCCGCCGAGCGCCTCGCAGGCGCGCTGCTCGCCGACCTTCCACTTGCCGGACTTGATGAACTGCACGACCCCGCAGCGGTAGTCGCGGTTCCAGGCCCGCAGGAGCATCCCGAACGCGGACGTCGACTTGCCCTTCCCGTCGCCGGTGACGACGATCAGCAGCGGCCGGTCACGGGGCTTGCGCCGCCGCGGCTCGGCGGTGCCACGGTCGTCGGGACGGTGGGGCACGTCGACGCCGGGAGCGGTGTTGCGGGCCAGCGCCGCCGCGTCGTTCAGCGGCCGCTCGATCGGGGCGTCGTCGGGGTCCTGGGACGAGGCGGATCCACGCATCGAGCAGCGGGCGACGTAGCCGGCGGGACGCTCCGCCGGGGACTCGGTGGGCGACGGGTCGTTGCTCATGCGGCGCTCCTGCGGTCGGGCGGACGGCGGTGCTCGTGCTCGGGCGCGATCAGGCGGGTCAGGTCGGCGCCCGCGGCGGCGGCCAGCCGGGCGGCCAGCCCCAAGCGGACCGGCCCCTCCTCCAGGTCGACGACGACCGTGCGGTCCGTCGCGGCGCGCAGGCGTCGCAGGGCGACAGGGGCGCGGCCCTCCGGGTCGGGTGCGCGCCCGTCGGTGAGCAGCACCGCGACTCGCGCGCGCCCGGCCGCCCGGCCGCGATGGGCGTCGGCCAGGAGCACGGCGGCGTGGTCGATCCCCGCCCCCAAGGGCGTGCGGCCACCGGCGGGCAGGGCGCTGATCGCGGCGGCGGCCTGCTCCAGCGGAGCGCCGGGCGTCACGAGCGTGCGGGCGTCGTGGCCGCTGAACGCGACGACGGCGACCTGGTCACGACGCGCGTAGGCACGCCGCAGCGCGACCTCCAACGCGCCCTTCACGCGGGACAGCCGGCGACGGGCGGCCATCGATCCGCTCGTGTCGACGATCAGGCAGAGCAGCGTGCCCCGGCCGCCCCCGACGATGGCCGTGTGGGGGACGACGGACTGACCGATCGCCCCGGACCGGACCGCGTCGAGCACCGTCGGGAGGACGGCGATGGGGTCGCCGTCGCGGGCGGCGCGGGCGTCGAGCACGGCCAGCGTCCCGCCGGGAGCGCGGCCGGCCGGCGCGTCCGGGACCCTCGGCCCGCGGGTGCCGCGCGGCAGCTCCAGTGCGGCCTCGGGCAGGCGGCTGGGGACGGGGGCCGGGCGCCCGAGGTGCTCGGGAATCCGCGGCGGAGCTGCTTCCGGCGGCGGGGGCGCCCCGGCGAGGTCCGGGTCGGGCGACCACGTCGGCGGCGGGGTGGCCGGGATCGCGTCGTGACCGGTCGTGTCGGAGGAGCGCTCGCGGGCGGCCGGGCCGGGATCGGGCCGGTGATCGCCGGCGTCGCCGGCGCCGTCTCCGTGCCCGTCGTCCATTGCGGAACGCTCGGTCTCGCCCTGGGGCCCGGAACGCTCGTCCTCCGCCGCGGCGGTCTCGCTCTGCTCCAGCGCGTCGTCGATCGCCGGCTCGCCGTCGCCGTCGGGCGGCGGGGCGAGCGGGTCCCGGTGCAGGCGGTGGCGCAGCGCCAGGTGCGCAGCGCGCTCGACGTGCGCGTCGTCGACGGCGTCGGCCCCGTCGAGCGCGGCCAGCGCCCGCGCGGCCTGCGCGCAGACGAGGTCGCCGCGTACCCCGTCCAGGTCCAGCCGTGCGCAGACGTCGGTGATCCGCCGCAGCTCGCGCTCCCCGAGGATCACCGAGCGGACCCGTTCCCGCGCGACGGTGATCCGCTCGGCCAGCGCCCGCTCGTGGTCGGCCCACTCGGCGGCGAAGCCGACCGGGTCGGCGTCGTAGGCCATCCGCCGCCGGACGATCGCGGCGCGCACTGCCGGATCGCGCGGGCCGGTGACCTCGACCCCCAGGCCGAAGCGGTCCAGCAGCTGCGGGCGCAGCTCGCCCTCCTCGGGGTTCATCGTGCCCACGAGCAGGAATCGCGCGTCCTGCACCACCGACACGCCATCGCGCTCGACGGTCACCTCGCCCGACGCGGCGGCATCCAGCAGCACGTCGACGAGGTGGTCGGGCAGCAGGTTGACCTCGTCGACGTAGAGCACGCCGCCGTCGGCGCGGCCCAGCAGACCGGCCTCCACGCGGTGCTCCCCCTGCAGCGCCGCGCGCAGGTCCAGGGTGCCGACGAGCCGGTCGAGCGTCGCGCCCAGCGGCAGGTCCACCAGCGGGGCGGGAACGGCGTCGTCGCCGGGCCGCAGCATCGGCGCCAGCGCCCGCACCGCGGTCGACTTGGCCGTGCCGCGCTCCCCGCGCACGAGGACCCCGCCGACGACGGGGTGGACCGCGCAGACGAGCAGCGCCTCGATCAGGTCCTCCTGCCCGACGAGCGCCGACAGGGGGTAATCGGCCCGCCCCACCCGGGACGGGCGACGCCGACCGTCGGGTACGGCGCCGTCGTCGCCGGGGAGCCGACCTTCGGCGGGCGCGGGGCTCGCCGCGCTCACCCGGTCGCCTCCTCCAGCTGGTCCTCGAGCGCCAGGTAGCGGGCGCGGATGCCGTCCAGCAACTCGGCGTCGGGCTCCGCCCACATCCCGCGCTCGGCGGCCTCGAGCAGCTTCTCGGCGATCCCGCGGGCCGCCCACGGATTGGCGCGATCCATGAACGCGGAGACGTCGTCGTCCAGGAGGTAGCGCTGCGCGACCTGCTCGTACATCCAGTCCGATGCCACGTCGGTCGTGGCGTCGTAACCGAAGAGGTAGTCCACGGTCGCCGCCAGCTCCGCCGCGCCCTTGAACCCGTGGCGGATCATCGACCCGATCCACCGCGGGTTGGCCACCCGCGCCCGGAAGATCCGTCGGGTCTCCTCCGCCAACGTCCGCACCCGCACCCGCTCGGGGTCGGCGCTGTCGCCCAGGTAGCCGGCGGCGTCGCGTCCGCTGATCGCCCGGACCGTGGCGAGCATCCCGCCGTGGTAGTCGTAGTAGTCGCCGCTGTCGAGGTGGTCGTGCTCGGCGGAGTCGACGTTCTTCACCGCCACCTCGATCCGGCCGAAGCACGCGCGCATCTGGTCACCGGCGGCGATCCCGTCCAGGCGGCGCCCGTAGGCGAACCCGCCCCACGCCTCGTAGACCGCGGCCAGGTCGCTCTCGTCGCGCCAGTCGCGGGTCTCCAGCAGCTGGCTCAGCCCGGCGCCGTAGGTGCCCGGCTTGGATCCGAAGATCCGCGTCGTGGAGCGCCGCCACGCCTCGGCGGCGTCGAGGTCGCCGGCGATCCGGTCGCGCTCGGCCCGGGCGTGCTTGGCCACGAAGTTCTGATCGTCCGGCTCGTCGAGCCCGGCGACGAGCGTCACCGCGTCGTCCAGCAGGCCGATGAGGTGCGGGAACGCGTCGCGGAAGAACCCCGAGATCCGCAGGGTCACGTCGATCCGGGGGCGGCCCAGCTCCTCCAGTGGCACGACCTCCAGGCCGGTCACCCGGCGCGACGCCTCGTGCCACGTCGGGCGGACGCCCAGCAGCGACAGGACCTCGGCGGCGTCGTCGCCCTGGGTGCGCATCGCGGCGGTGCCCCAGGCGACCAGGCCGACCATCTCCGGCAGCGCCCCGGTGTCGGCGACGTGGCGCTCCAGGACCGCGTCGGCGAGCTTGACGCCGGTGGCGTAGGCCAACTCCGACGGCACCGACCGCGGGTCCACGGCGTAGAAGTTGCGTCCGGTCGGCAGCACGTCGAGCCGGCCGCGGGTCGGGGCGCCCGACGGGCCGGCCGGCACGTGGCGGCCCCGCAGTGCGCCGAGCACGTTGGTGGTCTCGTCGGTCGTCCGGCGCAGTCGCGGGACGATCTGCGCGGCGGCGAACCGCAGCGCCGCGGCGACCCCCGCGTCCTCGCGGCCCAGGACCGACCGCACGAGCTCCCCCGCGCGGTCGGGGTCCCAGTCGTGCTCCGACAGCTCGGTGAGCAACGCGTGCTGGGCCTCCTCCAGGCGGTCCAGTAGGTCGCTGCCGCGGTGGCCGGTACCGGGGAAGCGCTCCAGCAGCGCCGTGCCGCGCTCCGTGTCGACCCGCGCGCCCGGGTTCTCGACCAGGGCCGGCTCGTCGAGACCGAACGCCGCGGCGACCGCGCGCCGCAGCCCCGGGACGTCGCCGCTGCCGTGCCGGCCGATCGCCGCGACGAGGCCGCGCAGGTGCGGGCCCTCTGGGGCGACGCCCAGCACGTGCAGACCGTCCTTGATCTGCACGTCCTTGACCTCGCACAGATACCCGTCGAGGTGCTCGACGAGCGCGCCGGCGTCGTCGGGACGGGCGTCGGCGTCCAGGCCCAGGTCCTCGTGGAGGTTGGCGCGCTGGATCGCCTCCCAGATCTGCGCGCCGAGCCCGGGGAGCTTCGACGGGTCGAGCACCTCCAGGCGCGCGTACTCGTCCATCAGCGCCTCGAGGTCGGCCAGCTCGTCGTAGCTCTCCGCGCGCATCATCGGCGGGACGAGGTGGTCGACGACCACCGCGTGCGCACGGCGCTTGGCCTGAGCGCCCTCGCCGGGATCGTTGACGACGAACGGGTAGACCAGCGGCATCGATCCCAGCGCGGCGTCCGGAGCGCAGGCGCGGCTCAGCGCGAGCATCTTGCCCGGCAGCCACTCCAGCGTTCCGTGCTTGCCCAGGTGCACGATCGCGTCGGCGCCCCAGTGGTGATCGAGCCACCGGTAGGCGGCCATGTAGTGGTGGGCGGGTGCCAGCTCGGGGTCGTGGTAGATCCCGACCTGGTCGTCGCCGTAGCCGCGCGGCGGCTGGATGAGGATCACCACGTCGCCGAGGTCCAGGCCGGCGATCACCAGATCGCCGCCGGGGGAGGCTCCGTCACTGACGTCGAGGTAGCGCTCGCCCGGGGCGGCGCCCCACCGCTCCTCCATCGATCCCCTCAGCGCGGGATCCAGGGTGCGGTACCAGCCGAGGTAGTCGGCGACGGGGATCCGCAGCGGCGCGGCGGCCAGCAGCTCGTCGGTGAGGAACTCCGGGTCGTGCCCGCCCGCGGCGATCAGGGCGTGCATCAGCGCGTCGCCGTCGGCGGGGATGTCGTCGATCCGGATCCCGTCCTGGCGCAAGCGGTGCAGCAGCCCGATCGCGCTGGCCGGCGTGTCGAGGCCGACGGCCATGCCGATCCGGGCGTGCTTGGTCGGGAACGCGGTGAGGACGATCGCGATCTTCCGGCGCGCGTCCGGGTCGCGCAGCCGGGCGTGGCGCAGCGCCAGGGTCGCCAGGCGGTCGCAGCGCTCGGGGTCCGACACGTAGCGCGGCACGGCGACGCCGACCGGGGAGTCCTCGTCGTCGCGCTCCTTGAACGAGATCGGCCCGCCGATGATTCGGCCGTCGAACTCGGGAATCGCCACCTGGGTGGCGGCATCGACGGGCAGCAGGCCCTCGCCGCCCTCCTCCCACCGCGCGCGGGACATCGTCACGCACAGCGCCTGGATCACCGGCACGTCGAGCGCCTCGATCGCGGTCGCGTCCCAGGCCATCTGCTCCTCGTGCCCGCCGTCGGCGGGGGCCAGGTCACCGGCGGCGTCGCCGCGGTGCGACCCGCCGGTCGCGAGCATCGTCGTGACGAGCGCGTCGACGTGGCCGTCCAGCAGCTCCAGCGCGGGGACGCGCCCGTCGACGGGGTCGCGGCGCAGCGTCGTGCTCCACACCGGCAGCGGGTGGCCACCGGCGCGCTCGATCGCGGCGCACAGTCCGTCGACGAACTCCGTGTTGCCGGTCAGGCGGTGGGAGCGGTAGAAGGTGATCCCGACGACCGGCCGGGACGGGTCGCGACCGGCCAGCGCCTCGTCGACCGTCACGTCGCCGCGACCGGGCAGGTACACCCCCAGGTCGCCCACCGGGCGGGGCTCGTCGAACCCGAAGCCCTCCAGCAGCAGCGTGTCGGCAAGGAACCGCAGCAGCTGCTCGACGTTGTCGACGTCGCCGGAGCGCAGGTACTCGCCGACCTGGGCCACCGTTCCCGCGGGCACCGTCGACAGGGCGGTCATCTCGGCGTCGGGCCGGTTCTCACCGCCGAGCGCCACGAGCGCGATCCGCTCGGACCGGCACCGCTCCGCCAGCCGCTCGACGCCGCCGGGCCAGCCGCGCCGGCCGCCGAGCACGCGGATCACCACGACCCGGGCGCCCTCCAGCACGTGGTCGAGGAACGGGTCGATGTCGCGGGTGCCCTGCGGGTTGGCGCAGCGGACCTCCGGGAAGTCCTCGGGCAGCCGCCGCACCGCGGTCGCCGTCGCGAGGATCTCGGTGTCGGCGGTGGTGACGAACCTCAGCACGGCCGGGACCCGTCGGATGCGGGAAGGGCGGGTGCCATCGCGAGAGCCGCGACGGAGAGGGCCGCCGCGTCGCCGGCCGGGTGGCGCGGGCGGGGCGCCTGGTTCGGCGGGGCCGGCGCATGCGCGGCCGGGGGAACGGGATGGTGCACTGGTGCCTCCTCGGGATCGGGCGTCCCGGCGTCTGAGGTTCCGTG
>JBFWKS010000016.1:0-33215 GCA_050252545.1 Solirubrobacteraceae bacterium
TCGACCGGGCCGTCGACGGCCCATGGGTGGTCCAGGCCGAGGGGCACCTGGCGGATCCGCAGCCGCAGTGGCGGCACCATGTCGGTGCGCGCCGCGATGTGCGCCTTGACCCGCTCGACGGTCAGTGGGTTGCCGTCGGCGTCGGGGCCGAACGTCGCGATGCCCATGTAGTGGCAGGGCATCGTCTCCGACTCGGCCGCCAGGAACTGGGCGTCGAAGGCGCTCAGCCGTCGCGTGATCTCGAAGGCCTTCGCCTCGGTGTTGAACCCCTGTCCCGTCGCGGCCATGGCGAGAACCTACGGGACGACCTGTCCGGACACAATGCCCCGCGTACGTCGTACCGGACGGCGGGAGGGTGGCCCGCCATCGGCGCGGCCCCCGGCCGCCGCGGGCCGCCTACCACCCCTGCGGTCCCGGCCACAGAGGGTCCCGCCCGCCACCTCCGACGCGGGCGGTCGGACCGATGACGGGCGGCGGCGAGGCGACCGGGATCAGCCCAGCTCGTTCCCGACGATCGAGACGAACGACACGCAGCTCCCCGGACGGCCACCCAGGTTGTGGGTCAGGCCGAGCCTCGGGTCCTCGACCTGACGCTCGCCGGCCTCGCCCCGCAGCTGCAGCCAGCACTCCAGCAGCATCCGCAGGCCGCTCGCGCCGACCGGATGCCCGAACGACTTGAGTCCGCCGTCGGCGTTGACGGCGACGCGACCGTCCAGATCGAAGGCCCCGTCGAGGGCGTCCTTCCACGCCTCGCCACGCTCCGAGAACCCCATGTCCTCCATGAGCACGAGCTCGGTCGGGGTGAAGCAGTCGTGGACCTCGGCGACCGAGATCTCGGTCCGCGGATCGGTGACCCCCGCCTGCCTGTAGGCGTCCTGGGCGGTGCGGACGACCTCCTCGAACGACGTGTAGTCGTAGGCGGGGTCCATCGGGCCGTTGGCGGGCCCGGCGGCGAACGCCAGCGCCTTGACGTACAGGGGCCGATCGGTGTACTTGTGCGCGTCCTCGGCCCGGACGATGAGGGCGCAGGCGGCCCCGTCCGACACGCCGGAGCAGTCGAAGACGCCCAGGCGTCCGGCGACCAGCGGCGACGCCGCGATCTTCTCCTTCGGAACCTCCTTGCGGTACTGGGCCCGGTGGTTGAGCGCACCGTTGTGGTGGTTCTTCCACGCGACGTGGGTCATCGCGTCGCGCATGTCCTGCGGGTCGACGTCGTACTTGCGGCAGTACGCCGGATCGAGCAGCGAGAAGGCGGCCGGAGCGGTGACCGTCATCTCGGGCGCGGTCCCGTCGCCGGCGACGTTGGACCGGACCAGGCCCGAGAAGCCGGAGTCCTTGAGCTTCTCGACCCCGACCGCCATGACCGTGTCGTACGCGCCCGATGCGACCGCGTAGCAGGCGTTGCGGAACGCCTCCGACCCGGTCGCGCAGAAGTTCTCGACCCGGGTCACGGGCTTGTAGTCGAGGCTCAGCGGCTTGGACAGCACCATCCCCGACTGGCCGGAGCTCATCGTGCCGAGCCAGAACGCATCGACGTCGTCGACCGTGATCCCCGGCGTCGACGCGAAGCACTCGTTGGTGGCATCGACGAGCAGGTCGTCGGCGGACTTGTCCCAGTGCTCACCGAAGGGCGTGCAGCCCATGCCGACGATCGCCACGCGGTCCTTGATCCCGTTGCTGGCCATGTCCCTAGCCCTCCGTCGCCGCGGTCGTCCCGGCGAGGGGCCGGGCCTTCCAGAAGTAGTTGTGGATCCCGTCGACCGTGTAGAGCCGGCGGAAGGTCATCTCGACGCGGGTGCCGATCGCGACCTCGTCGGGCGCGGCGTCGGTCATCTCCACCGTGTAGCGACCGCCGCCGTCGAAGTCGACGACGACGGTGATGAGCGGCGGTGCCGGCGAGAACGCCAGGCGGTCGACGGTGAACGTCGCGACCGTGCCCTGCCGCTCCGCGAGCGACAGCCGCTCCATCGCATCGACGGTGCGGCAGCTCTTGCAGACCCGGACCGGCGGCACGTGCACGAACCCGCAGGCGGTGCAGCGCGACCCGACGAACGCGAACTTCCACGACTCCGACCGTGCCGACGGCGGACCGGCGGGCCGATCCGGCTCGGGACGACGCGGCGGTTCGCGCTCGAGGCGCCCGCGCCAGGTCAGGAACGACGCGTAGCGCAGCGCCCGTCCGCCGTCGAGCTGGTCGGCGACCGAGCGCGCCGGCCGGGCGTCCGCCAGGCGCGCGGTGGTGCGCAGGACGAACGCGTCGGCGCCGTCGGCTGCGGACACGGCGAGGATCGTCTCGCCGGCTCCGGCCCGGTCGAGCACCGCGGCGAGCCGCAGGCCCAGGTCCGCCGCCCCGACGTAGCCGATCGCCGGGTCGTCACCGTCGACGCGTCCGCGGTGGCGCTTGCGTGCCGCCGCGGCGGCACGGCCGTGCGGCGAGGAGATCACGACGTGGTCAGGCTGCTCCACGCCCGCCTGCGCGAGCGCACGCTCGACGACCGACGCGACCAGCGGCGCGTACTGCTCGGCGCCGAAGCGCTCCTCCCACTGGCCGCTGTGGTCCTGACCCGGCGTGCGCCAACGGTCGAGGAACTCGGCGGTCGCGGACGCCTGGGCGAGCACGACGGCGATCGCATCTTCCGGCCCGCCGAAGCGGAACGCGACGGCCCCGTCGCCGCCGGCGCGCTCGTCCGCCGATCCGGGCCGCCCGGTGCGCAGGTCCGACAGGACCGCGAGGCCACCGGCGGCGAGGCCGGTGCGCAGGGCTGCGACGCCCGACCGGGCGGAACCGGCCAGATCCGCGGCGAATCCCTCGTGCCCGAGGTCGAGCGCGGCGTGGATCGCGGTGGCGTTGGTCTTGTCGGCGTAGGCCGGCGCGGTCGTCGCCAGGTGGATCGCGGACGGACGGGCGTCGCCGGACGCGGCGCGCGCCGCCTCGACGGCCATCGTCGTGGAGTCCTCGTCGTAGGACGCGACGGTGCGCGAGCCCCGGCCCCCGGTCCCGCCCAGGGCGTCACCGATCTCCGCGTGCGCGAGCCGGTGGCGCGGCAGGTACGAGCCGTACCCGGTGATGGCGCCGGCGCTCATCGCGGACCCCCGCGCACGGTCGCCGTTGCCGATCGGACGAACTCAAACATAGTGTCCTGACAGACTGTAGCATCGAGTGTCCCGGTGCCCGGCCCACGACTCGCGTGACCGTCTCACACAACGGGCCGCGCCCACGCGCGACACTGCCGACATGGCCACCCGTACACCGTCGCCACCGCACGAGGCGCTCGCCCGGGCCGCCGAGGTCGGGATCCACCGCATCGCGCTCCCCACGCCGTTCGCCATCGGCGACGTCAACGTCTACGTCATCGACGGCGATCCGCTCACGCTCGTCGACTGCGGGCCCGACTCCGCGTCGGCCCTCGGCGTCCTCGAGGCCGGCCTGGCCGAGCTGGGCCACCGCCTCGACGACATCGGTCGCATCCTCGTCACCCACCAGCACGCCGATCACCTCGGGCTCGCCGGCGCGCTCGTCGCCCGCACCGACGCCGAGATCGCCTGCCTGGACCTGTTCGCGCCCGTCGTCGAGGACAGCGAGACCCACACCCGGCAGGACGACGACGACGCGCTGGTGCTGATGGAGCGCCACGGCGTCGAGACGCACGTCGCCGAGGCCCTGCACGCCGTCGCCGCGATCACCCGCCACTGGACGTCGAGCGCACCGGTGTCGGTACGCGTCCCGGACGGTGGTGGCCTGCCGGTCGCCGGTCGCGAGCTGACGGTGCACCATCGGCCCGGGCACTCCCCGTCCGACACGCTCTTCCACGACGCCGCCCACCGGATCGCCCTCACCGGCGACCACCTGCTCGCGGACGTGTCGTCCAACGCGCTGATCTCGCGACCGCTCGGCCGGTGGGACGGGCGGCGACCCCGCTCGCTCATGGCGTACCGCGAGTCGTTGAAGGCCACGCGCGAGATGGACTTCGACATCGCCCTCGGCGGCCACGGCGGCCCGGTGCTCGACCACACGCCGCTGATCGACGAGCGGCTGGCCCGGCAGGACGAGCGGGCGGAGCGCCTGCTGCAGCTGCTCGGGCCGGGCCCGTGCTCCGCCCACGGCCTGGCCGTGGCGATGTGGGGTCAGGTCGCCGTCACGCAGGTCTTCCTGACCCTGTCGGAGGTCCTCGGCCACCTCGACCTGCTGCTCGACGCCGGCTCCGTCGTCGAGGACCGGTCCGACGCCGTCGTCCTCTTCCGCCAGGCCTGACCGGCTGCCCGTCGCCCGGCGCGCGTCGTCGCATCGACCCCGGCGCGACGCGGCCCACGGTACGCCGCCCGCGCGCCCCCGCCGCCCCGGGGGGCGCGCGGTCGGTGCCGAGTCGCTACGCGCCCTTCGCGGCGGGCGCGTAGAGCGTGAACCAGACGATGTCGGTGTACGCGTCGATCAGCCGATCGACCTCGCCGTCCGACGCCGTGCGGACGAGCCGGTGGAAGCCGCGCTCGGCCATCCACGTCAGCCAGCCGGCCGTCTCCTCGGGGTGCAGACCGGCGGTGATGAACCCCTGCTTCTGGCCGGTGCGGATGTGCTTGCGCAGCCCCCCGACGTTGCCGGCCATCATGTCGTCGGTCAGTTCCCGGACGCCGGCGTCGTAGGACGCGGTGTCGTACATCGCGGCCATCAACGTCGTGTGTGGCCGGTAGGCGCGGACGACCCGGTCGAGCGCGGCGTGGACCGCGTCGCGGGTCACATCGGGACCGAGCTGCCACCACGCGCCGGCCGCGGTCGCGATCTCCGCGGTGATGTCGCCGAACCAGGCGCTCAGCAGGTCGCCCTTGTCCTCGAAGTAGACGTAGAACGTCGACCGCGATATGCCGGCCTCGGAGACGAGGCGCTCGACGCTGATCTCGGTGAAGCTCTCGCCCTCGTCCAGCAGTCGTTCGACGACGGCGAGCAGGCGCGAGCGCATCTCGTCTCGGCGCTCGGCTCGGCTGCCCTGGCGCTTGCGGGTGACGGACGGCATCGGTCAGGTCTCCTGTTCGGCGCGACGCCCCGGGCGCACGCCTTCGTAGAGGGTGTTCCAGACGACCGTCGCGAGGGCATCGACGTGTCGCTCGGTGGTCGGGTCGTCCGCAACGCGGACGAGGCTGTACAGGCCACGCTCGGTCATCCAGACGAGCCAGGCGGCGATCGGCTCGGCGTCGAGGCCCTCACGGACGTACCCGTCGGCCTGGCCGGCACCGATGTGCTCCACCAGGCCCGCGGCGGCCTGCGCGAGGAGCCCGCCGAACCGGACGCGGACGCGCTCGTCGTACGTGGCGCTGTCGACGACGGCCCCCATCAGGGTGCGGTGCTCGCGGTACGTCGCGACGAGCCCGGCCATCCGCTCGCGGACGTCGCCGTACCCCGCGTCGGGCGGAAGGTCCCAGATCGCGTGGGCGAGCCCGTCGAACTGGCCCATCAACTCCTCGGTGAGCGCCTCCAGCAGGTCGCCCTTGTCCTCGAAGTAGACGTAGAACGTCGACCGTGACACGCCTGCCTCGGCGACGATCCGCTCGACGCTCATCTCGGTGTAGCTCTCACCGGCCTCGAGCATCCGCTCCACGGCGGCCAGCAGCGGCAGGCGCAGCTCGCTGCGGCGCGCCGCGCGGGTGTCCTGGGACTGGGGGCTGACCGACGACATGGAGTGTCCGCACAGAGTGTACGGGCAGGGCGGACGGACGGTCCGGCACGTGCGGGCACCGGTGGGGGGCGGAACGACGAAGGCGCCCCGCGGCCTCGATGCCGTGGGGCGCCCGGGTGCGACACCCACGCCCGGGCCGGATCGGCCGGGGCGGGGCTCCGTCGGTGACCTAGAAGGTCGGTGTGGCGCGCTCGTCGGCGGGCAGGTTGCCCTCGTCGGCCATCTTCGCCCACATCCTCTCGCGGATCCGTCCGCCGGAGAACGAGTAGCCGAACATGCGACCGAGGGTCCAGGACGGCGCGGGCTCGTCGGCCTTGCGTCCGAAGAAGTGCGCGTAGACCTTCATCAGGGCGACGGCCTCGACCATCATGATCGCGGCGGCGACCCAGCGGGCCCACTCGGGCAGCCCCGAGTTGTGGGCGAGCAGGTGGACCCAGCCGACCGTGAAGTACGTGGCGGCCATGCCGTACGGGGCGGCGATGAGCAGCAGCAGCTGCCTCCAGCCCTGCAGGCGCGGGACCATGATGTGGAGCAGGATGCCGACCGTCACGAACGAGGCGGAGTTGATGAAGGCCCACCAGTACGGGAATCCGAAGAGCTCGAACGGCTGCACGCCGTAGTACTCGTAGACGTTCAGGTTGATGCCGATCGTCTCCATGACGGCGTCGAGGATCGCGCCCATCGCCAGCAGCATGAGGAACGTCTTGAACGTCGCCCCGTTGCGGATGACGAAGTAGTTGAAGTACGACTGCAGGCCCAGGAACGCGACGTAGCAGAGCGGGATCAGCAGCGGAACCTCGATCCCGAAGTTCGTGTACACGCCCGTCAGGTCATCGGCCCAGTGAAGGTGGCCGAGCATGTCGAGCATGGCCTCCTCCAGCGCGCAGATCAGTCCGCTGCCGATCACGAGGATCGGGACGAAGTTGCGCTTCATCGCCGCCCGGATCGCCCACGGAAGCGCGAAGAGCACGACCGCGGCGCCCGCCACGAAGAAGAAGATGATCTCGTTGGTCGAGCCCGCCTCGAAGCCGGCCGGCAGTGGCTTGACGTTGGGCGGCAAGCCGGCGCTGTTGCCGTACTCGGCCAGCGTCTGGAGTCCTGTGCTGAACACCTGGGGTCCTTTCGGGTGATGGCACCCGGACGCCCTGCGGGCAGCCGATGCGCCGCCCGGAGAGCACCGGGTTGATGCTGACGGGGACGCGAGCCCCCTTCGTGGTCCGGAGCCTAACAGGTGATCCAGACAATGTGTATGGAATACGGAATAACAGACGAGTCGTCTGGTCCGCGCTCGCTCAGCGCGACGTCCGGTCGCGGACGCCGCGGACGTACTGGTCGTAGAAGATCTCCTGGTAGGTGCAGTGCGCCACGCGGCCGTGGTCGTCGGTCCAGCGGAAGACGCTGTCGCGGAAGCCGATGTTGGGCCACGAGTGCGCCGGGCAGGCGGCGATCGCCTCGCCGCTGAACCGGTACGTGTCGCCCTTCTCGTCCTCGGCCTCGACGGTCTGGCGGATCGCCGAGAGCAGGATCGGGTGGTACTCGTGGACCTCGCGGCGCACGCTCGTCAGGTGGCGCGGCTCGCCGTCCCGCACGACCCACGCATAGACGGGCTTGCGATCCGTGCCCTCGGGCATGTCGACGATGCCCTTCCAGGCCGGGTCCGAGTCGGACGCCTCGAAGCTCGTCGCGTTGAAGGCGAGGTCGGGCCCGAGGTAGATCGGCGTCCATCCGAGGGGCGCCATCGGGCGGGCGCCGCCGGGCTCCTCCGTGCGCACCTGGTTCCACGAACGGTCGCGCACCGCGTGGCAGTCGACGTCCCATCGCTCACCACGCACGCGCAGCTCGCCGGTGACGTGCATGAACTGCTCCGAGCCGCCGGCGCTGCTCGCGATGCCGTCGTGGTGGTCGTCCTCGCCGGGCACGATGTGGCCCCGGGCCAGGAGCGGGGTGACGGCGCGTTGCTCGAGCTCGAATCCCACCTGCCCGTCGGGACTCGCGTACCGCAGCCGCGCCAACTCGCCCGGCTCGACCCACTCGATCGAGTAGCCGTTGTCGACGCGCAAGAGGTTGCCCTCGCGCGTCGGCCACGGCATCGTGGCCCGGTAGTCGTGGTGGAGCGCGTCGAGCCCCATCGGGTTGTCGAGGCCCCGGAAGATCACCGGTCCGCCCTGGCAGAGCCCGAACCTCGGCTGCGCACGGAAGTACAGGTACGCGCCGATCCCGGCCTCGGGGATGCTGAACCCGAAGTAGTACGTGTGAACGGTGTACGGGTGGTCCGGGGCCCCGTCCTCGAGCGTCGGGAGGAGGAGGTCGGAGGACCCGGGCTGCAGCTCGAACGGCATCGTCGGCGCCTATCGCTTGCCGGTGACCCAACCCGACGAGGCGACCTCGGGGGCGGGCAGGTCCAGGATGTCGGCCAGCAGGTTGCTGGCCGGGTTGCTCAGCCACATCTGGGCATCCGTGGGGATCAGGCCCAGCTCGATCATGAAGTGCCCGATGCGGGTGAAGATGATCGACGCGCGCACCGCCGCCCACGCGACATGGAAGTCGACGTCGGGCACCTCGTGGCCGCTGATCCGGGCGTACCGCTCGACCGTCTCCTCCGGCGTCGGGAACCCCTCCGGGAGCGGCAGGCCGAGGGCCTCGGTGTGGTGGCGGTTCATGAAGATGAACCAGCCGAGGTCGACCCCGCGGGGCCCGAGGGACACCATCTCCCAGTCGAACACGCCGGTGACCGCGAGGTCGGGCCCGAACATCATGTTGCCGACGCGCGCATCGCCCCACGAGAGGACCGTCGGCCCCTCGTCGGCGGGCCGGTTCTCCTTGATCCAGGCCAGCCCCGCGTCGACCGTCGGATTGCCCACGCCACGCGAGCCCCACGCGTAGTAGCGCTCGTAGTAGGCGATCTCCTGCCCCAACGGCGTCTCGCCCTCCCGCTCACTGCGGGCGAGCGACCCGACGCCGAGCGTGTCGACGTCCGCGCCGGCGATGCCCGCGATCGCACCCAGCGCGTTGTCGACGAGCCGCGCGCGGTCGGTCGGGGACAGGTCGAGCACCCAGCCCTCGGCGGTGAACGGCGGGTCGTCGGGCGGCACCCGCCCGTGGCAGCGCTCCATCACGAGGAACGGCGCCCCGAACAGCCGCTCGTCCCCCGCCCCCACCCGCACCCGCGGGGCGGCGACGTCGGTGTGCTCGGCCACGGCCGACATCGCCACCGCCTCGCGCGGGAGGTCGTAGTCCATGAAGATGCCGTCCTCGCGCGGGGCGACGCGGGCGACGAACGACTGGCGGTGCTCGCCGTCGGCGTCGCGCCACGCCGTGTCGAAGAGCACCGATTCGCTGGACATGCCGGACGCCCGGGGCACCTCGACGCGGTCGACGACGACATCGGCGACGTCACCGAGCTCACGGGCCATCCACCCCGAGAGGGCCGTGGAGGCGTGGGCGGGGTCGATCGTGTTCTTCAGGGCCATGCGGCGGCTCCTCCGTTCGGCGTCGCGGCGGTTGCCCGACCGTCGGGCGTCCAACGTCGCGACATCGCCGACCATACATACTGTCTGGCGCCGTTTGGAAGAAATATCCGGCGTTGTTTTCAGACTCGATGTATGGCGCAAGGCTCGGCTTGGGCCCGACCACGAGAATGGCTATGGTGGAGGAACGCCATGCCCGATTCCGTCGCCTCCAACGCACCGTCGGCGCCCTCCGGTCCGCCGGGGCCCGCGAGCAGCACGAAGCTCGAGGAATCGATCTTCGCGGCGACCGAGCGGCTGATGCAGGAGGAGGCGTTCGGCGACCTCAGCGTCGCGCAGATCCTCAGGGAGGCCGAGGTCTCCCGCGCGACGTTCTACTACTACTTCAGCTCGAAGTTCTCGGTGCTCGTCGGCCTGCTGGACCGGGCGATGGAGGACGTGTTCTCGACCGTCCAGCCGTTCCTCGAGCGGCCCGCGGAAGAGGAGCCGCGAGCGGCGCTCGAGCGGAGCCTTCGCGCGGTGACCGAGGCCTGGCGCCGGCACCGGCTCGTCCTGCAGGCCACCAACCACCACTGGCACGCGGTCCCCGAGCTGCGGGCGCTCTGGCTCCAGATCGTGGAGCGCTTCGTCGTCGCGGGTGCCGAGGAGATCGAGCGTGAGCGCGAGGCCGGTCTGCTGCGGGCCGGCCCGTCCGGTCGCGAGCTGGCGGCGGCGCTGTTCTGGGGCACGGAGCGCGTCCTGTACATCGCCGGCCTGGGGGTCGAGAGCGCATTCGCGGACGAGAGCTCCACCCACGAGGCCCTCGTCTCGATGTGGGTCGGGACGCTGTACGGGCACTGAGCCTCGGGGTCGGCGCCCGTTTCCGTACGCGACGCCCGACCGCTGATCGCGAGGGCGTCGGGACGACCGGTCCTCGGGCCCCGCCCGTGGAGGCCGCCTCAC
Source organism: Solirubrobacteraceae bacterium (assembly GCA_050252545.1). GTDB lineage: Bacteria > Actinomycetota > Thermoleophilia > Solirubrobacterales > Solirubrobacteraceae > Patulibacter. The sequence continues at coordinate 10,076 of JBFWKS010000016.1, forward strand.
CCGCGGCCGGCACGGGACCGGCCTCCGGCGGGTCAGTCCTCCCGGTCGGTGTCCTCGCGCCAGCGATGGAACGACGGATCGAGGAAGCGGTGCAGCGCCCCCTCGGGCAACCACGCGAGCGTCTCGAGCTCGAGCGGGTCGAGGAACCCGACCTGGCCGGTCTTGAGGTCCTCGACCCGCAGGCGAGGGCCGTTGCCCTGTCGATCCACGACGAGCGACACCGCAGCGAACTCGCTGACGAGCTCCACCGGGGGCTGGTCGGCGCTGTCGTCGCGCAACGGGAGGGAGCGTTCGCGGCGGTCTGCCATCAGATCAGGAAGGCCAGGGTGTGGAGCGGACGGTCGTTGCCGACGATCCGCACCTTCTTGTACGCGATCCGCAGGTCGCCGTCCGCATCGCGCTGCAGGCGATACTCGAACCGGCCGGCCCACAGCGTCACGCCGCGCTCCCGCGACTCGTAGACGAGGAAGTTGGCGCCGACGGCGATGTCGTCCGGGTGCTCGGGGTCCGGATCCATCAGCTCGACGTTGCTGATCGTCCGGCGCAGCGCCGACGGCGGCGTCTGCGCGTGGCGCTTGCCGGTGTGCAGCTGCTTGATCCGGGTCGAGATCCGCGAGCGGTTGTCGAAGATCACCGACATCTGCTTCGTCGGGTCGATGTCGTCGCCGTTGGCCGGCACCCAGTAGATCGCCTCGTCGGCCCACAGGGCCTCCCAGGCGTCGTATTCGTGGTCGTCCGCGAAGCGCGCCTCGCGGAAGAGGAACTGCTCGACCTCACGCAGGAGATCGGTGTCGAGGGTCGGACTCACGCCGCCACGCTCCCCGCGTCGGACGGGCAGTCGGCCGGCGTTGCCGATGCGGCCACGGCGGCGGGGCCGCCGGCGGGGGGCCCCGCCTCCATCAGGCTGCGGTAGTGCTTCCAGATCGCGCGCTGCGGGACCTCGTCGGTGGCGTCACCGACCGTGAAGCCGTCCTCGTCCTGGCGCTCGCGGTGGGTGCCGCGCTTGATGACGAGCCACTCCGGGTTCTTGGCGTGGACGCCGCGCTGGTTGCGCTCGTACATCTCGGTGTCGTCGGCGAGCAGCAGGCCCGCGGGACCGACCGATCCGATCGTCTGCTGCAGCATCCGGCGGTTGAGCTGGTCCTCGCCCGCGTACTGGATCGCCGTGACGTGCTGCACCGTCTTGTCGACCGCGACCGGCTGGATCACGAAGATCTGGATCTCCGCGATGAAGAGGTTGGGGAAGATCATGATGTGCGGCGCGCCGTCGACCATGATCTCGCGGGCGCGCTCCTTGCCCCGAGCCTCCTCGAGGTGCCGCACGTAGTCGGGCACCCGGTCGGCCGTGGTGCCGAACCAGCCCATCGGCTCGTCGATCCGACGGAACTCGGGCCGCAGATCGTTCTCGGTGTGGCCGCAGCCCAGGTCACGGCTGACCGCGGTCGACTTCTCGCCGTAGAGGTCTCCGATGCCGCTCTTGGCGACGCTGAAGATCGAGGCGTGGACGAACTGCGGGTGGTAGCCGTCGGTCTCGTTCTCGACGACCATCTTCCAGTTGGCCTTGGCCTCGTGCTGGAGCCAGCCGGCGCTCAGGTCGATCTTGCCGCTGGGCGACAGCTCGACGAGGCGGTCGATCGCGTCCGCGGCGGCGCCCAGGTGCTCCGCCAGCGACGGGCCCTCCTCGGCGAACGACCCGAAGATGAACCCCTGGTGGCTGGCGACGCGCGGAACGCGGCCGAGCCCGAGGCTCTTCTTCTCCTCGGTGCCACCGTACCCGGAGTTGAACGGGTAGCCGAGGAGCTTGCCCGTGTTGGAGAACGTCCACCCGTGGTACGGGCAGCGAAAGGCGGCCGAGTTGCCCTTGGCCGCGTCGCAGACGAGGTTGGCGCGGTGGGTGCAGCGGTTGAGCAGCAGGTGGATCTCGCCCTGCTTGTCGCGGCTCATGATGATCGGCTGGGGACCGATCGACTTGACGACGTAGTCGTTGGGCTCGGGCACCTCGCTCTCGTGCCCGACGTACACCCACGTCGTGTAGAAGATCCGCTCCATCTCCTCGGCGAAGATCTCCGGATCGGTGTAGAGCGACCCGTGGACGCGGTCGGCCTCGATGAGGTCGCCCCACGCCCGGTCGGTGATCACGTTGGTCATCGTCATCGGTCCTTTCCGTCCTCGCAGGTCACGCGCCGGCGGACGCCGTCGCGCCGAGCAGCTCGTCGACGACCGACTTGGCGGTCTCGGCGCAGGACTGGGTCCCGCCGCTGCCGTAGTCCCGCACCCCGTCGCCGACGTTGAAGAGGTTGCCCAGCGGGGTCTCCCGCGGGAGCTCGTAGCCGGACACGGCCCGCTGGGCGGGCCAGTCACCGCGCATCACGCGCACGTCGAGCACCTTCGTCTCGGGGTCGTTCATCACGGGGAAGGTGTCGCGCAGCTCCTGCAACGACGCCTCGACCTCGGCCGCCTCGTCGAAGTCGCCCACGGCGGGGATCGGCACGGCGTAGGCCACGGTCAGGTGCCAGCCCTCGGGGGCCAGCTCGGGGCAGGTCGCGGTCATGTTGCCGAGGTTGCAGATCCGGTCGGTGTCGGAGCAGAGCAGCAGGCCGGGAGCGTCGATCAGCTCCTTGCGGCTGGCCACGTGGATGATGATGTTCGCGCTCGGCTTGGAGCGCTCCCGGATGTGGGCGGCGTAGTCGGCGCCGATCACGTCGTCGCCGACCATGCCGACCGTCGCGACCGGACCGACGTTCGACACGACCGCGCTGACGGTGACCTCGGTCTCCTGCCCGCCACGGCGGATCGTGGCGCCGGTGACCTGACCGTCGCTCACGGCCAGCGACGCGACCTCGGCGTTGAGCCACAGCGTCGCGCCCGCCTCGACGGCCGCATCCGCGAGCGCGCCGGTCACACCGATCGTGCCCTCGGGGTGGAAGCCGAAGTGCTTGAACGCGCCCTTCTGCGTGAAGTACGTGAGGAACGCCTTGGCGGGGATCTCGTCGGCGTTGACCGCGAAGATCGCCGCGGAGAGGTTGCGGAAGAGCCGGTGGACGGTCTCGTTGGACGTCGCGCCGCCGACCCACTCCGCGAGGGTGACCTGCTCCTCGGGCAGCTCGCCCTTGCGGGCGCCGCCGAGCTTCTGCAGGACGCCGGCGCCCTTCTTCGTGATCTGGTCGATGATGAACTTCCAGCCGCCCTTGGCCGGGTTGATGCTCTTGCCCTTGACCTGGAAGAGGTTCGCCGGGCTGGGATCGCGGAGGGCGAAGCGGTCCCGGATCCCGAGGTCCTCGAACGTCTGCTCCATCATCCCGCCGTACTCGATCGCCACGGCGCCGGTGTTGATCTTGAAGCCGTCGAGGTCGAACGTCGAGGCCCGTCCGCCGACCCGGTCGAGCTGCTCGACGAGGAGCGTGCGCTGCCCCGCCTGCGCCAGGCGGGCCGCGGCGCAGACGCCGCCCATGCCCGCCCCGATGACGAGGACGTCGTAGTGGTCGCTGGATCCGGTCACGGGTGCTCCTTGCAGTCGATCGGGCGGCGCAGATCACCGCACCCGACATCCTACATGATGTCAGGACAGTCTGTCCGATTCTTTCGCCCGTCGCCACCGCCGGGCCCTCTCACCCGACGGACCGGAGGGCGGGCTTCGCGGTCCCTGAACGGCAGCGGGCCCGACGCCGGAGCGCCGGGCCCGGAAGGCCGTCGCGGGTGCGCCGGTGCTCGCTCAGGATCCCTCGCGCGCGCCCGGCTTGAAGCGGATCGGCATCGACGTCAGGCCGTTGGCCCAGTTCGTCGGCACGCGCTGCGGGTCGCCCGCGAGCTCGATGTGGTCGAGCCGCCGGATGACCTCCTCGAACACGATCCGGAGCTCCAGGCGCGCGAGGCCGGCGCCGAGGCAGAAGTGCCGGCCTCCGCCACCGAACGCCTTGTGCTCCGGCTTGACCCGGTGGATGTCGAAGGTCTGCGGATCGTCGAAGACGTCCTCGTCACGGGACGCGCTCGTGTACCACATGACCACCTTGTCGCCCTCGGCCAGCTGCTGCCCGCCGAGCTCGGTGTCCTTCGTCACCGTGCGGACGAACCACTGCACGACGCTCGTGTACCGCAGGATCTCCTCGACCGCCGCGGGGATCAGCGACGGGTCGGCCTTGAGATCGGCCAGCGCCTCGGGATGGCGCAGCAGCTCGAGGAACCCGGTCGCCGTCGTGTTGCGCGTGGTGTCGTTGCCGGCGAACGCCAGCAGGCCGAAGAACACCAGGATCTCGGGGTCGGTGAGCTTCTCGCCCTCGACCTCGGCGTTGCGCAGCCGCATCACGAGGCTGTCGGTCGTCCCGTCGGCGATCTGGCGCTCGATCTGCTGGTGCAGGTAGCCGCTCATCTCCATGAGCGTCGGGATCGCCCCCTCGCTCTTGGGGTCGCGGGTGGCCTCCTCGATCTGCTCGGTCCACTCGGCGAACTTCGGGATGTCCTCCTCGGGCACGCCCATGAGCTCGGTGAGCACCGCGAGCGGGATCGGGACCGCGACGTCCTGGGCGAAGTCCGCCTCGCCGGCCTCGATGAACCGGTCGATGGTCTTGGTGACCCGCTCGCGGACCCCGTCCTCGAGCGCGTTGACCGTGGCCGGGACGAACGCCGTCTGCAGGATCTTGCGGTACTTCGTGTGCTGCGGCGGGTCCATGTACAGCAGCAGGTTCCGCGTGACGTCGAGCGGGAACACCTGGTCGGGGTTGAGGAAGATCCCGCCGCGGTGCGACGAGAAGGTCTCCGTGTCGCGACTGATCGCCGACACCGCCGCGTGGCTCGTGACCGACCAGAACCCGCTCCCGTCGGGCAGGGCGTTCCAGCGGACCGGCGCCTCGGCCCGCATCCGCGCGAACAGCTCGTGCGGCGGTCCGTCGGCGAACCACCGCATGTCCATGATGTCGATCTCCGCCAGATCGACGTCGGTCGTCGTTGTCATCGGGCCCCTCCTCGAACAGACAGAACGGCGACAGCCTACCCTAGACAGCTCGACCGGACAACCTGTCCACGGCAGCGGCCGGACAAGCTGTCCGCGCGACCGGCCTGCGGCACCCACCGCGGCCGCCGCGGGTGGCCGGGCCGCCCCCGGAACGACGACGGCCGCCGGGGTCCGGCGGCCGTCACCACGTGCGATCCGGGGCGCTCAGCGGCGGTAGAGCATCGCCACCGCGCGGCCGAGCAGCTTCGACTTGCGTGCCGTGTAGGGGAACATGTTGATGTCCTTCCGCGGCGCGATCCGCTTGATCATGATCGTCTGCGTACGGCAGTACTTGCGGATGCCGTTGGCGCCGTGACGCGAGCCGACGCCCGACGTCTTCCAGCCGCCCATCGGCGCCCCGAAGGCGACGTAGTTGAGGATCGCGTCGTTGACGCAGACCGATCCGGCCTCGACGCGCCGAGCGATCCGCTCGCCCTTGGCGCGGTCCTTGGTCCAGACGCTGGCCTGCAGACCGTAGTCGGAGTCGTTGGCCATGCGGATGGCCTCCTCCACGTCGGCGACCTTCATCACCGGCAGCGTCGGGCCGAAGGTCTCCTCGCGCATGCAGCGCATGCCGTGGTCGACCCCGGTGAGGACCGTCGGCTGGAAGAACCGGCCTCCGCCGGCGGCGGTGCCCTCCGACCCGCCGGTCTCGACGCGCGCGCCGTGGGCGACGGCGTCCTCGACGTGGGAGCGGACGATGTCGAGCTGGGGCGGGAACGTGACCGCGCCGACCTCGGCGGTCCCCGGGCCCTCGTTGGTGCCCTGGCGCAGCGCCTTGACGATCGCGGTGACCTTGGCCACGAACTCGTCGTGGACGGACGCCTCGACGTACACGCGCTCGACCGAGATGCAGACCTGTCCACCGTTGAGCATCCCGTAGTACGCCGCGGCGTTCGCGGCGCGGTCCAGGTCGGCGTCGGCGCAGACGATCATCGCGTCCTTGCCGCCGAGCTCGAGCGACACGGGCGTGAGCGTCTTGGCCGCCCGCTCCATGACGATCCGGCCGGTCCGGGTGGATCCGGTGAACATGATGTAGTCGGAGACGTCGACGACCGCGCCGCCGGTGGCCCCGTCGCCGGTGGCGACCTGGAAGACGCCCTCGGGCGCGCCGCAGTCGCGCATCATCTCCTCGACGAGGAGCGCGGTCAGCGGGGTGACCTCGGACGGCTTGAGGATCACGGCGTTGCCGGCCATGAGCGCCGGGACGCAGTCGCAGAAGGCGTTGACGAGCGGGTAGTTCCACGGCCCGACGACGCCGACGAGGCCGACCGCCTCGTGACGGACGATGACCTTGGCGCCCAGGAGCAGCGGCGATCCGGGCGACACGCGCTCGTCCGCCAGGTACTTGGCGGCGTTCTTGGCCCAGAACGCGAAGCTCTGGACGGCGACGGTCTGCTCGAGCGACGCGTCCTCGTAGGTCTTGCCGGTCTCGCGCGAGATCGTGTCGATGACGCGGTCGCCGTGGGTGATGAGCCAGCGGCGGGCCCGGTCGAAGACCTCGGCGCGGGCCTCGAACCCGGCGGCGGCCCAGGCGGGCTGGGCGGCGCGGGCCCGGGCGGCGAGCGCGGCGACGTCGTCGTCGTCCATCACGGGGATCGACCGGATCGTCGTCCCGCGTGCGGGATCCTCGACGTCGATCGTCCGCGGGGCGGCCGTCGTGGCCGTGGGGTCCTGGATCTCGGTGCTGCTCATCGGAGCTCCTCCGTGCTTGCGCGTTCACCGTCGACCATACCGCGCCGGCGACCGCCGGTGGACACGCTGTCAGGTGCGGGTGTCGATCGGGCTACCAGCGTGCGGTGTCGGTGATCTGCCAGAGCGCGGTCAGCCCGTGCTCCCCGGCGGTCCACAGATGCGCGAACGTCGCCGTGACGGGCCGGTCGGATCCGCGCTCGCGGCCGCGGTAGGTGCCGCGGACGAGCATGCGACCGTCGGCGCAGGTGATCCACTCCTCGGGCTCGGCGAGGACGGCGTATCGCGCGCCGATCGCCCACCACCCGGCGTCGATCATCGCGTCGCGCCCGTCGCGTCGACCGCCGAGCCCGTGAGGCATGCCCGCGGCGAGCTCGCCGACGAAGGCCGGGTCGAGCACCGACTCGAGCGCGACACGATCGCCGGTGCCGAGCGCCGCATAGACGCGCTCCACGAGGTCACGGACGGCGGTCGCCATGAGGCCGAGCCTAGAGCCCGTAGGTCTTGCCGATGATGTCGCGCTGGATCTCGTTGGTGCCGCCGTAGATCGTGGCGCCGAGCGCGATCCGCAGATGGCGCTCCATCCCGTACTCGTTCGCGTAGCCGTAGCCGCCCATCATCTGGTCCCCGTCGAGCGCCACGCGCTTGGCGACCTCGGTGACCTTGAGCTTCAACATCGACGACTCGCGGGGGCCGACCCGCCGCGGGTCGGCCTCGAGCCGCTGCGCGAACTGGTGGACCATCAGCCGCGAGACCTCGACCTCGGTCGCGAGCTCGGCGAACCGGTGGCGCATCGCCTGGAAGCTGCCGATCGGCTGGCCGAACTGCTTGCGCTCGGTGATGTAGTCGAGCAGGTCCTGCAGGGCGCGGCGTGCGTGCCCGATGAAGATCGCGGCGATGAGGACGCGCTCGCGGTTGAGGCCGCCCATGAGCTGCTTCCAGCCGTTGCCGACGTCGCCGATGACGCGGTCGTCGGGGACGAAGACGTCGGTGTAGAAGACGTCGTTGGTCTCCCGGCCGCCCATCGTCGGGATGTGCTTGATGTCGACGCCGTCCTGCTCCAGGTCCACGTCCAGCATCGAGATGCCCTCATGCTTGCGGCCGCTGGAGTCGGTGCGGACCATGAGCATGCAGCGCTTGGCGAAGTGGGCGTTGGAGCTCCAGGTCTTCTGCCCGTTGACGAGCCAGCCGCCGTCGACCTTCTCGGCCTTGCACCGCAGGGCGGCCAGGTCGGAGCCGGCCTCAGGCTCGGACATCCCGATCGCGAACGTGTCGCCCGCGCAGACCCGGGTGATCAGGTCCTGCTTGAGCTCGTCGGTCGCGTGGCGCTCGATCGCCTCGCCGGCGACCAGCGACGTCGAGATGCCCATGATCGGCAGCTGGCCGTAGAAGGCCTCCTCGAGGAAGAGGCTGACATCCACGATCGTGCCGCCCCCACCACCGAGGTCCTCGGGGAAGCCGATCCCGACGAACCCGAGCTCCGCCAGCTCGCGGTAGGTGCCCTCGTGGTGCTGCTCGACCCCGTCCTCGGTGAGCTTGGCGCGCTGCTCGGGCGTCCCCGCGTTGCGGGCGGCGTAGTCGCGGATCGTCTCGACCAGGGCCCGCCGCTCGTCTGTCAGGTCGGTCAGGTCGTTCGCGGTCGCGGTCATGGCGCTGGCTCCGTCGGGATCGTCGCTCCGGCCGGAGCGTGGAACGGCAGGATCGTACAGTATGTCCGGACGGCCTGCCCGGCCTCGGCGCGCCGCGCCGCACGGCAGACTGCCGTCCGACCCCCGAGGAGCCGACGATGACCCCCACCCCCGCCGACACGATCCCCACCCGGGTCTCCTACGCATCCGCCGACGGCCTGGGCCGGTTGCGGCTCGTCGCCGGGGACCGGCGCAACGCAATCGACCAGGAGTGGGTCGACGAGCTCACCGCGGCCGTGGCGCGGATCGAGGCCGACGACACCCTGCGCGCGCTGCTGATCGACGCCGACGGGCCCGCGTTCACCGTGGGCGGCGACCTGGCCTACATCGGCGGGCGCGCCGACCGCCTGGCGGAGACGCTCGACGAGATGATCGGGGGGTTCCACGAGGCGCTCGGCCGCCTGTCGGAGCTCGAGCTACCGGTCGTCTGCGCCGTGCAGGGCGCCGCCGCCGGCGGCGGGCTCGGGCTGCTGTGGGTGGCCGACATCGTCGTCGCCGCCGACGACCTCAAGCTCGCGACCGGGTTCGACAAGCTCGGCCTCAGCGGCGACGGCAACAGCGCGTGGTGGCTGCCCCGGCTGATCGGCCTGCGCCGGACCCAGCACCTGCTGCTGGAGGGCCCGGTGCTCGACGCCGCCACCGCCGAGGAGTGGGGCCTGGTGACGCGGGTGGTGCCGCGGTCCGAGTTGGCCACCCACGCCGAGGAGACCGCGCGCCGCCTGGCCTCCGGCCCGACGCGCGGGCTGGGCCGGATCCGGCGGATGCTCCTGACCGCCGGCGACGTCGGCGTGCGCGAGCGCCTGGCCGACGAGCACCGCTCGATGGTCGAGCTCGGCGGCACCGACGACGCCCGCGAGGGCATCACCGCGTTCCTCGAGCGCCGTCGGCCGACGTTCCGGGCGCGGTAGGCGCGTCCGGGAGCGGCGATCGGCCCACGCCGGCGCGCGGATGCGGATCCGGTGACGGACCCGCGTCGACGGCGCGCCGGGACGATCGGGTGGGGCCGGCCGGCCCCACCCAGCCGGGACTACTCGGCGTACAGCCCCTCGATGACGTCGCCGTACTTGGCGTCGATCGGCTTGCGCTTGAGCTTCATCGTCGGGGTCAGCTCGTCCCCGCCGGGCTGCCACTCGTCGGCGAGGATCTCGAACCTCTTGATCTGCTCGACGCGCGAGAGCTTGGCGTTGGCGGCCTCGACCCCGGCGGCGATCGCGGCCCTCGCCCGATCGTCGGCGGCGACGGCGGCGACCGTCGGCTCGATGCCGTTGGCGCCGGCGAAGGCGACGGCGGCGTCGGGGTCGATGACGATCAGCGCGACGTTGTAGCGCCGGCCGTCGCCGATCACCGCGACCTGGCCGATGAGCGGGCTGCCGCCCTTGAGCACCGACTCGATGTTGGCCGGCGACATGTTCTTGCCGGCGGCGTTGATGATGAGCTCCTTCTTGCGGTCGACGAGCTTCATGTACCCGTCCTCGTCGAACGCGACGATGTCGCCGGTGCGGAACCAGCCGTCCTCGGTGAACGCCTCGGCGGTCTTGCCGGGGGCGTTGCGGTAGCCCTTCGTCACCGTCGGGCCCTTGATGAGGAGCTCGCCGTCGTCGGCGACCTTCGTCTCCAGGCCGGGCAGCGGCCTGCCGACGGTGCCGAACCGTCCGTCCTGGGGCGCCGTCACCGAGACCATGCAGGTGGCCTCGGACATGCCGTACAGGTCGACGAGCGGCAGGCCGATGCCGACGAGGAACTCCTGCACGTCGCGGGGCAGCGGCGCGGCGCCGAGGACGATCCAGCGGCAGCGATCGAGGCCGAACCTGGCCCGGAGCTTGGAGAAGATCGCCTCGTCGAGCTGGGCGTACTTCGCCTCGGTCGCCTCGTCGGTGCCCTCCCCGGACTGGATCCTCCGGATGCGCTCGACGGCGAACTTCAGAGCCCCCTCGGTCGGCACCCGCTGCTCGTCGGGCATCGCCGCCACGCCCGCCTCGAGCCCGGCCTTCATCTTCTCGACGATCCGCGGCACGCTGCCCCAGATCGTCGGGCGCAGGACCGGCAGGACCTGGACCACGCCTCGCGGGTCCGAGATCGACGTGACCTGGGTGCCGAAGATGTGCCCGTTGTAGTGCGACGCCCAGCGGTCGGCGGCGTGCGCGGTCGGCAGGTACGACGTCATCGTGTCGCCGGCCCGGATGCCGAGGACCGACGCCGCCGCGCGCGAGTGGACGAGCATCGCGTCGTGGGTGAGCTCGACGCCCTTGGGCGGTCCGGTCGTGCCGGACGTGTAGATGAGCGTCAGGACGTCGTCCGGCTGGACCGCCCCCCACGCGGCCTCGAAGTCGAACGCCGGATCGCCGTTGGACTCGAGCTCCTCGAGCGTGATCGCGCCATCGGCGGGACCGTCGATCACGACGATCGTCGAAGGGCTCGGCCCGTCGGCCTCGGCGGCCTTCAGCGCGCGGGGCAGGAACGCCCGCTCGGTGACGAGCACGTCGCAGCCGGAGTTCTCGTACAGGTACGCGATCTGCTCGGGCGACGACGTCGCGTAGAGCGAGAACGGGATGGCGCCCAGGTGGAACGCCGCGGTGTCGATCGGGTGGAACTCCGGCCGGTTGAGCAGGAGCAGGCCGACGGTGTCGCCGCGCCCGACGCCGAGAGCCGCGAGGCCGCGGGCGATCGACTCGACCCTGGCCGCGTACTCGGCGAACGTCAGCGTGTAGGAGTCGTCGGGGTTGCGGACGGCGATCGCGTCGGCGTGCGCCCGCGCCGTCGCCTGGAACGCGGCGGCGATGGTCGTCGCGGTCGGATCGGCCTCGATGACCTCGTGGCCCTGCTGCTGCTCGGTCGTACCCATCGATCTCCCCTAGCGTGATCACCCGGTCAATGCGACCGGACACAGTGTCCGACAGGTTACGGACTGTTGGCGCGTTCTGCATCGTTTCGGCGCCCCGCCGCCCCGGCCGACGCCCCCGGCCCCCGGTGGCGCAGCACTGCAGCCGCGACCGGACAAACCGACTGGACAACGTGTGCACCAACGGCTAGGCTCGGCGCCGTGCCCGACAGGGCTGTCGGGCACGGCGCCACCATGGCACCGACCGTCGTCGTGATCGGCCCACCCGGTTCCCCACCTGCTCGATCGCGACGATCCTCGCGGACGGTTCCCGGGCGGCGGGCCCGGCCTCCTCAACTCCGTCGGGTCCGCCGCCCCCGGTACCCCCCTCCGCGGCCCCGCAGGTCGCCGACCGACCATCCCTTCCCGGTCAGGACCCGGGGTCGAGCGTCGCGTCTGTCAACGTCCACCCATGCCCGACTCCGCCGCCTCCCACCCGCCGGGGTACCGCACGCACCGCATCCCGCGTCGCGCGCTCGTACCGGCCACCGGGACGCCGGAAGGTGCTAGTAGACACATTGCCCACAAAGTCGCTACCTTGCCGTCCGGTGTGGTAGCCTCGTTCGCATGACCTGGCGGTGCTCGCGGACGTTCGTGCGATGACCGCCTCACCGTGTCCCCCGGGCACCGGCTCCGGCCCGGCCTGCGGCAGGGCCGCCCGTTGACCCCCGTCGCCCGCAACCGCACGCTCACGATCGCAGCCCTCCTGGTCACGGTCGTCGTGGCGTTCGCGCTGACCCGCGGCGACGACTACGCGGTCACCGTCCGGTTCGCCGACGCCGGCCAGCTGGTGAACGGCAACGAGATCCGCATCGGCGGGGCGACCGTCGGCACCGTGGCCGACGTGCGCCTGGGTCGGGACGGCGCGGCGGAGGTCGAGCTGTCGATCACCGACGGGGAGGTCACCCCCCTGCGCCGCGGGACGCTGGCGCTCATCCGCAACTCGTCGGTGTCGAGCGTGGCGGGACGCTACATCGCGCTCGAGCTCGGGCCCTCCGACGCCCCCGCGATCGAGGACGGCGGGACCATCGACACCGTCGACACCCGGGCGGCGGTCGACTTCGACCACTTCCTCAACGCCGTCGACACCGAGACCCGCCAGGCGCTCCAGGGCCTCTTCCGGGACGGCGCCGCCGCCTTCACCGGCGCCGAGAGCGCCCTCGGCCGGACGCTGGAGGAGCTCAACCCCGCCCTGGGCCAGGTCCGCGCCCTCACCGCGCAGATCGCGAAGGACGAGCCCGCGCTGCGGCGCCTGCTCGTCTCGACGGCGACGGTCGCGTCCGCGTTCGCCGAGCGTCGCGAGGACCTCCAGCAGGGGATCGTGTCGGCCGCCGCGACCGTCCGCACCGTGTCGGAGCGTCGCGACGACCTGCGGACGGCGATCGCCGGCGCGCCGCGGCTGCTGGGCCAGGCCCGGACGACCCTGGCGGACGCCGACCTGCTCCTGCGGGACGCCCGACCGGTGCTGCGATCCGCCCGTCCGGTGTCGCCGCGGCTGGCCACGACGCTCCGTGCGGCCCGGCCCGCGGTCGCCGAGCTCAAGCCGTTGCTGCGCACGCTGCGCGGCACTCTCCCGGCGCTGGACGACGCCCTCGACCGGCTGCCGGCGCTGGAGGACCGGTCGGTGCCGGCCCTGCAGGAGACGACGCGGGCCGTCGAGGGCCTGCTGCCCACCGTCCGCGACCTCCTGCCCTACACCCCCGATCTGCTGCACGGCCTGCTGGCGTCGTTCGGTGGTCGAGCCGCCACCCAGTACGACGCCGTCGGGCACTACTCGCGGATCGCCCCGATCATCAACGCCGACAGCCTCCCCGCCCTGCTCGGCCCGCTGACCTCCGCGCTCGACCCGCTGCTGCAGCAGATCACGGGATTCGGCCTGAGCACGCCGTCGAAGGGCAATCTCATCCGCTGCCCAGGGGGCGCGACGCTGCCGTCCGCCGACGGATCCCGCCCCGGCCGGCCCGCGATCGCGCCGACCGACTGCACGACCATCCGGGAGACCCCGTGATCCGCCGGCGCATCTTGCAGATCGCCGCGGTCGCCGTCGGGCTCGCCGCGTCCGCCGGCACGCTCGCCGCGTGTGGCTCCGACGGCGACGGCGGGTCCGGCACGTCGGCCGGCCGGGTCGACGCGATCTTCGCCGACGCGTCCTTCGCCGGTCCCGGCCAGGACGTGCGCATCGCCGGGGCCAACGTCGGGAGGATCGTCGACGTCTCCGTCACCGCCGACCGCCGGGCGCGGGTGGCGATGGAGGTGGAAGAGCGGTTCCTGCCGTTCCGGACCGACGCCACGTGCACGGTCCTGCCGCAGTCGCTGATCGGCGAGCGCTTCGTCGATTGCACGCCCGGCACCCCGGACGAGCCGACGCTCGAGCCCCGGGACGGACACCCGGCGACCGTCCCGATCGACAACACGACGAGCCCCGTCGACCTCGACCTCGTGGTCGCGATGCTGGGCGAGCCGCAGAACGTCCGCCTGCAGCTGCTGCTCAACGAGATCGGGGCCGGAGGGGCCGCCCGCGGCCCGGAGATCTCGCGCGCGATCCGCCGCGCCAATCCCGCGCTGCAGGAGATCCGCACCACGCTCGACACGCTGGAGCGCGACCGCGACGCCCTCGCCCGCGCGATCGACGCGTCGGGCGACGTGCTGGCGGCCCTCGACACGGGCCGACGGGATCTGGCCGGGTTCGTCACCGAGACCGGCCGGTTCCTGGGGACCACCGCGGACGCCGCCGGGGACGTCGACCGCACGCTGCAGCGGTTGCCCGCGGCGCTGCGTCGACTGCGGCCCGCGCTGCAGGAGCTGCGGTCGCTGGGTCGCGACGCCACGTCGGCCGTCCGCGACCTGCGCCGGGCGTCGCCGGACCTGACCGGGCTCATGCGGGCCGCCGGGCCACTCTCCGACGCGGCCCGCCCGACCCTGGACCGGCTCGCCCGTGCCGCCCGGGTCATCCCGCCGAAGCTGCGTCGCAGCCGGCCGCAGGTGACCGCGATCGGGGGCGCGCTCCGCTCGCTCACCCCGTCGGTCGCGCCCGCCCGCCGGATCACCGGGAGCCTCGTCCGGAACGCGGCCCCGGAGAACCTCGCCACCTTCCTGTACCACGCGGCGCTGGCCACGTCCCGCTACGACGGAACGTCGCACTACGTCCCGGCCAACCTCGTCATCACCCCCTGCCTGCTGCGCAGCACCACGCCGGTGGAGGGCTGCGAGGGCCGGTTCGCGGACGAAACCGCCGGCCGGGCCCGCGACCGCAGCCCCGACCGGGAGCGCGCCCTGACCCGCCGGGCGATCCAACAGGGCCTGCCCGAGCTCGCCGGGGGGACCCGATGAACCGCCGCCGCAGTTCGCTGCTGGCCCACCCCGTCCTCATCGGGGCGGCCGGCATCCTCATCGCCCTCGTCACCGTCGTCATCTCGTACAACGCCAACTCCGGGCTGCCCTTCGTCGAGACGTACGACATCACCGCGCGGGTCGACGACGCCAAGAAGCTCACCACCGGTACCGACGTGCGGATCGCTGGCAAGCGGGTCGGGCAGGTCAACGACATCCGGGCCGACGAGGACCCCGACGGTCGGCCGTACGCGTCGCTCAGCCTGCAGCTGGACCGGGTGATCGCCCCCCTTCCCGCCGACACGACCGCCCGGATCCGGCCGCGGAGCGTGCTCGGCGCCAAGTTCGTGGAGCTCATCCCCGGCGACAGCGCCCGGTCGATCCCCGCGGGCGGCACGATCCGCCGGGCCCGGACCAGCGCCGCCACCGACCTGGACGAGGTGACGGCGGCCTTCGACGCCGGCACCCGCCGCGGCGTCCGGCAGATCATCACCGAGCTCTCGACCGGACTGGCCGGCCGCGGTGCGTCGTTCAACGCCGCGCTCGTGCGGTTCCCGCCGGTCCTCGACGACGCGACCCGGGCGTTCCGCGTCCTCAACGACCCCCGCACCGACCTGGGCGGGTTCGTGCGCGGGCTGGCGTCGCTCCTCACCGCGATCGAGCCGCGGGCGGGCGACCTGCGCCCGCTGCTGCGCGACGCCCGTACGACCTTCGCCGCCCTGGCCGACGAGGGCACCGCGTTGCGTCGGACGCTGGCCGCACTCCCGTCGACCCTCGACGAGGCCGACCGCGCGTCCGTCGCCCTGCGTCCGGTCCTGCGCGACGCCACCGAGCTCGCCTCGGCGTTGCGTCCGGGACTGCGGGAGCTGCGTCCCGCGGCACGCGAGCTGCGGATCGCCGCGGTACGCGGAACGCCCGTCCTCCGTCGCGCCCGCATCCTCGGTCCGCGGTTCGAGCAGATCGTCGACGCGCTCGACCGCGCCCTCACGCGACCGTCCGCCCCCGCGGTGCTCGACCGCCTGACCCGCGGCGGGCCCACGCTCGTGCCGATCGTCCGCGAGCTGGAGGGCGTGCAGGTCCGGTGCAACTACGCCGGGCTCTTCGCCCGCAACGCGTCGAGCTTCCTGCAGGAGGGCGACCGGTACGGCCACTGGTTCCGGGTCGTTCTGGCACTCGACGTGGCCGACACGCTGCGGACGATCGACCCGAACCCCGAGCTGCACAACAACCCGTACCCGGACGTCGACACCCAGGGCTGCGCCATCGGCAACGAGACCTACGCCGGCGGCACCGTGCACGGCGGCCGGGGCCCGGCGACGAACATCCGGACGTCGGTCCTGCCCCCCAACCCGGACGAGCCGCGATGAGCCGCCGCACGCACCGCCGGCGTCCGGAACCGACCGTCGGCCGCAACGCGGTCCTCGGGCTCGTGGTCACCCTGCTGATCGCGTCGGTCTGCTACCTCATCTTCCGCGGCCCGATCCCGGGGCAGAGCCCCCGTGAGCTGCGCATCACCATGCGCGACACCGGGGCGATCAGGGCCAACGCGGCGATCAAGCTCCGCGTCGCGGGCGTCGACGTCGGATACGTCACCAACGTCGAGCCGCTCGCCGGACGGCGCGGAATGGCCGACGTGACGCTGCGGATCACCGACGAGGACCTGGTCATCCGACGGGACGCGACGGTCAAGCTCCGGCCGCGGCTGTTCCTCGAGGGCAACTTCTTCTTCGACCTGAAGCCCGGCACCCCCGAGGCGGGGGAGCTGGGTGACCGCCCGCTGCCGCCGTCGGCGACGTCGATCCACGTCGCCGCCGACGAGTTCTTCTCGATCTTCGACTCCTCGACGCGGGAGGACCTGCCGGCCGCGCTGGCCGGACTCTCCGGGATCCTCGACGAGGGTGGCGCCCGGCGGCTGCGGTCGCTGTTGCGGACGCTTCCGCGGCCCCTCGCGAGCACGGCCGTCGTCGGCCGGGCCGTGCGCGGCACCGAGCCGGACGACCTGTCGGGCCTGATCCGCTCGGCGGCCGGCGTGATGGACGAGGTCGCCGACCGCTCCGACGCGCTACGGGCCGGCATCACCCAGGGCCGGCGGACGTTCGTCGCGTTCGCCGACCGTCAGGACGCGCTCGGCGCGACGATCGGCGAGCTGGCCGAGATGACCCGCCGGTCGATCCCCGACCTGCAGGCGCTGTCGGCCGCCGTGCCCGCCACCCGCGCGCTGCTCCGCGAGACGCTGCCGGTGCTGCGCGGCCTGCCGCGTACGCTCGACCTGGCCTCCCCCGCGCTACGCGCGGTCGTCACCACTCTGCGCCCCGGCGACGTACGACGCCTGCTCGCCGCGTTCCGACCCGCCGCCCGGGTCGTGTCGGCCACCGCCGGCCCGCTCGGAGACGCGCTCACCGACCTGCGTCCGGTGTCGCGCTGCGTCTCCCGCAACATCGCTCCGGTCCTCGACGCGAAGATCGACGACGGCCCCCGGTCCACCGGCGCCCCGGTCCACCGCATGCTCGGGTCGCTCGCCGTCGGGGCGGCCTCGGGCGTGTCGATGTTCGACGCCAACGGCTACTGGTTGCGGTACGGGGTCGGCTTCGGCAACCAGCTCCTGTCCATGGGCGACGGCGCCGAGGGCAACTTCAACGGTGGGCTCCAGGCGCTGACCGACCAGCCGCCGATCGGGTCGGTGCCGCCCAAGCCCGACCGCAGGCCCGCGATCCGGCCCGACGTACCGTGCGAGGACCAGGCCCGGCCCGTCCTGACCGCCACCCCGCGGATGTACCACGGATCCGCGACCGGTGCCCGTCCGGCGCCCGCGGCCGCCCGACGGCTGCTGGAGGGCGACGGTCCCGCCGCCGAGCGCTTGCGGAGCACACTGTCGCGCCTACTCGACCCGGAGGCGACGCGATGAGGCGGTACCTGCGCAGCATCCGGGAGCAGTGGTGGGCGGTCGTCGTGATCGCCGTCGCCGCCGTCGCCGCCCTCGTCGTCGCCGGCTACCTGCTCGTCAACCAGCGGGTGCCGCTGCCGTGGCAGGACTCCTACACGCTCCAGGCCGAGTTCGCCGACGCCCAGGCGGTCGTCGGCGGGCAGGGCCAGCAGGTGACGGTGGCCGGGGTGCCGGTCGGGGAGATCTCCAGCGCCCGCCGGTCCGACCGGGGCACCGCGATCATCAGGATGCGGATCAAGCGGGACAAGCTCGACGCGGTGCACCGTGACGCCCGGCTGACCCTGCGTCCGCGCACCGCACTGCAGGACATGGCGATCGACGTGCAGCCCGGCAGCCGCGACCAGCCGAAGGTCGACGGCGACACGGTGTTGCCCATCCGACAGACGACCCCCCAGGTGCAGATCGACGAGGTGCTGGCCAGCGTCGACGCCGACACGCGTGTGTACCTGCAACAGTTCCTCGCCGCCACGGCCGAGGGCCTGGACGGCGAATCCACCGAGCGGTTCCGGGATCTGGTCGCCCTGGCCGTGCCGACCGGTCGCCAGCTCGACCGGGTCCTCTCCGTCCTGCGCGACCGTCGGCGGCTCGTCCGCACCGGCGTGCACCGGATCCGCCGGATCAGCGAGGCCCTCGACGCGCGCGACGGCGACCTGTCGCGGCTCCTCGACGCGGCCGCCCGGACGTTCACGGCCGTCGGGCGCCGCGACGCCGAGCTGCGCAGCTCGCTGACGGAGCTGCCGCCGACGCTATCGACCGCGCGGTCCGCCGTCGGCGAGGCCGCCGCCCTGGGCACCGAGCTACGGCGGGCCGCCCCCGACGTGACCACCGCGCTGCGCGCCACCGCCGACGCCCTCCCGCGCCTCGATCCGCTACTGCGCCAGCTGCCGGGTAACCTCCGGCCGTTGCCCGCGCTGGGTCGCGAGGGCGCCGCCGTGCTGGACGAGGTCACCACCACCCTGGAGACCCTCCGGCCGTTGATCGGCGACATCCACGGGATCACCCGCGACCTGGCGCACGCGGTGAACATCCTGGGCCACAACCCCGAGGGCCCCGAGGAGGGCTACCTGTTCTGGCTCGCCTGGTTCGCCCAGAACGGCAACTCGATGCTCAGCACCCAGGACGCGCTGGGCCAGATCTGGCGTGGCCAGCTCATGATCAGCTGCGTCGCCCTGCCGAACCTCGGCCCGCTCGAGCCGGCCGTCAAGCCTCTCCTCAACGCGGTGGGGCTCTGCCGATGAACAAGAACGCGCCGCATCCCCTCCAGCTCGTCCTGATGGTGCTGTTCGCACTGTCGAGCTTCGGGCTGCTGCTGTTCCTGTGGACGAGCTTCGGCGGATCGGTCCCGCTGCGCGCCGAGCCGTACACCGTCCGGGCCGACTTCAAGCAGGGCACGCAGCTGGCCGGCTACGCCGACGTGCGGATCAGCGGCGTGACCGTCGGGAAGGCGACGAACATCCGCCGCGACGGCAAGGTCGTGCGCGTGTCGCTCCAGATGGAGCCGCGGTTCGCTCCGCTGCCCAAGGGCACCCGGGCGACCCTGCGGTCCAAGACGCTCGTCGGCGAGACGTTCGTCGCGCTCTCCTTCGGTGACCGGGACGGACCGAAGATCCCCGACGGAGGTCGTCTCGCCGCCGGTGACGTCGAGGAGGTCGTCGAGTTGGACGACATCCTGGACGTGTTCGACGGCGAGACGCGCCCGCGATTTCAGGCCCTGACCCGGTCGTTCTCCCGGGCGCTGCGTGGTCGCGGGAACGACCTCTACGCGGCCGCAGCCCAGATCGAGCCGACGCTCGACGCCGCCGAGCCTGTGCTCCGGGTCCTCGACCGACAGTCCGCGTCGGTGCGCGCCGGGATCCGCGACCTCGGAACCACCTTCTCCGCCATCGGGGCGCAGCAGGCCGCGATCGGCGACCTGATCGTCCACGGCCGTGCGGTGACGTCGACGACCGCCGGGATCGAGCCGGCGCTGCGGGCGACGGTCCGTGCGCTGCCGGCGGTGGTGGGCCAGGCGGAGCGCACGCTCGTGACCGCCCGTCGGGTGGCCGGGGACGCCGCCCCGGTCCTCGCCGACCTGCGACCCGTCGTGCCGCTGATCCAGCCGACGCTGCGGGACCTGCGCTCGCTGGCCCCCGATCTGCGGGTGACGCTCGATCGGCTCGGCCCGACACTCGACCGGTTCGACCGGGGGTTCCCGGCACTCACCCGCGTGTTCGACGCGATCGGGCCGTTGATGGACCGGCTCGATCCGCTCACCGACCTGACGCTGCCCGCGTTGCGCTACCTGAGCGCCTACCACCGGGAGCTCGGCGTGACGCTCGCCAACGCCCCGGCGGCCACGCAGCCCACGGCGCGCACGATCCACGGTGGAACCGCCCACATGCTGCGGATGAGCCTGCCGCTCAACAGCGACAGCCTGGTCGGCTACACGCGACGGCACCCCAACCACCGCGACAACCCGTACCCGCTGCCGGGCGGACTGGCCGACATTGGCACCAAGGGTCAGCTCGCCGCGTCGGACTGCTCCCACGCCGGCCGCCCGCCCACCCCGCTCAATCTGCTGCTGGACGCCGGTGGGGCCCCGGCCTGCCGTACCGCCGCGCCGTTCTCGTTCGACGGCCGCACCTCGGCGTTCCCCAACCTCGTCCCCGACAGCCAGACCGCCGGCCGCTGAGCTCGAGGACCGGGTGATGCGGCGCGCCGTCGCCCGGGTGCCCGCGTGGCCGGCGGGGCCCGAGACCACGGTGGCAGGAGCGGCGCACCATCGCCGCTCCGCCTGAAGCAGCACCGGCCGACAGCGCGGGCTCCCCCGCCACCCTCAGGAACCACGAAACCCCGCTGATAGCGGGGCTTCTCGAGGCGGGAGCGACGGGACTCGAACCCGCGACCTCCGGCGTGACAGGCCGGCGCTCTAACCAACTGAGCTACGCCCCCTCGGGACCGGGAAGTATGCACGAAACGGGGCCGCGACGCCGTCAGGTCGCGGCGGCACAGGATCAGCCGACGCGGTAGGGGGATCCGCGGCCGATCCGTGCGCGCAGACCGGGGATGCGCAGGGCCACCTCGCGCAGTCGCTCGGTCGGCCGTGGCGCGATCAGGGCGTGCGCCCGACCCAGCGCCGCGCGAGCCGCGTCCGGATCGCCACGTCGGGCGTGTCCGGCGGCGATCCCGCGCAGCGCCGCCGCGTCCGCCCGTCGGTGAACGGTGTCCCGCACCCGGTGTGCGTGGGCGCCGAGCACGCGGCGCAGGTCCTCGCCGAGAGCCACCAGATCGTGGGTCAGGCCGTCGGGGTGGCGGCGGTACCGCACCGTCGCGCCGAGCACCGACACCAGGTCGTGCTCATGCTCCAGCAGCCGCAGCCACAGGTCCAGGTCCTCGGCCTGCATCAGCGTCTCGTCGAAGCCGCCGACCTCGTCGAAGGCCGAGCGCCGCACGACGGTCGCCGACGTGCACATCGGATGGCGCTCGTAGATCACCGGGAGCACGAGGAACCACTGGTGACGGCCCGGGGTCAGCGCCGCCCACCGCTCGCCCGTGAGTCGGCCGTCCGGTCCGACGATCTCGGCGTCGCCGGTGAGCAGTCCGACATCTGGATGCCGGCGTGCCGCACGCGCCACCGCCGCCAGGTGACCGCGCAACCAGACGTCGTCGTGGTCGCAGAACGCCACGTGGTCGACCTCGGCGGGCAGTGCTGCGACGCCGGCGTTGCGAGCACCCGCCGGCCCGCGGCGCTCCTCCAGCCGGACGAGCTCCACCCGGTCCCGGTGGGCGGCGTCGAGGACGACGGGCACGCTCGACCCGTCGTCGACCACCACGACCGCCACCGCGGGCTCGGTCTGCCCGAGCAACGCATCGAGGGTCTCGACGAGGTACGGGGTGAACCCGTGGACGGGGACGACGACACCGGCGCGCACTGGACGCCAGCGTACCCGGCCCGTGTGGCCCGCCGCGCGCGCGTATGAAGGCGCGTCCGCGGTCCTGCCGCGGTAGCGTTCGGCCATCGTGGCCGCCACCGACGACAACGATCAGACCACCGAACGCCCGGGAACGGAGGACCAGTCGGCCACCCCCGCGCCAGCGGGAGCCGATGCGGGGGTCCCGTCCCCCGACGCCACCCCGGCCGCCGATGCGCAGGCGGGCGACGCCCCTGGCGCGGACGCGGGCGACGGTGCGACCCCCGGAGCCGATGCCGGCAACGACGGGCGGGCACCGGGCGACACGGCGACGAGCCCCGCCGGAACGGGTGCCGACGATGCCGCCGCCCCGACCGCGGGTGAGGGTGGCCAGGGCGCCGCGACCGCGGCCACGGACGCCGGCTCGGGCGCAGGCGCCGGTGAGCCCACCGGCCCCGCAGCCGACGCAGGTGCGGGTGACGACGCCGCCACCGGCAACACCCAGGACGCGGGCACGCCCGGCGACGACGGCCAGCAGCAGAGCACGTCGGGCGAGCCCTCGAGCCAGGGCGGCGACGGCCGGGGCGACGGCGACAAGGACGGCGGCGGCGAGGGCGGCGGCGACGACAAGGAGCAGGGCGGCAAGAAGCGTCGACGCAACCGGCGGCGGTCCGGCGGCGGTGGTGGAGGAGGAGGCCGCGGCGGTCGCCGTCGGTTCCAGTGGGACGAGATCTTCCTGCGCCAGCGGCTCGATCTGCTGCGCGCGATGGACCCCGATCCGACGGCCGTCGAATGGGCGGTCAACGCCGCCGGCCGGTTCGACGTCGCCGAGATCCTCTCCGGCGAGGGCTCGTCCGGCAAGGAGTTCGGCCGGCGGGCCTACGGGGCCAAGCCCGAGACCGACGACCAGGCGGCGTGGATCGTCCTCGCCGCCGTCCGGGCACGCGACATCCTGCCCCACGCCCGCGCGGCGATCAGCGGCACCACCGACCAGCGCCAGCAGGTCAAGGACGCGATCGAGCACATCGGCAGCGCCAAGATCGGTGTCGCGCTCCAGAGCGACCGCCCCACCCAGCAGCTCTTCGCCGAGCGCGCCCGGCGCGTCGACGTGGCCAGCGAGGGCGGCGAGGCCCAGAAGGCCGCGTGGTCGCTGCTGGCCCTCGCCCGTACGGCAGACGTGCAGCACGCCATGACCCCGCAGCGCGGCAGCGGCGGACCGCGCCGGCCCGGCGGACCCGGGGGACCGGGAGGCGACCGCCGCGGCGGACCGTCGTGGGGCGACGACCGGGGCGGACGTCGTCGCCGTGAGCCCGGCATCCCCGGCGGCGTGTTCAGCGCCGGCGACTCCGGCATCGGCGGCGAGCTCGGCCGCAAGCTCCGCGAGGCGCTCGCCGCCCAGGAGGCCGAGCGAGCCGCGGCCGAGGCGCCCGCCGAGGAGGCAGCGCCCGTCCAGCCGACCCCGGACGCCACGCCGGCGGAGGATGCCCCGACCGGCGGCACCGACGCGACGCCCCCGAGCGACGATGCGCCTTCCGCGGCGTCGCCCGCGGACGCCACGCCGGCGGACGACGCTCCGGCATCCGCGCCGTCGGCCCCCGACGACGCACCGTCGGGCGATGCCGACACGACCTCGCCGGCCGGCACCGACGGCGAGACCGCCTGACCCGCGAGAGCCCCGGCCGGCATCACGCCGGTCGGCGGTGAGGCACCGACCCGCGGCGGCACCGTCGG
>JBFWKS010000017.1:0-31510 GCA_050252545.1 Solirubrobacteraceae bacterium
CGTCGACGACCAGGAGCGCCACGAGCGACGCGATCAGCGCGAGGTAGGCACCGACGTCGAACCACGTGCGGGCGTGGCCGGCGGTGACCGGCACCGGCCGCCACGGCCGACAGCGGAACGTGCCCGTGCGCGTCCACGCCAGCAGCGCCTCGGGCCGGAACCGGTACTGCCCCCACAGCGGGCCGGACGCGCCACCCATCCCGACGACCTCGAGCAGCACCGTCCAGACGATGACCTTCTGCCAGACGATCGGCTCGTTCCACCAGTCGCCGACGGTCCACGGCGCGCCGAGCCCCGAGACCAGGCCGATGATCGTCAACCCCAGCCCGACGTGGAGCAGCAGGATCTTCAGGACGTAGAGGACGATGACGACGCCGGGGACGCTGATGCCGTCGTTGGCCCACATGTCGATGAGCTTGCGCAACCGGGCCTGGCGTGGACGGGTGCGGAACTCGGCCGGGTCGAACGGCAACGGGTCGGGTGCGAGGAAGCCCATGCGCCGAACCTAGATCCGGCCGATGTCGCCGACCCTGGCGTGATCGACAAACTTGCGTGCGGGTCCTGTTGCCAGCCCCATAGGATCGGGACGTGGAGGGGACGCAGGATCACAGGACCGTGAGCGGCGAGCGGCCGCGCGCGCGGGAGGCGACGCCCGACGACGCCCCGACGCTGGTGACGCTCGCGGCCGAGATGCGGGCCGAGGCCGCCGAGCTCGCCGTCGGGTGCACGACCTACCTCGTCGACTCGTTGCCCGAGCTGCAGGACGCCGAGAACCTGTACTGGGAGGAGACCCGTTCCAGCACCGAGGCCAACCTCGACCAGGTCGCGCGCCTCATCCGGGCCGGCGACGACCCGGCGTCGCTCGTCGTCCCGGTCGAGACCGCGCGGTGGGTGCGCGGCCTCGTCCGTCGCGGCATCGGCCTGCCGGCGCTGTTGCGTGCCTTCCGGCTCGGCCACTTCTGGTTGTGGGAGCGGTGGTCGCGGACGCTCCCCGGCCGGGTCCCGGACCCGGCGTCGCGCGACGCGATCAGCGACCAGCTGTCGGCGTTCCTCTTCGGCTACATCGACCGGATCTCGGACGTCATGGTCGAGACCTACGGGACCGAGCGCGACCGGGCGGCCCGCAGCAGCGAGCAGCAGCGGGCCGAGACCGTCCGCGCGATCCTGACCGGTGAGGGGTGCGACGAAGAGGACGCATCCCGACGGCTGGGCTACGACCTGCGTCGTCACCACGTGGCGTTGCGCATCACGAGCACGAGCGACGCCGCTGGCGGGCTCGACGTTGCGGCGCAGGCGGCCGCGCGGGCCGCCGGCCTGTCGGAGCCGCTCATCATCGCCACCGGCCTGGCCTGCTCCGACGTCTGGGTCGGGACGTACGACATGCCCGGTCCGGAGCTCGTCGCACGGCTCGAGGCCTTCGAGCCCCCGGTGGGCGTCGTCGTCGCCGTCGGCAACGCGACGCGGGGCCCCGACGGCTTCCGCGTCTCGCACCAGCAGGCCTGCCAGGCCGCACGCATCGCCAAGCTGGCCGGGTCGGCGGCGCCGCCGGTGACGGCCTACCGGCGGGTTGAGCTCGTGTCGCTGCTGGCTGCGGACGTCCCACGCGCGCGGGCGTTCGCCGCGGATCGCCTCGGTGCGCTTGCCACAGCCAACGTGGCGACCCGGCGGCTGCGCGAGACCGTCCTGTTGCTCCTCACCATGGGCGGGAGCGCCGGCCGCACCGCCGAGCGACTCTTCGTCCACCCCAACACCGTCGCGTACCGGGTCAAGCGCGCCGAGCAGCTCCTCGGGCGGTCGATCACCGACGAGCCGACCGAGCTCGCCTGTGCCCTGATCCTCGTCGAGGTCCTCGGGGACGCCCTCTTCGCCGACGACGGGACCGGACCGGACCGCCCGAAGGCGTAGCGGCGCGGGTCGGCACCGGAAGGGCGGCACGTGCCGGGCCCGGTGGGTCGGCGGCGGGCGGACGATACGGAGCCGATCGGATCCTGTGGCTCCCCACAGCGGTCCCCGGGAGGTTTGTCGCGGCCGCCAGCGTTCCGGAGCGCGGCCCGGCCTAGGTTGGATCGCATGACCGACACGGCGCCCCGCACCCAGACCATCGGCGATCTGCTGCTGCGGACCGCGGTCGAGCACGGGGAGCGCACGGCGCTGCAGAGCCACGACGGCACCGTGGAGTGGAGCTGGCGCGAGTACGCCGAGCGGGCCCGTGCGTCGGCGGCCGCGCTCGCCGGAGCCGGGGTCCACCGCGGCGACACCGTGGCGCTGTGGCTCACCAACCGCCCGGAGTTCCACGTCGTCGACGCCGGAGCAGCCCTCCTCGGGGCGGTGCCGTTCTCGATCTACGCGACGTTCACCGTCGAGCAGGCCGAGCACGTGCTCAGCGACGCCGAGAGTCGCATCCTGGTCACCGAGCCGCAGTTCCTCGAGCGCGCGCTCGCCGTCCTCGCCGGTGGCACCACGGCGCTGGAGCAGATCGTCCTCATCGAGGGCGACCACGCCGGCGCACGCGACTGGCAGGCGCTGCTCGACGACGCACCGGAGGGCTTCGACGTCGACACGGCCGCCGCCGCGGTCGAGCCCGACGACCTCATCACGCTGATCTACACGTCGGGCACGACCGGGCCGCCGAAGGGCGTCGAGCTGACCCACGGCAACGTCATCGCGCAGATCACGGCGCTGACCGCGGCGGTGCCGCTGGAGCCGGCGCAGACCGCGATCTCGTGGCTGCCGATGGCCCACGTCGCCGAACGGATGTGCACGCACTACATCCCGATGGCTCTCGGTTGGCAGGTCACCTGCCAGCCCGACCCGCGCGAGATCGCCACGACGCTCGCGGCGGTCCGGCCCGAGTTCTTCTTCTCGCCGCCCCGGCTGTGGCAGAAGCTCCGCTCCGCGGTCGTCGCACGGATGGGGAGCACCCCCGAGCCGGCGCAGGCGCTCGCGGCGCTGGGCCTCGACCGCGTCCGCGCATCGCTCGTCGGCGCCGCCCCCTGCCCGCCCGACGTCATCGCGTTCTGGAACGACCTGGGCCTGCCGCTGTGCGAGGTCTATGGCCTGTCCGAGACGACCGCGGTCGCGACCGTCGACAACCCCCGCGACCCACGACTCGGGACCGTCGGGCGAGCGGTGCCGGGCGTCGAGGTCGTGCTCTCCGACGAGGGTGAGGTCCTCGTCCGCGGCCCGGTGATCATGCGCGGCTACCGCAACCTGCCCGAGAAGACCGCCGAGGAGATCGACCCCGACGGCTGGCTCCACACCGGCGACGTCGGCACGTTCGACGAGGACGGCTACCTGCGGATCGTCGACCGGATGAAGGAGCTCATCATCAACGCCGCCGGCAAGAACATGTCGCCGGCGAACATCGAGGCGACGATCAAGAGCGCCGGCCCGTTGATCGGCAACGTGTGCTGCATCGGCGACGCCCGGCCGTACAACGTCGCCCTGATCACGCTGGACCCGGACGCCCGCCCCGCGTTCGCGGGCCGCGAGGCCGACGAGGTCGCGGCCGCCGTGGAGCGCGCCAACACCCGACTCGCCCGCGTCGAGCAGATCAAGCGCTTCCACGTGATCGAGGACGACTGGGTCCCCGGTGGTGTCGAGCTCACCCCGACGATGAAGCTCAAGCGCAAGCCGATCGCCGAGGCGTACGCGGCGGAGATCGAGGGGCTCTACCGGACGGAGGGCTCCGGCGCCTAGGCGACCGCGGCCCGCTGCGCCTCGCTCGCCAGCAGCTGGTGGTAGCGCGCCACCGCCTCGGCGCGGTTGGCGGCGCACAGCTTTCGAAGGATGTTCTTGACGTGGGTCTTCGCGGTGCCCGGCGACACGACCAGGCGCGCGGCGATCCCGGCGTTGGTCTCCCCCGCGGCCATCAGGTGCAGCACCTCGACCTCGCGACGGGTGAGTGGGTCCGCGACCTCGCGACCGCCGGCGAGGACGTCGGCGGT
The DNA here is from genome assembly GCA_050252545.1 of Solirubrobacteraceae bacterium. Lineage (GTDB taxonomy): Bacteria > Actinomycetota > Thermoleophilia > Solirubrobacterales > Solirubrobacteraceae > Patulibacter. The sequence continues at coordinate 3,948 of JBFWKS010000017.1, forward strand.
GCCCGGTTCGTGCACCGACACCGGTCGGGCCGGGCCGTGCTCTGCCGCCGGGTCGCGTCCGAACCCCAGGTCGAGGTCGTCGCCCCGCGCGTTCCGGAGCGCCGAGTCGGCCAGCCGCGTCGCACGCCGGACGGCCGTCTCGACGCCGGCCAGCCGGTCCTCGACCCGCAGTCGCTCGACCACCGCACCCACGCCGTCGGCGAACGTCCACAGCAGGTCGCGGTCGAGCCGGCTCACCCGACGCTGCTTGGCGTGGTGGTCGGCGTGCACGAACCCGATCACCCGTCCGTGCGCCACGAGCGGGACGGCGACGTAGTGGCGCGTCCCGGTCAGCTCGGCCAGCGGCCCATGGATCGTGGGGTCGCCGGGCCGGGCGGCCACCAGCAGCGCGGTGCGGCGGCGGACGATCTCCGTCTCGCGCAGGGTGTGGTCCAGACGGCGCGGGTGATCGCGTGCGACGCGCAGCAGCGCCGCGTCGCGCTCGGGGTCGTCGCCGAGGTCACAGGCGTTCGGCGCGAACATCGACCGGCGGATGTCCGACACCATCGCGCGGTCGAACCCCAGGGTCCGCACGACCGTGGGCACCCGGCCGACGAGCTGCGCGATGGTCATGGCGCCACGCAGCGTGGCGAGCGCGCCGCGCGCGTCCGCGAGGCCGGCGGAACGGACCCGCTCCTCGTCCCGCCCGACGCAGCGGCGCAGCTCCTCGACATCCAGTGCCAACTCCAGCAGCGCGCGACGCGCCGAGGCGCCCAGTCCGACGCGAACGCCATCGCGCAGGAGCGTCGTCGCGAGCTGCTCCAGCACGGTCCGCGCCCCGTCGACGTCGATCGGTGCCGGTCGGTCGTCGGGCACGATCCCGAGCACCACGGCCCGCTCCATCACCTCGGCAACCGCCCGCCGCAGCGCCCGGTCCTGCAACGGCGGGGCGTGCACGGGCCACGACGGTCCACCGTGCCCGCCTTCGCCCCCGATCCCCTCGGCCATCCTCATATGCCCCTCCCCTTCGACCTCGTCGGCGATGCTCGCGTGCGGGTCGGCGGCCCGTTCCGGTCTCGCGTCGCCTGACGCCGCGATCCCGGAGCACGTCGCGTGGTGCGACCGCCGGGCTGGCGGCCCGTTCCGGTCCCGCGTCGCCTGACGCCGCGATCCCGGAGCACGTCGCGTGATCCGCGGCGGTTCGGCAGGCGTTCCGGTCTCGCGTCGCATGACGCCGCCATCCCGGAACGCGCTGCCGTGCCCGACCGGCACGCCGACCGGATCAGCCGGCCCGCACCCCGGTGCGGACGACCGTCACCGGCCGCGTCGCCGCGTCGAAGGCCGCATGCCCACCCGTCGCGCCGGACCCGCTCTCGCGGGCCGGCTCGTAGGTGCGCTCCAGGCCACCGCCCTGCCACTCGTTGACCCACACCACGCCGACCGGGAGCGTGTCGCACAGCGCAGCGTGGTCCGGGTCGGTCGTGTAGACGGTCGCGGCGAGCCCGAACCGCGAGTCCGCCGCCCGCTGCAGGCCCTCCTCGAACGAGTCGACGACCTTGATCGGGGCGACCGGCCCGAAGGTCTCGTCGCGCATGATCAGCATCTGGTCCTCGACGTCGGCGAGGACCGTCGCCGGGTAGAAGTACCCGGGCCGGTCGGGTGCCTCGCCACCGGTCAACAGGCTCGCGCCGCGGTCGACCGCGTCGGTGACGTGCTCGTGCACGATCTGCCGCTGACGCGCGTCCACCAACGGCCCGAGCCGAACGCCCGTCTCGTGGCCGTCGCCCATCTGCCACTGCTCCGCCTGGGCCACGAGCGCCGCGACGAACTCGTCGGCGACGTCGCGGTGGACGTAGATCCGCTCCATCGACGTGCAGATCTGCCCGGTGTTGACGAACGCGCCGAACGCGACCGCCTCGGCCGTGGCGGCCACGTCGACGCCGGCATCGACCACCACCGGGTCCTTGCCACCGAGCTCCAGCACCGCCCGGCGGAGGTGACCCGCCGCCGAGCGCGCCACCGAGCGACCCGACGGGACCGACCCGGTGAAGTGCACCAGGCCGACGTCGGGATGGTCCGCGAGCGGCTCGCCCGCCCGCCGGTCGCCGAGCACGAGGTTGAACACCCCGGGCGGCAGCCCGTCGGCGAGCTCCGCCATCCGCACGCCCGACAGCGGCGCCCGCTCGGAGGGCTTGAAGACGACGGCGTTGCCGGCGGCCAGCAGCGGCCCGAGCCCGAGGAGCGTCGCGGCGATCGTGAAGTTCCACGGCACGATCTGGGCGACGACGCCCAACGGACGGCGCAGGACGCGCTTCTGCTGCTCGTCGGTGTCGACCTGCGACTCGACGAACGCGTAGGTGCGTGCGTCGGCGATCGATGCCCGCAGGACGTCGACGCCGCTGCGGACGAACGCCTCGCCGATGTCGACGGGCTTGCCCATCTCGCGGCACTCGAGCTCGGAGAGCTCCGCCGCGTGCTCCTCCAGCGCGTCGGCGAACCGTTCGAGGTGCCCCAGGCGCTCCTCGAGCGACAGCGCCGCCCACGCGGGCTGGGCCTCGGCGGCGGCGCCGACGGCCGCATCGACGTCCTCCGACGACCCGGCGGGCAGCTGCGCGATCACCCGCTCGGTGGCCGGGTTGACGAGGTCGATCGACGCACCCGACCCCGCGGTCCAGGTGCCGCCGATGCAGTGCCGCAGGGTGGGGACGTCCGTCCCCGCCCCCGAAGTCGTGCTCCTGCTGGTGCTCGTGCTCATCGTGGTCCTCCTCACACCGCCGGAGCGGTCGATCGCGCCGCCGAGGCGACATGGACGGCGGGACGGCGATCCCGCCACGGCAGGCGCTCCTCGAGCTGGCCCGCCAGCTGGTACAGCACGTCCTCGCGGTACATCGACGCGCCCAACTGAACGCCGATCGGCAACCCCTCGTCGCTCTGCCCGACGGGCACGCTGATCGCCGGGTTGCCGGTCATGTTGTAGGTCATGCAGAGCGGGAACGGCGACATGACGCGGCGGACCCATCCCGCGGCGTCGATGTCGGCATCGTCGGCGTCGTAGGTGCCCAACGTCGGCTGCAGCTCGTTGGCCACCGGCGACAGCAACACGTCGTGATCACCGAGGAATCCGGCGAACGCACGCGACAGCAGGTTGATCTGGTCGAGCGCCCCGAGGAGCTCGAGCGGCCCCAGCTCCTTACCCGCGCGGGCGCAGGTGAGGTTCGTCGCCTCGTAGCTCGTGCCGTCGACCGGCTTGCCGAGGAGCTCGGCGATGCCGTACACCGATCCCACGAGCTGGAAGCACCAGGTCGTGGTGAACGCGGCGAGCATCGCCTCCCAGTCGATCGGCGGACGGGCGACGACGACCTCGTGGCCGAGCGCCTCGAGCACGCGCGCGGTCTCCTCGACCACGCGGCGGACCTGCGGATCCACCGGTGTGTCACCCCAGTCCTCCAGGGACACCGCGACCCGCAGCGGCCGACGGACGCCGACCTCGCCGGCGTAGGGCCCGGAGGGCAGCGGAGCGCCGTACTTCTCACCCGGCGCGTTGCCGTGGACCAGGTCGAACAGCGCCGCCGAGTCACGGACCGTCCTGGCCACCGCGAACTCCACGGCGTTGCCGAAGAACAGCTCCTGCTGCCCGGGCCCCAACGGCACCCGACCGCGGCTGGGCTTCAGCCCGACCAGCCCGTTGTACGCGGCGGGAATCCGGATCGATCCACCGCCGTCGTTGGCGTGCGCCAGCGGTACCGCGCCGGCGGCGACGAGCGCCGCCGGACCGCCACTGGAGCCACCGGGCGACCGGGTCACGTCCCACGGGTTGTGGACCGGTCCACCGAGGACCGGCTCGGTCCAGGCGCTCATCGCGAGTTCCGGCGTCTTCGCCGTCGCGACGGTGGCCAGGCCCGCCCGCTTGAACCGCTGCATCAGCAACGAGTCCTCGTCGTACGGGACGCCGTCACGGGCGACCCGGCTGCCGAGGTGCATCGGCACCCCGGTGGCGTGGCAGAGGATGTCCTTCAGCACGAACGGCACGCCACCGAACGGCCCGTCCGCGGCGTGATCCAGCGGCTGCTCCCACGGGCCCTCGACGACCGCGTGGAGCTGCTCGTCGACGGCACGGATCGCCGCCACGGCGGTCGCGTGGACCTCGGCGGCCGAGACGTCGCCGGACGCGATGAGCCCGGCGAGGCCCGACCCGTCGTGACCGGCGTACTCCTCGAAGCTCAGCATCACGACACCTTCGGCTCGGGCGCGTCGTCGGGGATCGCCGTCCAGATGTCCCGCTCCATGAGCCAGCCGCCGTCGCGCTGGCGGCGGTGGACGATGAGGTAGTTGCAGCGGCCGACGGTGACCGTGCCGTCCTTGGTGAACTCGGCGACGGCCTGGCCCTCCTCGACCGCGAGCGCGTCGTCGACGGTCAGCCGGGGGTCGACGACCGTCTGCTTGGAGAAGCCGTCGTCGAGCATCGCGGCGAACGCGGCACGGACCGCGTCGCGGCCGGCGTGGACCGATCCGTCCGGCGGCAGCAGCGCGCCGTCGGGGGCGTAGAGCTCGGCGAACGCGTCGGCGTCGCGCGTCTCGATCGCCCGCACGATCGCCTGCTGCACCTCGACCATCCGGGCGTGGTCGAACGCCACCGCGGTGCTCATGCCACCACCCCGGCCTTCGCGGTCGCCTCGTAGCTCGGCTTCTGGCGCGGATCGCCCGGGAGCATGCCGATGACGGTGTCCCGCAACACCCCGGACGGGTTGTTGAAGTACGGGATGACGTAGCGGCCGAGGTGCTCGATCGTCGACATGAGTTCGTCGTGCGAGCCGTTGTCGATCCGGAGGATGATCTCGTCGGCGCCCATCTCCTTGATCCGCTGGATCTTGTGGACGACGTGCTCAGGATCACCGATCATCATCGTCGGGCCGCAGTCGCGCAGCCACTCGGCGTCGTCGATCCGATCGCGCAGCTCCGCGACCGGCGCGAAGTGCCCGTAGTCGCCGGCATCGCGCTCGGCCAGCTGCGCATAGAGGTCGTTGATGATGACCTGCGCGAACATCGTCATGTCGCGCTCGGCCGCCTCGAGGGCCAGGTCGTTCGTCTTCGCGCAGCGACAGGTGATCGACATCGCCGCCGCGGACTTCGTGACGAACCGGCCGACCGGGTCGACCTCGTCGGCCGGGACGTCGTTGTAGGCGTCGAGGTAGCTCTGCAGCGCGTCCCAGCCGAAGTACATGTCGCTCGTGATGAGTCCGAGTCCGCGACGCCGTGCGTCTCGCGCCGAGTCGACGCTCTGGGCGATCTTGAACAGCGGCGGGTGCGGCTCCTGCACGCCGGACGGGGTGAGCTGACGCTCGGGGATCGAGCCCCAGTACTCGCCCTCGTGCGAGAACGACGGGTCGGAGATCGCGCGGACGATGAGCTCCAGCGCCTCCTCCGCCCGGCCCTTCGTCTCCTCCAGCGGCACCCCGAACGCGTCGAGCTGCAGCAGCGTGTTGCCGCGGGCGACGGCCAGCTCGACGCGGCCGTTGGAGAGGATGTCGGTCGACGTCGTCTGCTCGGCGACGAGGATCGGATGGATGGCCGACACGAGCCGGCTCATGTAGCGCAGCTTCAACCGGTGCGTCTGGACGGCGACCGCGCCGAACATCACCGGCGGTTGCGACACGGTCGCCAGCTCGTTGTAGAAGTGGTGCTCGGAGGTGCCCCAGCCGTAGAAGCCCATCTCCTCGGCGAACTTCGCCTCCTCGATGAGGTCCCAGTGCCGCCGGTGGTGGGTCTCTCCGCGGAGCGTGCCGCCCTCGGTGAACAGGATGAATCGCATGCCGTCTCCTCTGTCGATGGAACTACGGCGATCCTCTCCGGCAGTGCTCGTCGGCGCGTCGGTGGTATTACCGATCGGTTACCGATCCGGGGCACCCGATGCGGGTGCGTACCGCGCGACGTCGACGGCCAGACCGCACCCGTTCGGCCGGTCGACGTGCGGTACGGATCACCGTCCGTCGCGGAGCGCCCCACCGACGGGAAGGCGGCCATCCGCGAGCCAGTCGCGCAGCTCGGTCCGGCGGATCTTGCCGCTGACCGTCTTGGGTAGCTCGTTGACGAAGTGCACCTCCCGCGGATACTTGTACGGCGCGGTGGTGCGCTTGACGTGGTCCTGGATCTCGCGGGCGAGCGCCGCCGACGGTGTCGTGCCGGGCACCAGGATGCAGACGCCGACGACGATCTCGGTGCGCTCGGGGTCCGGGCGCCCCACCGCGGCCGCCTCCATCACGGCGGGGTGCTCGACCAGCGCGCTCTCGACCTCGAACGGCCCGATCCGGTACGCGCTCGACGTGATGACGTCATCGTCGCGGCCCTCGAACCAGAAGTAGCCGTCCTCGTCGAGCGCCGCCCGATCACCGGTGTAGTAGTACGGCCCGCGGAACGCTCGCGCGTCGGCATCGGGATCGTCGTGGTACCCGGGGAACAGCCCGACGGGACGATCGGGCTCGTGTCGCACGGCGACGTGACCGACCACGCCGGGCGCCACCGCCTGCCCGTCGTCGTCGACGACGGTGACGTCCCATCCCGGCACCGGACGACCCATCGATCCGGGACGGACCTCCCCCACCCGAAAGCTCGCGACGAGGCAGGTCGTCTCGGTCTGGCCGTAGCCCTCGTGGATCGCGAGGCCACCGGTCCCGTCCGCCCACGCCCGGATCACCTCGGGGTTCAACGGCTCGCCGGCGCTCGTGCAGTGGCGCAGCCCCGACAGGTCGTGATCGGCCAAGCGCGCCTGGACGAGCGTGCGGTACAGCGTGGGCGGGGCACAGAACGACGTGATGCGGTGGCGCGCCAGGATCGACAGCACCGTGTCCGCATCGGCGCGGTCCAGAGCCGCCTGCACGATGCAGACCCGCTCGTGCAGCTGTCCGAAGAGCCCGCCCCACGCGGCCTTGGCCCAGCCGGTGTCGGTGACCGCCCAGTGCAGGTCGCCCGGGCGCAGGTCGTGCCAGAACCGGGCGGTCGCGATGTGACCGAGGGCGTAGGAGTGCGGGTGCTGCACCATCTTGGGTGCCGACACCGTGCCGCTGGTGAAATAGAGCAGCAGCGGGTCGTCGCGGCCCGTGACGTCGCTCGGCACGTCGCCGTCCCCGACCGCCTCGCACGCCGCGTCGAAGTCGTCCCAGCCGCGGGATCCCCCGACGCACAGCCGCGTCGGCGTCGATCCGTCGTCGGCGTCGTCGACGCGCGCGGCGCCGGACGGATCGGTGATGACCGCACGGGCGTCACCGCGGGCCAGGCGATCGGCGATGTCCTTGGCGGTGAGCAGGTTCGGTCCGGGCATCGGCACCGCGCCGATCCGCATGCAGCCCAGCAGCACGTCGTACCACTGGTGGATGCGCGGCAGCATGACGAACACCCGGTCGCCCTTGCCGATGCCGCGGTGCAGCAGCGCGCGGGCCGTGCGCCGGGAGGCCTCGGCGAGCGATGCCGCGGTGTGGAGGTGGCGCTCGGCGCCGTCGGGTCCCAGCGACAGGATCGCCGGGTCGTCGGGACGCTCGCGCGCCCACGTGTCGACGAGGGCCTCCACCGCGTTGAACCGCTCGGGGACGTCGACGCGGTAGGACGCGTACTCCCCGGCGTAGTCGGCGAGCCGCGGAGGCGCGTCGCGTCCCGGGCGGGTGTCCTGGAACGTCGTCATCGATCCTCCTGCTCCTCTGCTTCGACCCACTCGACGTGGGCCCTGACGTAGCCCTGCGGGGTGACCCAACCGCGCTGGGCGGCGAACGCGATCATCGCCTCCAGGTCGCTCTCCCACGTCGCGGAGCGCTCGCCCGCCAGGCGGCGGATCGCATGCGGCGCGACGGCCACGTCCTCACCGTCCATGTGCCCCAGGCGCGTCCCGTGGACGAGGTCGCCGAGGGCGTCGACGGGGATCCCCGGGTGGACCTGGACGTGGAAGCGGGTGAGGTCCTCGGCATCGGCCAGGACGACCTCGTCGCGTCCCGGCCCGACGACGACGCGCATCAGGCCGCCCTCACGGACATGCTCACGGCCCGGCCGACCGGCACCTCGCCGGCCGGTGCGTTCGGGTCGGGCGACGCGTCCACGCCGCCCGCCGCCCGGTCGAGCGACGCCCGACGGCGACGGTAGGCGACGAGATCGACGATCGTCAGCAGCGGCATCCCGTGACGCTCCGCGAACCGCACCAGCTCCGGGTAGCGCGCCATCTCGCCGTCGGGGCGCATGATCTCGCAGATCACCGCGGCCTCGGGGAGGCCCGCCAGCCGACAGAGATCGACCGACGCCTCGGTGTGACCGTCGCGCACGAGCACGCCGCCGCGGCGCGCGGCCAGCGGGAACACGTGACCCGGCCGGGTGAAGTCCGTCGCGACGCTGTCGGGATCGGCGAGCGCCCGGATCGTCCGGGCCCGCTCGGCGGCCGAGATGCCCGTCGTCCTGGTGCGGTGATCGACGCTGACGTGGAACGCCGTCCCGAGCGGGTCCTGGTTGTGCGCGGTCATCGGCCCGACCTCCAGCGCGGCGAGCCGCTCGGCGGTCGTCGCGGCGCAGATCAGCCCGCGGGCGTGCGTGGCCATGAAGTTCACCGCCGCCGGCGTCGCCGACGACGCGGCCATCACCAGGTCGCCCTCGTTCTCGCGGTCCTCGTCGTCGACGACGACGATCATCTCGCCGCGGCCGATCGCCGCCACGGCCCGTTCCACGTTCGCTTCCGTCCGGTCCACGACCCACCTCCGCCTCTCGTCTCTCCCGTGCCCGTGACGATCGGACGTCACACGGACACGCCACGCCGATCGTCTCCGGCCGGCCCGGCCGGCGCGTCGGTGGACTTACCGACCCGCTACCGATCTTTCGGGTCGGCCGGCCGGGAGATCAGTCGCGGGCGGCGACGGTCACGACGCGCGCGACCTCGGACCGGCGTCCGCATCCGAGCTTGGCCAGGATGTGGGCGACGTGGGTGTCGACCGTCCGGCGGCTGACGATGAGCGTCGCGGCGATCTCCTTGTTCGTCATGCCCTGCGCCACCAGCTCGGCCACCTCGAGCTCGCGCTTGGTGAGCTCGGCAAGCCGGCCGGCCGACTCCGGCGCCTCGGCGGCACGTCGTCCCGACCGACGGGCGGATCGCTCGGCTCCGGCCACCTCCTCGCCGGTCGCGAGGCCCTGCAGCCGCGACAGGCCGAGCCGGGCGCCCTCCTCCAGAGCCCGTCCCAAGCGCTCGCCCCCGAGGGCACCGCGAAGGTCGTCCAGGCAGGCGCGGCGCGCGTCGAGCAGCGGCTGCAGCCCGTACAGCGCCACGCCGGCGGCCCGCCAGTAGACGTCGGTGGCTCCGAGCATCACCGCGGCGGTGTCGTGGTCGTCGCGGGCGGCGGCGATCCACGCCAGCACCTCGCCCGCGAGCGCGATGCCCAGCTGGTCCTGGATCTCGGTCTTCAGCGCGAGCGCCGCGATCCCCTCGTCCCAGGCGAGGTCGAGCCGGCGCTGCCGATAGCCGACGAGCGACCGCACCCAGAGTACGTGCGAGAAGCACCAGCGATCGCCGCGCTCCCGGCAGATCGCCGCCGACGCGTCACAGAGCTCGAGGGCGTGGTCGCCGTCACCGTAGGTGCCGCTGAGCTCGGCCAGGTTCTGCAGCAGGAGCGCGGTGCCGACCGGGTCGTCGTTGTCGCGGGCCTGCTCGATCGCGACCCCGTAGTCCCGCCGGGCGACGTCGAACTCGCCTCGGACCGCGCGACACGCCCCGAGCAACCCACGCGCCATGTACGCGTCCTGCGGCGTCCCGCGCCGCGGCGCCTCGTGGAGGCACCGCTCCAGCTGCACGACGGAGTCGTCGATGTCGCCGGCGATGATTCCCGACCAACCGCGGATCCACCGGGCGCGGCAGGACGGGGCGACGTTGATCTCGTCGAGGCGATCGAACAGGCGCCCGGCCCACACCCGTCCCTCGTTGACGTGCCCGGACCCGATCCAGTGGATCCACAGGTCGGCGTAGAGCGCGTCCGCATGACGGCAGAGCCCGGGGTCGGTGAGCGCCCCGTCGAACGCGAGCCGGATGTTGGGCATGTCGGCGGTGACCCGGCGGGTGATCTCGAGCTGCCGGCGGCCGAACCACTCGGGCTCGGCGGCTGCCACGGCCGCCCGGTAGTGATCCAGGTGCCGCCGGCGCAGCGACGTCGCAGGGTCGCTCCCGTCCGCGCCGCCGGCCCGTAGCTCGAGGGCGCGCCGGCCGAACTCGCGGATGGTGTCGAGCATCCGGAATCGCACGGTGCCACCGGCGGCCTCGGCCAGCAACAGCGAGCGCTGCACCAGCCGGTCGACGACCTCGTGCGCCGCCAGTGCGCTCTCGTAGCCGCAGGTGTCGACGATCGCGTCGACGGTCACGGAACCGACGAACGTCGAGAACCCGGTCCACAGCTCGCGCTCGGCGTCGTCGCACAGGTCCCAGCTCCACCGCAGGACGGCGTCGAGGCTCCGGTGGCGCGGAGGGCCGTCGAGCTGCCCCCCGCGGAGCAGCTCGAACCGGTCGTCGAGCCCGTCGATGATGTCGCGGACGGCCATGGTGCGGGCCTTCATGGCCGCCAGCTCGATTGCCAGCGGCAGTCCGTCGAGCCGGGCGCACAGCTCGTCGACGTCCGCCGCGTCGAGACCGTCGGGCGGCGCCCCCGTCGCCGCCAGGGCCCGGTTGGCGAACAGCGCCGCCGCGTCGCTCGGCGCGCCGCCGGCCTGCGGCGCGACCGGCAGAGGCGGAACGGTCAGCAGGTGCTCGCCGGCCACCTCGAGCGGGATCCGGGTGGTCGTGAGGATCCGGACGCCGGGGCACCACGGCAGCAGCCCGCCGACGAGCTCGCGCATCGCCGTGACGATGTGCTCGCAGTCGCTGAGCACCAGCAGCAGGTCCGCGTCGCCGATCTGGTCGACGAGCGATCCGGCGCGCTTGACGCCCGGCACCGCGTCGCGGATCGTCTGCTCCAGGAACTCGCCGTCGCGGACGGCGGTCAGGTCGACGAACCACGCCCCGCCGGCGAACGCCCGGCCGAGCTCGCGGGCCGCGGCGAGCGCGAGGCGCGTCTTGCCCACGCCGCCCGCGCCGATGAGCGACAGCAGCCGCGTCCGGCCCAGCGCGTCGCGGATCTGGCGCAGCTCCCGCTCACGGCCGACGAACGTCGTCACGTCCGCGGGAACGTTGCTCCTGAGCTGGGACCTCGCGCGCGTCATCGATCGATCTGCGCCTATCCCGCCGCGCCGGAGGTCGCCGGATCCGACGTGCGGTCGTCCCCGGCGAGGGTGGCCAGCTCGTCGAGCAGCGCGTACGCGGTGAGCGTGCCCAGGCGGAGCGACTCCAGGCGGAACGACTCGTCGACCGCGTGGGGGTGGTCGCTGGCCAGCGCGTAGCCGCTGACGATCGTCGGGATGCCGGCGGCGGCCAGCTCACCGACGATCGGGATCGCGCCGCCCCAGCGGACCACGGCGGGGCGACGTCCGGTTGCGCGGTGGATGGCGGTCGCGGCGGCGCGCAGCGGCGGGCTCTTCGCGTCGAAGAGGACCGGGTCGGCCAACACGAACCCGATGTCCACCGTCGCCCCGGCCGGTGCCGCCTCCCGCAGGAGCCGCTCGATGACCTCGGCGGTCGCCTCCGCACGCTGGGCGGGCACGAGCCGCTGGCTCAGGACGGCCGACGCGGTGCACGGCACGATCGTGCGCGGCCCGCCGAGCGTGATGCCGTTGACGTCCAGCGACGGCTCCGCCCACGTGCGCAGGTGGTAATCCCGGGCCGCGTCGGCGCCGACGAGCACGGATCCGGCGTCGGCCAGCATCCCGTCGACCGGCGGGAGCGTCGCCCAGCCGGCCTGCTCCTCGTCGCTCGGGACCTCGACGCCCGACCGCAGCTCCGGGCGCAGGTGACCGGACGCATCGGGGAGCACCGCGGCGAGCATGTGGTGCAGGACGTGCGCGGCGTTGAGGACGCTGCCGCCGTAGACCCCGGAGTGCAGGTCGAGCCGGCCGGTCGAGACCGTGACGTGCGCCTGGACGATGCCGCGCAGGCCGACGGTGATCGCCGGGGTGTCCTCGTCGGCCATCCAGCTGTCGAAGACGATCGCGCAGTCGGCACCGACGTCGTCGGCGCGCAGCCACCGTCCGGCGGCGTCGCCGGCGATCTCCTCCTCGCCGTCGATGAGCACCCGCACGGTGACGGGCAGGCGTCCCTCCCGCTTGCGTTCGCAGGCGGCCCGCAACAGCGGATAGAAGTTGCCCTTGTCGTCCGATGACCCGCGGGCATACAGCCGATCGCCGCGGATCTCCGGCTCGAACGGGGCGCTCGTCCACGCCGCGGCATCGCCCACGCCCTGCACGTCGTAGTGCCCGTAGAGGAGCACCGTGGGCGCGTCGCGACGGTCGGCCTCGAGCACGCCCACGACCAGGGGGTTGCCGTGGTCGGTGACGCACGACGCCTCGCCCCCCGCGTCGACGATCCGGTCGCGGGCCCACTCGGCGGCGGCCAGCAGCGCGGTCGCGTCACCGCCGTCGGTCGACACCGACGGGATCCTCAACCATTCGACGAGCTCCTCGAGCTGCGCCTCATCGACCTTGCCGTCGTTGCCTCCGCCGACCATGACGTCTCCCCGAGCCGGCCGCCGCAACCGCACTCTCCGCTCGCTCGCTCCCCTGCGACTCGCCGTAGTTCACCAGAGTCCCCCCGGTCGCGCCACCAGGCACGGTCCGAGGCGGCCCGCTTCCGTTGCCGTCCCCATCGCGGGCGCCCCGTTCCGGTCCGGGCCGTGGGACGGTGGGCCACACGCCACCGTCCGACGACGGGGAGATCCCCGATGCGCTCACCGGGAGGCGGTCCTACGGTGGCCCGATGCTCCGTCGCATCGCCGTACCCATCGTGCTCGCCACCGCCCTCGCCCTGCCCGCCGGCGCGTCGGCCGCCCAACGGTGGGGCACGATCCCGGGCCCGCTCGCCGAGGACGCCATCACCTGCGCGGAGGGGTGCACGATCGTCCAGGAGCGCTACTCCAACCAGGGGCTGGCCGACGTGCTCGGGACGCCACCGCGCGGCGTCGTCGTGGGGTGGCGGGTCCAGGGCGAGGGTGGATCGGCCCGTCTGCGGGTCGTCGGCGGCACGGCGGCGACCGCCTGGGCGCCCCTGACCGGCGACGCCACGCAACCCGCCCGGATCCCGGTCGCCCCCGGTCAGCAGGTCGGCGTCGACCTGGCCGCCGGAGCGAGCGTCGCGTTCGTTCCCGCCGCCTTCCCGTCGGACGCCGACCTGGTGCGCACCTGGGCTCCCTCCCTGGCCTCGGGCGCGGGCACCGGTGGCGGCACCACGCGCCAGGGCTACGCCGGTCTGGAGCTGGACATCGAGCCCGACGCCGACGGTGACCGGCTCGGCGACGAGACCCAGGATCCCGACGGTGGCCGTGGAACCCCGGCCCCGGGTCCGGGCTCGGATCCCACACCCGGCTCGCCCGGCCCGGCCCAGACGCCTCAGGGCGGGGATGCCCCGCCGACCTCGGGCCCGCCCAGCCCGTCGCCGCCGGTCGGCAAGGCGGTGCCGAAGAGCGGACCGCGGGTGACCCTGCCGAAGGCCCCGACCGCAACGAGCGCCGGCGTCGTGACGGTGTCGATCGCCAACCCGTACCGCCAGCGGCTCACCGGCACGCTCCGTGCCCGCCACGGCAAGCGCGGCGCGGGATCGGCGAAGGTCCGCATCCCGGCGGGGAAGACCGTGAAGGTGAAGCTGCGCCTGTCCAAGGCCACCCGGACGACGCTGAAGCGCAAGCGCAAGCTGGGTCTGCGGATCGCCGCGGCGCTGAAGGGTCCCTCGACCCGCACCCGGACGACGACCCGCACGGCGACCGTCCGGATCGCCCGGACCGCCGGGGGCGGCAAGCCGTCCGGTGGCGGCGGATCCCAGGACACGGGCCCCGACGGCACCTACCGCGCGTCCGACGGCCAGACGATGGTCATCAAGGGCGGCCGGGTCGTGAGCTTCAACGGCTCGATCACCCTGTACTGCACCCGCTCCAAGCGCCAGAAGCTCGTTTCGTACTCGATGATCGGCGACGATCCCGAGCCGACCGTCGCCGCCGACGGCGCCTTCGCCTGGGAGGCCACGAAGAACTACGGCTTCCAGAAGCTGAAGTTCGACGGCAGGCTCGGCGGTGGCACCGCCACCGGCAAGCTCGTCGTCGAAGATCGCTCGCCGCTGCTGGGCACCGGCCGGATCGAGTTCGACTACTGCTTCGCCGGGAAGGACTGGAAGCTGACCCGCTGAGCGGCGCCGTCTGCCACCACCCCGCGCCGGACCCGCACGCCACCCCGGCCGGCGTCGCGACCCACCACTCCGAGAAGGCTGTACTAGAGGCGACGCAGCACGGCGGCCTTGGCCGCCGCGAACTCGTCGTCGGTGAGCACCCCGTCGCGATGCAGGTCGCCGAGCTCGCGCAGACGGCGCAGGAGCGCATCGGGATCCTCGTGCCCCGTGCCTTCCCCGACGGCCGGGGCGCCGCCGGTGATCGCCGCGCCGTCGGTCGTCGTGCCCGCGATCGCCCCGGTCCCGGTGGCGTCCGCGGTCGGGGCGTTGGGGTGCCGCAACCGGCCCACCACCGCCGCGGCCAGCAGCGCCGTGGTTCCGCCGTCGCGGTCGACGCCCCAGGTGACGCAACGCGGGTCGCGCTTGGGCGGCAGGACGGGCAGATCGTCCACGCGGAAGCGGAGGAACCCGTTGGTCAACCCGACGATCGGTACCCACTCCACGCCGCTGACCTGCTCGAGCGGGAAGCGCTGCGCTCCCTCCGCCTTCTTGGCGTCGTCGACCCACTCCGTCCACTCCACGTGGATGTGGGCCCCGTCGAAGGACACCGTCCCGTCGCCGGCGGTCGCCGTCACCGGCACCGGCGGACCGGGGAGGACGAAGGCACTCGTGGGGCCCCGGTCCTCACCGCGCTCGCCGAGGGCGTGCCGGATCTCGTCGGCGACGTAGCCCGCCGCCCCGGCCGCGTCGCGTTCGACGGCCAGGGCATAAGGGTCCGCGCCGTCGGTGAGCTTGCCGCCGGCGACGTGCAGGAACGGATCTGCGCCCTCCCGCAGCCGCAGGCGGAGCAGGCCGCCCTTGCGACCGGCTTCGAAGGCCGCCCCGGCGATCGCCCGCAGGGGGATCTCCAGCTCGCCGAGCGCGCGCCGCAACCGGTGGACCTTGCGATGGTGCCCGGGGACGATCCGCAGGACCTCGTCGTCGAAGGTCCAGGTGCCGTCGCGCGCGTTGACCTCGGCCACCGGCCGATCGTAGCGACGCGGGGGCGCGGCGGCCCACACCCGCCGGACCAGGCCTCGAGCCGCCGGCCGCGCCTCCACGGCGCCGACGCCCGTACCGATGAATCCACCGTCGACGCGCGGTCCTGTGACCACGCCCCTCGACCCCGGAGCCACCATGCGCACCGACATCTCCCTCGACATGACCCACTTCGCCGTCCTGGTCGGCGAGTGGACGATCAACGGCGTCCACCGCCTGTTCCCCGACACCGACGCACCCGGTCGCGTGACCTACGAGTGGCTGGAGGGCGAGCGGTTCCTCCTCGGCCGCACGCGCGTCGACCATCCCGACATCCCCGACTCGCTGACCGTCACCGGGCCCACCGACGACGGGCTCGGCACCCGGTACTTCGACTCCCGGGGCGTCCACCGCCTCTACGCGACCGACCTCCAGGAGGGGGTGTGGACGATGCACCGCGCCGCCCCCGGGTTCCACCAGCGGTTCCGTGCGACGTTCGACACGGCGCACGAGACGATCACCGGCTCGTGGGACCTCTCCCCCGACGGCGACCGCTGGGATCACGACCTGGCTCTCGTCTACCGACGGGTGGGGTGACGGCGTCGCGCGTGGCGCTGACCCAAGGGATATCCGTCGATATCATGGCGCGTGCCGCCGATCGCGTCGATGCCACGGGAGTACGCCACCCCGGTCGCCGAGGATCGGGCGGTGACGACGCTCGCCGATCGAGGACACCACCGCGCCCCGTCGATTCCCGATCTGATGATCGCCGCCATCGCCGAGGTCGCCGGGCTCACCGTGCTGCACCAGGACGAGGACTTCGACCTCATCGCCCGGGTGACCGGCCAGCCGGTGGGGCGACTCGCGGGATAGCGTCAGGCGTCGCGGGTCGGAACCGGACCGTCCATCAGCCCGCGGACGTCATCGGCCTCGGCACGTCCACATCTCCGTCACCGGAGCGGTCCTGCCGGTGGACGGGGGTCTGGCCGGGTGCGCGGGCCAGCCGGGTCGGACGGCGCCGGACGGGGCCGCGGCCGGTCGGTGACCCGGCGCCGGTCCGCGGTCGCCCTCCGCCCGACCGCCGTCGGCGCGTCCGCCGCGACCACCCACTGCGCACGACGCTCGAACCGGCGCAGCACCGAACGGGCGGGGAGCAGCAGCGCGATGATGAGGACGACGGCGCCCCAGAGGACCGGATCGGTCGGCGACAGGTGCTCCAGCCGACCGCCGAGGAGCACGCAGGCACAGGTCAGCGGGATGTAGCCGACGACCGTCGTCCACGAGAACCGGACCACCCCGACCCGCAGCGCGCCGGCGACGACGCTCGCGAGCGTGAACGGCACGACCGGCAGCAGGCGCACCGCCACGAGCGGGAACGCCCCGGCCCGGTCGAGGATCCCGGCGAAGCGGTCGACGCGGGCAGGGCCGAGGACGCGCCGGGCCGCCGGCCGGCCGAGCGACCGGCCGAACTGGAACCCGATCAGCCCACTGGCCAGCCACGCCACGAGCATCAGCGGCACGCCGACCCAGAACCCGTACACGTAGCCGGCGACGACGAGCGCGATCTCCGCCGGGTACGGCACGATGTTGTGGACGAGCACCAGGGTGACGAGGACCAGCGCCCCGGCCACGCCCATGTCGCGCAGCTGCCGCCGCAGCGCGCCGGTGTCGCCGTCGAGGACGTGCCCGAGCGCGGTGTGCAGGTCCGGGACGACGAAGACGAGACCCACGAGCACCGCCGTGCCGACGATCGCGCCCGCGCCGAGGAGGAAGCGGATCCGCCCCGGGTCGCCCATCCCGACGACGCTACGGGCGCCGTCCGCGCAACAGGTGGCGCAACGGTGAACCCCGGGTGCCCGATCGCGAGCAGGGCCACCGACGCCCCGGATTCTCGGCCCACGGGCCCCGCAACGGTGTACGTTGCGACAGATGGTGTTCACCCGGACCCGAGCGCAGCGGCCGGTCCTCCGCCGGTCACCCCGCCACCGGGCGGCGTTCGGGCTCGCCGTCGCGTTGGCCGTCGGCGCCATCTCCGCGGGTCCCGCTGTCGCTGCCACCCCCACGCCGCTGCCCCCGAACGCCGGGGACACGGGCGGCGGCACCGTCCTCGAGGTCCTGCCCCCGGGCTCGACCGGGCTCGTCGACGTGCTGGGGATCCTCGGCGGCCGTCTCGCCCCGGACGCCCCCGGGCCGCCACACACCGGCGACCAGCTCGCCCCCTACGCGGCCCTGCCGAACGCGACGCCGGGCATCACCGCCGGCGAGCTCTCGCGGTACTTCACCCCGGCGACGTTCGGCGTCGCCCCGCAGGACGTCGCGTCGCGGATCAACCCCCGGCTCGACGTCACCATCGTCCGGGATCGCCGACTCGGCGTGCCCCACGTCTACGGATCGACCCGCGGCGGCACGATGTACGGCGCCGGGTACGCCAACGCCCAGGACCGGCTGTTCCTCATGGACGCCCTGCGGCACGTCGGTCGCGGGCAGCTGAGCTCCCTGGCCGGCGGCGCCGCCGGCAACCGGTCGTTCGACGCCCAGGTGTGGGCCTTCGCCCCCTACACCGAGGCCGACCGGGTCCGGCAGTTCGACCGGCTCGACGAGCTGTACGGCGCCGAGGGCGCCCAGGTCCAGGACGACATCCGCGAGTACCTCGCCGGGATCAACGGCTACATCGCCGACGCGCGACGCGGCGCCACCACGATGCCCGGGGAGTACGTGCTGCTCGGCCACACCGGTGGCCCCGAGCCGTTCGTCCCGGCCGACGTCATCGCCATCGCCACGATCGTCGGGAGCCAGTTCGGCGCCGGAGGCGGGTCCGAGGCCGAGACCCTCGGCGTGCTGGAGTCGCTGCAGCACCGGATCGGGACCGCGGACGGCCTGCGGCTGTGGCGGCAGCTCATGGCCTTCGACGACCCCGACGCGCCCACGACGATCAGGCCCGGGCGCGACGCGATCGACCGGATGGCCTGCGCCAACCGCCCCGAGGACCTGGAGCCCGCGCGCACGCGACGCGGCGAGCGACGGCGCCGGGCGCGCTGCCCCTCCGGCAGCGACGGCCGGACGACGACGACCTGGTTCCCCTACCAGCGTCCGGTGTCCGAGCCGGACGCGATCGGCACCGACGAGCGCCTCCCCGACGCGGGATCGATCCGCCTGGCGCCCGTCACCGCCGACGACAGCTTCGACGCCCACGGCAAGCCGGTGGTCCACGCCGCCGGCGCGCCCCGGGCCCGGTCCGGAGCCGCCGTCCCGGCGACCCCCCGCACGCGCCGCGGCGCTCCGACCGACGGCCTGTTCGGCGGGGGGATCGCGACGAGCATGTCCAACGCCGTCCTCGTCTCGCCGGAGGCGTCTGCCACCGGCAGGCCGCTGGCGGTCTTCGGGCCGCAGACCTCGTACTTCTCCCCGCAGATCCTCACCCAGCAGGAGCTCCAGGGTCCCGGCATCAGTGCCCGCGGCGTCACCTTCCCCGGCGTCGGGATGTACGTCGAGATCGGTCGCGGCGCCGACTACGCGTGGTCGGCGACGTCCGGCAACCAGGACGTCACCGACAGCTTCGTGCTCCCCCTCTGCGACCCGGGTGGCGCCACGCCGACCGTCGACGCCCGCCACTACGAGTACCGCGGCCGGTGCGTCGCCATCGAGCGACTGCGCACGACGTCGCGCTGGAACCCGTCCCTGGGCGACAGCACCCCGGCCGGGTCCCTGACGCTCGTGGCCGAGCGGACGACGCTCGGTGTCGTGCGCGCCCGCGCCACCGTCGGCGGCCGCCCGGTCCTGCTGACCCAGCTGCGCACGACCTACATGCACGAGGCCGACTCGGCCGTCGGGTTCAAGCGGTTCAACGAGCCGGGCCACGTCCGCGACGCCCGATCGTTCCAGGAGGCGGCGGCCGCGGTCGGCTACACGTTCAACTGGTTCTACGTCGACGACCGCGACGCATCGATGTTCACCGCCGGCTGGCTGCCTCGCCGCTCCCGGGCGTCCACCGGCCAGCTGCCGATCGACGCCTCGGCCGCGTGGGAGGGCTGGAACCCCGAGACGTGGACGTCCGAGCGCCTGCCCAAGGGCGCTCATCCCCAGCGGACCAACGGCCAGCCGTACTTCACGTCGTGGAACAACCGCCAGGCGCCCGGGTTCGCCGGCTCCGACACGTCGCTCTTCTCCAGCGTCTACCGCTCGCTGATGCTCGACCGCCGGCTCGACGTGCGACGGGCGGCCGGCGACGGCAAGCTGACGCTCCCCCAAGTCGTCGACGCGATGGCCCGGGCCGGCGTCACCGACCTGCGCGGGCAGGAGCTGCTGCCGCTCGCGCTCGAGCTCGTCGGTGACGGCGAGACCGCAGAGCAGCGACGGGCGATCGACCTGCTGCGGGCGTGGGGCCGGGCGGGATGGACCCGCGAGGACCGCGACGGCGACGGACGCTACGACCACGCCGAGGCGATCCGGATCCTCGACGCCTGGTGGCCGCGCTGGGCCCGCGCCCAGTTCCGCCCGGAGCTCGGCGGGCAGGCCTACGATCGCCTGGCGGGGCTGTACAAGCACACCGTCGACGACGGGCCCGGCGGACCGGACCCCAGCACGTCCAAGCACCAGGGCTCCGCCTACCAGAACGCCTGGTACGGCTACGCCGCCAAGGACCTGCGAACGCTGCTGGGGCAGCGCGTCCGCCAGCGCTACGTCCGCTCGTTCTGCGGCAGCGGCGATCGCGTCGCGTGCCGGCGCCTGCTGCTCTCGACGCTGGCCGACGCGATCGCCACCCCGATCGCCGAGACCTATCCGACCGACCCGATCTGCGCCAAGGCCGCCAACGCGAAGCTCGACCGCCAGCTCTGCTTCGACGCGATCGACCAGCGGTCGCTCGGCGGCCTCGTCCAGCCGCTGATCCCGTGGCAGAACCGCCCGACCTACCAGCTCGTGGTCGCCTTCGACCACCACCGCCCGCGCTGAGCCGACGCAGGCCCCGGACCCCACGGGTGGACGCACGGATCGGCCCGCCAGGGGTCGGCGGGCCCCCGGGAGGTCAGCGATCGCCGCGCGGCAGGCGGACGACGAACGACGCCCCGCCCCCCGGCGCATCGGCGGCGGACACCTCGCCCCGGTGCGCGGCGACGACCGCCGCGACGATCGCGAGTCCCAGACCGGCGCCGCCGGCGCCCCGCGAGCGTCCACCCTCGCGCCGCCAGAACCGGTCGAAGAGCTCCTCCGCCCGACCGTCGGGCAGCCCGGGCCCGTGGTCCCGGACCTCGATCCGGACGTGGCCGTCCTCGCCCTCCACGGTCAGCTCGATCGGTGTCCCCGCCGGCGTGTGGACGACCGCGTTGCGCACGAGGTTGCCCACCACCTGCCGCAGGTCGCCCTCGTCGCCGGCGACGACGGTGTCGCCGGTCGCCGTGGCCGTGACGGTCCGGCCCGGTGCGACCGCACGGGCGTCGTCGGCGGCGTCCTCGGTGAGGACCGCGAGATCGACCGGATCAACGGTCCGCTCGCGGGTCTCGTCGAGCCGGGCGAGGACGAGCATGTCGTCCACGAGCCGGCCCATGCGGGCGCTCTCGTCCTCGATCCGGCCGACCGCCCGGCGCAGGTCCTCGTCGCTCCCGATCGCACCGACGCGGTAGAGCTCGGCGTAGCCGCGGATCGACGCCAGCGGTGTGCGCAGCTCGTGCGACGCGTCGGAGAGGAACCGTCGCAGTCGCTGCTCGCCGGCCGCCCGCTCGGCGAACGCCTGCTCGAGCCGGGTCAGCATCGCGTTGAGCGCGCGTCCCAGACGACCGACCTCGCTGCGCGGCGACTCCTCCTCGACGCGGTGGCTCAGGTCGCCGCCGGCGATCGCCCCCGCGGTGGCGGCCATCCGGTCGAGCGGGCGCAGGCCCAGGCGGACGATCCACCACGCCGACGCGGCCAGCAGAACCAGGGCCAGGACGATCACGAGCCCGGCGACGAGCAACAGCCGGTCGAGGGCGTCGTCGACGCTCGTCTGGGGGACCGCGACGACGGTGAGCGTGCCGTCCGGACCGCCGTCGGACACCCGCACGCGGTACCGCGGACCACCCGATCCCGACCCGACCGACAGCCGCTGGCCGGGTCGCAGGTCGTCGGGGAGCCGGGGATGCGGCGGGTCGTCCTCGGCGAAGGGTGAGGTGAACGTCGTGCGGCCGAGCACCGTGCCCCGGACGGTGCGCCGCTCGCCGTACGCGCTCTCGGGCAGGGTGCCCGGCCCCCCGCCGGGCGGGCCGCCCGGGCGCCGGTCGCCGTCCCGCGGCGTGAGGTCCCGGAGGACGATCCCCGCGCCACCGGCGCCGGCCCTCCCCGACGCGCCATCGGCGGTCGTACTCCCGGACCCACCGCCGATCAGGCCCCGCACACGGCGGCACCGTGCCTCGTCGCGGAGGCCGACCATCCCGGTCTCGCAGTCCAGCCGCAGCTCCAGGACGGGCAGGGCCGACGCCGTCTGGTCGTCGACGCGCTCGAGCAGGAACGAGCGTTGGGTCAGGTACATCGTCCCGGCCGCGGCGAACAGCGCCACCGCGGTGATGACGAACACGACGAGGCTCAGGCGTCCGCGGACCGACGCCGGGCCGATACGGCGGTGCCGCGAAGGGTCGTCGACGGACCCCGGCCGTCGGTGGGCCCCACCGTCGTCGACCGGGCCCGGTCCGGCCGCGTCCGGTCCGCGTGCGCCGTCGTGGGTCGGTCCGGGTCCGAATGCGCCGTCGTCGGTCGTGTCCGATCCGGGTGCACCGTCGTCGGGCCTGTCCGGTCGGGGGCGATCGGGAGGGCCCACCGATCAGCCCCGCGGGAGGCGCAGGGCGTAGCCGACCCCGCGCACGGTGTGGAGGAGCGCCGGCGCGGGCTCGCCGTCCGGGGTGGCCACGTCGAGCTTGCGGCGCAGGTAGCTGACGTACGTCTCGAGCACCCGGGCGTCGCCGCCGAAGTCGTAGTCCCAGACGTGGTCGAGGATCTGGGCCCGGGTGAGGACCCGTCGCGGGTTGAGCAGGAAGTACCGCAGCAGCCGGTACTCGGTGGCCGTCAGCTCGACCGGCCGGCCCGTCCGGGTCACCTCGCGGGTGTCCTCGTCGAGCTCGACGTCGGCGAACCGCAGCACGGCGTCGTCGGCCCCGGTCTGCCCGGTTCGCCGCAGGATCACCCGGATCCGCGCGACGAGCTCCTCCAGGCTGAACGGCTTGGTGACGTAGTCGTCGCCGCCCGACGTCAGGCCGCGGAGCTTGTCCTCGGTCGCGTCGCGGGCGGTGAGGAAGATGATCGGCACTTGGCCGCGCTGCGCCCCGAGCCGCTCGGCGAGCTCGAACCCCGTCGTGTCGGGCAGCATGACGTCGAGGACCATGAGCTGCGGACGGAAGTCCGCGATCCGTTCGAGCGCCTCGGCCCCGGTGCCCGCGGTGGAGACCTCGAAGCCCTGGAACCGCAGCGCCATCGCGACGACGTCGACGATGTTCGGCTCGTCGTCGACGACGAGGATCCGGGCTACGGGGGCCTCGGGCGAGCTCACCCGGCCAGTATCGCTCCCGTTCCTGGGAGTCGGCTGGGTGCCGTCCGAGAGGGCCCTGGACGGAGTGCGCCCACCATCGCCCGGCCGCCGCCCGACCCGCTCCCGCCGCCCCGGCGGCCCCGCCCCGCACAGCGGGTCGTTCCACCGTCGCCACACGACGGTCGGACGAACCGCTACCGCCGCCCCCGCGGCCACGTCATCCTGAACCGCTGCCGCCGCCGGCCGGCCCGGGGGCATCGCCCCCGGTCTCGGGTCCGATCCCGTCCCGGACGGGACTACTGCAGGTCTCGGAAGACCGGCAGCACCGCGCGGTCGACGCCCTCGGCGGTGCGCAGGCCCGAGAAGAAGACGCGCTCCGGATCGCGGACCTGGAACCACAGCAGCCCGCGGATCTTGTTGCGCTTGGCGATGTTCCACGAGCGGGCGAGCCACGTCGCGGCCTGCTCCTCGCTGATCGCCTGGCTGCCCTTGAAGATGTAGCCGAACTCGGTGATGTAGAGCCGCTCGGTGGCGCGCTTGCGGATCCGCTTGGTCTTGGCGATCTTCCCGAGGATCGACCGCGTCGACGACAGGTTGCGGATCGTCCACTCGTACTTGCTGCGCAGCCGCTTGTTCGGGTCGTTCTTGTAGTCGTAGGAGTGCAGCGTGATCGCGTCGGCCTTGATCCGGTAGTTCTTGGCCTTGGTCCCGCGTGCGGGCTTCCAGTTGGCCTTCAGACCCAGCGCGCGCCGGAACCACAGGCCCGGGTCGGTCGACGTGCGCTTGTTGCGGGCGTAGGGGGCCAGCTCGCCGGCGACGACCATCGCCTTCGGGTCGATCTTCTTGATCTCGTCGTAGGCGATGTTCTGCATCTTGCGCCAGACCTCGGGGCCGTTCTTCTTCGGCAGCTGGGTCTGGTAGTTCGCCTCGTTCCACGGCGACCAGACGATCCGGATCGGCGAGTCCTCGAACGCCTTGACCGTCTGGCGGACCATCTTGCGGTACCGCTTGAGCGGCACGCGCTTGGCGTCCTTGTAGCGGCTGCCGAGCTCGCCGTTCCAACCGATGAAGATCGTGTCGATCCCGACCGACTGGGCCTCCTCGGTCATCCGCTTGACCGACTCGACCTCGTGCGGGAAGACGAAGTCGTGCTTGCCGTCCCAGTGGAGGAAGGTCCGCAGGAACTTGACGCCCGAGAGCCCGGCCACGGTGTAGAACTCCAGCCGGGTGTCGAAGTCGCCGTTGCGCGGCATGTTCTCGTCCATGAGGCCCTTGGCCATGGCGCCCGCGGGCGCCGGCGCGACGGCGGCGGTGCCGACGACGGCCGAGAGGGTCAGGGCGAGGGCGAGAGCGACCGCGACGACGGGCCGCCGCAGGGTCGTGTGAACGTTCTGTGGCACGCGCGACAGGGTAGGGAATCCCGGCGTCCCGCACGCCGTACGGTCGGGCGTCCGGCGAAACGTGCTCATCGGAGGCTCCGGAACGTGTCGAGGACCTTGCGGTCCTTGCCGTCGGCGTCGCGCAGGCCCGAGAAGAACACGGCCCCGGGATCGCGGACCTGGAACCACAGGAACGACCGCACCTTCTCGCGCTTGGCGATCCGCCACGCCCGCTTCAGGTAGGTCGCCGCGCGGGCCTCGCCGATCCGCTGCGAGCCCCGGAAGAGGTAGCCGAACTCGGTGATGTACAGGCGCTTGGTCGCCACGCGGGGCAGCCGGCCGGTCTTGGCGGCGCGGCGGAGCAGCCTGCGCTGCGTGCCGAGGTTGCGGATCGTCCACTGCTTCTCGCTCCGCAGGCGCTTGGCCGGGTTGTTCTTGTAGTCGTAGGCGTGGAGCGTGATCGCGTCGGCCTTGATCGTGTGACCCTCGTCGTCGCTGCCGCGACGGGCCTTCCACTTCGAGGTCAGGCCGAGAGCGCGACGCCACCACAGGCCCGGGTCGGTCGACTTCCGCTTGTTGCGGGCGTAGGGCGCCATCTCACCGGCGACGACGAGCGCGTCGGGATCGACCGCCTTGATCTCGTCGTAGGCGATGTTCTGCATCTTCACCCACACCTCGGGCCCGTTCTTCTTCGGCAGCTGGGTCTGGTAGTTGGGCTCGTTCAGTGGCGACCAGACGAGGCGCACCGGCAGGCCGCGCAGCGCCTCGGCGGATCGGCGGACGAGCGTGCGGTAGCGCACCAGGTCGATCTGGCGGGCATCGGTGTAGGTGCTGCCAAGCTCACCGTTGAAGCCGACGTACAGCGTGTGGATGCCGTTGGCGGCGCCCTCGACGGCCATCCGCCGGATCGACTCGACCTCGTGCGGGAACGGAAAGTCGACCGTGCCGTCCCACTGGATGAAGGTGCGGGCGAAGGTCACCTTCGCCTTCCGTGCCTCGGCGTAGAACTCCGCACGCAGCGCGGGATCGTCCGATCGCGGCAGGTTCTCGTCCATCAGGCCCTTGGCGATCGCCGCGGACGCGGACGGGGCCGCCACCAGCCCGGCCAGCAGCGCGAGCGCCGCGACGAACCATGCATGTGACCCGGGACGCCGGGAGGGACGGGCGACGGAGGGACGGACACCGACAGGCACCCGGCGAAGGGTACGGCAGCGTGCCGCATGACACGCCGGTCGCCGATGCGCCACCCCGACGGACGGATGTCCGAGAACGTATCGGCGTACGCAGGCGACGCCGCGGGTCGCGCGGCCCGGATCGCGGCGCGACGGGTCGGCCGGCCAGGGCCGGGCGGGCCCGGTCTCGCCGGTGGTCAGTCGGAGCCGGTGAGGCCGCCGGCGTCCGGCCGTGCGCCGGGGGTCTCCTCGCCGCGCGGGATGTCGAACCGCGGCCGGTCGCCCCAGAGCGCCTCGAGCCGGTAGTACTCGCGCGACTCGGGGACGAAGATGTGGACGACGGCCATCCCGTAGTCCATGAGGATCCATCGGGCCTCCTGGATCCCCTCGACCCGTCGGGGCAGCAGGCGCTCGCCGTCGTGCTTCATCCCCTCGTGGATCGAGTCGTGGATCGCCTTGACCTGGCGCTCCGTGTTGCCCGTGAAGATCAGGAACGCGTCGGTGAACGCCGACGCACCACGCAGGTCGACGGCGACGGGGTCGATCGCCTTGCGGTCCGCGGCGAGCTCGCCGATCCGGTTGACGATCGCCTCGAGCTCGGGGTCGGGCGGCAGGTCCTCGACCGCGATCTCCTCGGGGGAGGCGTGCTGGGAGATGTGGGTGCGCTTGCTCATGCGGGGTCTCCCCACGGTAGACGGCCGGGCGGTCCGGTGTCAGGCCCGGTACAGGCCGTCGTCGAGGATTCGGGCCTCGACGGCACGCGGGACGAGGTGGCGGATCGTGCGTCCGGCCCGGACCCGGTCGCGGACGATCGTCGACGATAGCCCGATCGGCGGCAGCGCGAACGGCCGCATCCGCTGCACCGCGCCCAGCCGGCGCAGCGTCTCCCGCGCGCGGGCGTGGTCGTCGACACCACGCTCGGCGACGCCGATCTCCGCATAGGCGCACACGTCCCGCGGACGGTGCCACGACTCCAGTCCGGCGGCGGCGTCACCACCGAGCAGCAGCGTGAACCGATCGTGTGGACGGTCGGTGGTCAGCCGGTGCAGGGTGTCCGCCGTGTACGACGGTCCGTCCCGGTGCAGCTCGACGTCGCACACCTCGAGCCGGCCCGCCTCGTCGGCGATCGCGGCGCGGCAGAGCTCCAGCCGCGCGTCCGGCCCGGGGTCGCCGTCGACGAGCTTGTGGGGCGGCCGGGCCGCGACGACGAGCAGCACGACGTCGAGGTCGAGCTCGTCGCGGGCGCACTCGGCGAGCATCAGGTGCCCGACGTGCGGTGGGTTGAACGTGCCTCCGAGCAGCCCGACGCTGCGGCCCGTCCCGCCCTGCGCCGCGCCCGCCCCTCCCGCCGCGACGGTCGTCCCCGTCCCCACCGTCGAGTCGATCCGCGGGCGCTCTTCGATCGGCGCCACGTCGTCCTCCGCCGGCGCCCCGCCGCTACGGCCTGACGTGTCCGTCGCCCCGGACGAGGTAGCGGTAGGTCGTCAGCTCGCGCAGGCCGATCGGCCCGCGGGCGTGGAGCTTCTGCGTCGAGATGCCGATCTCGGCGCCCATGCCGAACTCGCCGCCGTCGGTGAACCGCGTCGATGCGTTGACGTACACGCACGCCGATCCGATCCCCCGCTCGAAGGTGCGGATCGCCCGGTCGTCGCGCGACACGATCGCCTCGCTGTGCCCCGACCCGTGCTCCTCGATGTGGTCGACCGCGTCCTGGACGTCGTCGACGATCCGCACCGCCAGCACCAGCGCCAGGTACTCGGTGTCCCAGTCCTCGGCGGTGGCGGGCACGACGACGGCGCCGTGACCGTCGACGAGCGGCCGCGCGTCCTCGTCGGGACGCAGCTCGACCCCGGCGGTGCCCAGGCGCACCGCGAGCCGCGGCAGCAGCTCCGCGGCGACGGCGCGGTGCACGAGCAGCGTCTCGACCGCGTTGCACACGCCGGGCCGCTGGGTCTTGGAGTTCGCGACGATCTCGACGGCCTCGTCCAGATCGGCCGCGGCGTCGACGTAGACGTGGCAGATGCCCGCCGCGGCGAAGATCACCGGCACGGTCGCGACGCCCGTCAGCGCCCGCTTGAGCCCCTCGCCGCCGCGGGGGACGATCAGGTCGACGTACCGGTCCTGGGTGGCGAGCTCGGCCAGCTCGTCGCGACCGCCGCCGGCGACGAGCTGCACGACGTCGGCGGGCAGGCCGGCGCCCTCGGCGGCGCGTGCGGCGACGTCGGCGAGCACGGCGTTGGAGTGCGCTGCGCTCGACGATCCGCGCAGGATCACGGCAT
>JBFWKS010000018.1:0-30149 GCA_050252545.1 Solirubrobacteraceae bacterium
GCGCTCCGAAATACCGAACCAATGGTGGCCGTGGGACCGGGAGTGGTGGCGCCCAAGCGATGACCCGATCCGCAACCTGGTCAAGGCCGGCGCCCTCATCGCTGCCGAGATTGACCGCTTGGAGCGGTGCCGTGGCTGACCCTTCGACACCCTCAGAGCCCCAAGAAGCGCCGCGGCCGATGTCGTTCAACGACGGCGAGTGGGTCCACACGACCGCCGGCGAGGTGTGGTCGCTCTGGCACCAGCTCACCAACCTGCCCGAGTCGTGGCAGGGGCCGATCGAACGGGTCCTGCTGGAGTTGGACCTGAACCGCATGGCGGTGGAGCTGGCAGACGAGCCCGCCGCTTCACTCCCCGAGGAACACCCCCAAGGGCCTGGGGAGATCGCTGACCGTGCCCTTGAACTTGCGGCCGACGACGTGCGCTACGCCTGGGAAGTCCGCAACCGGGCGCTCAAGGTGGCTGCCGAGTACCTGTTCCCCGGGCCGGACGGCGAGGACGAGCTAGGCCGGGAAGCGCTGATCCGTCAGTGGCTCGAGCAGGCCCACGACGAGGTGGCCTACGAGCGCCCCACGTGGTCTCGCCTCACCCACGAGATCATCCTCCTGCGGGCGCAGGTGACCGAACTCCGCGAGTTTGGTCTGGCCGAAGATCCCGGGCGTGCGTACTGGGACGGAGCGCAGTGGGAGGTCTACGACCGGCTGACCGACTGCGCTCATGGCGGCCCCACGCTGTGGCTGCGCCCCCTGTCGGCCGAGGTGCCTGTACTCCCCGAGCCGACCGATGGGTCGGCGATGAACGACGAGTGTCCGGTGAGAGGAGACCACATGCTCATGGCCACGCAGGACGCTTGCCCCGCATGCGGCGGTGAGGGCACGGTGGAGGTCGAGGGGTACGACGACGAGACCAACTGCGACGAATGCGGTGGTCTGGGCCACCGTTCGTCGCCCCACGTCACCCACGTGGAACGAGACAGCCGAGGCCACTTCTACTGGTGGTGCGAGGCCCAGGATTGCCCTGATGGCGGTCCGCCCCGCTACCG
The DNA here is from genome assembly GCA_050252545.1 of Solirubrobacteraceae bacterium. Taxonomy (GTDB): domain Bacteria; phylum Actinomycetota; class Thermoleophilia; order Solirubrobacterales; family Solirubrobacteraceae; genus Patulibacter. The sequence continues at coordinate 1,043 of JBFWKS010000018.1, forward strand.
CTTCGAGAGCGAGGCCGAGGACGCCGGGCGCAGCCACGAGGCCCGGCATGGGTGAGCGCCCCTGCGACGTGTGCGGCCAGCCCGCCGAGGTGCTGGTGGTCGAGACCGCTACTGGCCCAATCCGGGGGTTCCTGTGCGAACAGCACGCCGAGGACTGTGCGGCCATGTTGGAGGACGAGGTCGTCTACGAGGCTGACGCCTACAACTGGCGGAAGGCGCAGCAGTGACCGCCCACGAACCGAACATGCCGCTGTCGGCCATGAAGGTGATCCGCCACCACGTCGACGAGCGACGGAAGCTGCTCGACCTGCTGCGCCGGTTGGACGAGTGGTGCCCGTCCACGGCGCCGTTTCAGGACGAGATCGACGCCGCTCTGGCTCACGTGCGACGTGTACTCCCCGAGCCCGAGGAGGGCCAGAAGTGAAGCTCCCTGAGTGCGACGAAGCGGGATGCACCGAGGGCCCCGCCGCCGACCTGTCGCACTGGTGGACCTTCCACCGCTGCGGGCTCACCGAGGTGGAGCGGTGGCGACGGAACGCTGAGGTCGCCCGAGCCGAGGGTGATTGGAAGGAAACGATGCTCTACGAATCGCTGGCGCGCGGGATGCCCGCCCCTCCCTCACAGCCCGTCCCCGAGCCCGAGGAGGGCCAGAAGCATGGCTGACGCAACCCACAAGGCGGTGTTCGACTACCTGCGCACCGGGAGGGGGCCATGTGAGACGGCTGATCTCAATCGCTGGCTAACGAAGGCGAAAACGACGCTGGCCTTCCTCGATGCTGGCGGTCCTGAGTACTGGCTGGTGCGGCGTGACCTGGTGTGGAAGATCGGCGACGTCGAGAGCTACATCGCCGCACGTCGGAGCATGGCCCGATGACGAGCCCCGAGGTACAGCAGGCCATCGAGCGGCTGGCGAAGGCGGTCGCTGACGGGCGCTACTACGGGATGCGGCTGCACTTCAAGCCTGACCCCGACGACGTGGTGACCGTGCTGGACGCGCTGGCGTCACTGCTGGCGGCCGAGCGTCCCGAGGGGCGCCAACCCGAGGCTGAGCGGGCGCTGCGAGCCGCCGAGCGCATCCACCGTGAAGCCCTCGCAGGGTGGGCTGTGGATCGTGTCGAGGTGGAGCGGCTACAAGCGGCGCTGCAGGTCATGGCCAGGTCGCGCCGGCGGATGGCCCAGCGGTGACTGACCCTGGACGCGAAAGGGGCCCTGGACCGACCCGTTCGCCGGTCCAGGGCCCCCTCTTGCGCTCTCAGGCAGCCGGGAGAGGCGAACCCCGAACCGGCCGCTGGATCGCAGCGACCGCATCCGCCACGTCCACACCCGCCACCTTCGAGTAGATCGCGGTCGTGGCCACCGACGCATGACCAGCGAACTCCTGGGCCACCCTGATCCCCTTTGACCTGGTGACCAGCGTGATCGACCAGTGGCGCAGCTGGTGCGGCTTCACGTCAGGGATCCCGATGTCGTCGAAAAAGAGGCACAGCTCGCGGCTGACCTCCTCCGCCTTGTAGGGCCGCCCCGACTCCGTGCGGAAGATCGGGCCCGACGACGGCAACGGCCCGAACCGGCGCAACGCCGCCCACACTTCCTCGTGGATCGGCACCATCCGCTCCTTCGCACCTTTCCCCAAGACCCGAAGAAGCTGCTCGCTGTCGAGGATCGCGTCCCGCTCGAGCCCGGCGACCTCACCGCACCTGAGCCCACCGAACGCCATCAGCGCCAGCCACAGCCCATGACGGGGGTTCGCGTACTCGAGGGCCTCGGCCAGGTCGCTGTCGCCGACCGGGCGGGGCAACGTGGGCCGCAGACGGGGCCGGATCACCCGCTCCGTCGGATCCTCCTCCGTGTACCGCTCGCGCATCGCCCACTCGTAGAAGCAGTGGAGGTGACTGATCCAGCAGTACCTGGTCCTGGGCCCGACACGCCGGCCGTCGATGAACCGCTGCACGTCACGGTCGTCCGCCTCCCACGGGTTCTTCTCCTGGTCCCAACACCACCGCAGCCACGCCCGCACCTTCGTGGTCCTGACCCCGATCGTCGAATCCAACAGTCCCCGCCTGTGCTGGTCCCACCGGAAATCACGTACCAACGACTCCGTTTTCTTCGCCCTTTCCATGGCCCCTATCATCTCCATTTCCCGCCTCTCATGACAACTCAGGCCCAGCGTTCTTGACGAATCCATCAGTCAGGCGGCCATGCCCCCTGACGTGGGTATGCTCGGTAACCATCTACTTCTAGGGGCGGTCCTTCGCCTCGCCCGGGCGGCCTTCCCAGCCCCCGCCTTTGGTGCCAACGCACGCCGCAAAGCGGACAGGTCGGCCATGTGCAGACCGCTGTTCTCGACGGTCAGGCCGAACTCCTCGGGCTCGAAGCCGTAGGCGACAAGGGCCAGGTAGGCGGCCTTGCGCTGGCTCACGGACCTGGGCGCCTCGTCGGCCTGCTCGAGCCGCAGGAGGGTCTGATCCGACACCGGGTTCCCCGTGGCCGAGATGGCCTCGGCGACCCCGAGGTAGGTGAAGTGGTGGCGGGCCCGCCCACGCCTGTACGCCCTGTGGAAACGCTCGCCCCAGGTCTCGTCGTTGATGGTCAGCGTCATGTGCATGCTCCCTGTGTTCTCCGCCGTAGTTGCGAACGTATGGGCCGTGTTGTGATACCACGCCCAGGCCGTCACTATGCACCACGTGGTACCCGCCGACAAGGGGAAACCCCCAGGTCGCAGGTAGTGGCGGACCGGTTTCCTGACGCGGCAGCGCCCCGGGGTCCCTTGCGGGGCCGGGGCGCTGGTGCCATGGTGTCGGTGCTATGCGACCACTGGAGTATGCCACGGCCGTGGTGCCGTCGAACAGGTGTCGATCATGAGCGTCGAGGTGTCCGCCGCAGTGTGGCGGTTCCGGTCGGTCACAGGCGCGCAGAAGCTCGTGCTGCTGCGCCTCGCCGACTTCGCGAACCAGGACGGCCGCAACGCCTGGCCGTCGGTCGCACGCGTCGCGGCTGACTGCTGCCTCACGGACCGGGGTGTCCAGAAGATCCTCCGGGCCCTCACCGGCGCCGGCTACCTCGAGGACGAGGGGAGCGGCCCGAGGGGCACGCGCGCCTACCGGGTCGTGCTCGAACCCCCGAACGAGGTTCACCCCGAACCAGGTTCACCCCCCGAACCCGGTTCACCCTCCCCCCGAACCACGTTCACCCCTCCCCCCGAACCACGTTCACCCGAACCGTCATTAGAACCGTCAGTTCAACCGTCATCTCTTTCGCGTGCCGAGCTCGACGAGCAGGCGTTCGACGCCTGGTACGACCGCTACCCGAAGCACGAAGGTCGAGGCGCGGCGGTCAGGGCATGGCGCACCGCCCGCAAGAAGGCCAGCGCCGACGAGCTCGAAGCCGGGCTCACCCGGGCCAAGGCCCACTGGGACCAGGCCCGGACCGAGCGGCAGTTCATCCCGAACCCGGCGACATGGCTGAACCAGGAACGGTGGCGCGACCAGCTCGCCCCGTCCCGGCCGGCCCGCCGCGGGGGCCGGCCGTCGCTCAGTGAGCGCAACCGGGCCGCGACCGACGCCGCGTTCGCCCGGATGCGCGGCACCCCCGCCCGTCACGGGCAGCTCATCGACGTCGAAGCCCAGGAGGCCTGAGGTGGATCAACGCGAGTTCGAGGCGTGGCTCGAGGTCCTCGACGGCTACTGGCCGCACGAGCGGACCCCCGAGGAGACCATGGCCCTGGCCAAGGACCTGGGGGACTGGCCCGTGATCGACGCGCTCGACGCGATCGACCTGCTCCACGACCGGCCCGACCAGCTCTTTCGGCCCCGCTACGGGCAGATCCTCGAAGCGCGCCGCCTCGTGCGGCAGGACCCGGTCCGCCAGGCCACCGCGCTGCCCGCGCCGGCATGCGACTGCGACGGCGGGTTCCGGTGGGTCGACGCCCGCATCGAAGCGGTGATCCCGTGCCGGCGGTGCATGGCCGAACAGCACCAGCGGTGGTCCGTCGGCGCCTACCGGCCGCGCCTGTCGACCCCGTGGCCCGAACAGACCGCCCACGACCTCGCGAACGGGAAAGCCCAGTTCGCGAAGCTCCGCGAGCAGCTCGCCGAGCGGCGATGAGCCAGGTGCTCATCATGGCCACCCCGTCGTCGACGGGCGGGGTCGCCTGGTTGCAGGTCGACATCGAATCCCCCGCGCAGATCGCGCCGATGATCGAAGGTCTCGCAGCGAACGTCAGCTACGAGCCGAAGCGCCTGTGGTTCTGTCTCCGCCGGCCCCGCAGCCAGGACACGCTCAGGGCGGAGGTGGAAGCGTTCTGCCGGGCACGCTGGTGAAACGCACCCGGATCCGGCCGATGAGCGCGAAGCGGGCCGCCGACCTCGAACGCCGCCGCGACGTCCGCATGGCCGTCTACACCCGGGACCCGTACTGCCGCCTCGCCGGGGTGGCCGCCGCCGGGCCCTGTGGCGGCCCGTGGACTCCGCACCACCTCAAGAAGTCCGGGCAGGGCGGCAGCTACAGCGAAGCGAACCTCGTGGGCCTGTGCGCCACCCACAACACGTGGGTCGAGGACAACCCCGACGACGCCCGCGCGCTGGGCCTGGTCGTCAAGCCGTGGGAGCCCGAACCGACCGGGTAGCCTCCCGGGCGCCGGTGGAGATTGGTCTCCCCGCCGGCGAGGTGAAGCGCCCCCATGGCGCCTCTCCTTTCGGGTGTGGGGCCCCGCCGGTCCGCCGGCGGGGCCCTGCCGCGTTTCGTGCCCCACCTCTGGACGTGGCATGCGACAGCGGTGGTATCGTCAGGAGGTCGCCGACCCGTCGGACCCAGCCAGTTCGACTCTGGCCCCGCGAGGGACGGTTTGCCGGTTCGACCCCGGCCGGGTCGGCGACGCGACACCCGACCAAGGAGACCACCATGGCCACACGAGGCACCCGCACCGCGCCGGCGGTGGAGGTCGGCGAGGCCCCGCCCCTCGCCGAGGAGTTCGACTACGACGTCACCGTCGACGAGGCCATCCGCCGGGTGATGCGCGACCTCCCGTCGATCGCCAAGAGCGAGAGGGCCCCCGATGCCATGGGTGGGTTCGCCTTCCGTGGGGTCGAGCAAATCGCCGAGGCGGCCAAGCCGCTCCTGGCCAAGCACGGGCTCATCATCAAGGGCCGCACCAGCCTCCTCCAGGTCGTGCACTCGCCGGGCTCGAAGGAGAACTGGCAGGACACCTACATCGAGGTCCGGTGGAAGCTCACCGGCCCGGACGGCAGCGAGGACGAGGCCACGACACTGGGCGTGGGCAGGGACAATGCAGATAAAGGGGTGCCGAAGGCGCAGACGCAGGCGTACAAGCAGCTCCTCATCCAGCTGTTCTGCATCAACGACGCCAAGAACGACGCCGACGGCCACGACTACTCGGCCAGCCAGCTCAGCGCCGAGGAGCTCCAGGCCGAGCGCGACGCCCAACTGCGCGAGCAGCAGGCCACGGACCTGGGCTGGGCCAGCGCCGCCGACTACCTGGCGTTCCGTGACCGGGTGAAGCGCATCGGCACCACCGACGAGACGTTCGCGGCCTGGTGGAAGGCCGAAGGCATCAAGTACCCGATCACCAAGACCGACGCCGGCCCCGTCATCGCCCGGATGGACGAGGCCGAGCGCACCATCGCGGAGGGGGATAGCCCGGTCCACTCCTTGCCGGGAGAAGGCGCACCTGCGTCCGACGGGCCCGTACCACCCGTGGACGTCGAAGGTGAGCCTCCCCCTCCGCACCCTGACGACGACCCGACCCGCCCGTTCACCGACGACTGAGAGGCAGCACCATGACCGACACCACCACCGAGCCGCTCCAGTTCGAGGGCGAGCTGGTCCGCAAGCTGGGCCTGGCCATCAGCGGCAAGGTCGAGCACCTCGCCGCCCCGTTCCACCGCAACGACGAGATCGCGTTCGTCGGGTTCGCCGGCATCGACGAGATCGCCCACAAGCTCGACCAGGGCGGCCTGACCCGCCTCCACAAGGCCAAGGCCAGCCAACTCGAGATCGTCGCCGTGGACGTCGTCCGCGACGTGATCGACGACGACCACGAGCGCCGCACCGGCCAGCTCCGCCTCCTCACCGCCGACGGGGAGCAACGCGCCGCCGCCCGCCGCATCCTCGACCGCCGACGGGACGATGTCGACGAGCGCGGCGTCGAGGAGGTGCTCGCCGAGCTCGACAGCCACGACGTCCCCCTCGACTTCCTGGTGGGCATGACCGTCCACTCCGCCGCGCTCAACGACATCGTGCAGGCTGCGGAGCTGGGGAAGCTCGACCTGGAGGCGTACCTGATCGGGGTCGTCGATATCGGCGTCGAGATGGGCACGTGGTGCATGAAGATCATCGAGTGGGCGCGCCGGCGGGACAACGACCGGATCGTGGCCGAGGAAGAAGCGAAGGCCGAGGAACGGCGCCGTCAGGCCGAGGCCCGGGAAGCCGCCGGGCTGGTCCACGCTGACGAGGTGGCCGACAAGGCCGACCGCCGCGGGTTGACCGTGCTCCAAGGCGGGAAGGTCGAGCAAGGCGTCCACGTCGACGACACGACCGGCGAGGTGATCCCCCCGCCGTCCGATGCCGACGCCCCGGCGGCCGAGCCCGAGCCGGCCAAGCCGCGCCGGGGCACCCGGAAGGCCAAGGCCGAGCCGGGCAGCCACGACGATGAGCTCGCCAAGTCCAGCCGGCCAGCGACGCACCCCCAGCAGGTCGCCCTGTCCGGCCACATCTTCGCGATGCAGGACCAGCCCATCGGCGCCGAGTTCGTCCGCATGTTCGAGGCCGAAGGGTGGCCCATCAGCCCCGGCGACATGACGTTCGGGCAGGCACGCCGGGCCCTGATCTTCTTCGGGGACACCGTCATGGCCGAGGCCGAGTAACCATGGCCACCTGTCGGAGCTGTGGCGCCGGGGTGCAGTGGGTCCTGCTCGACGGTGGGAGCAAGAACCCGCTCGATCCCGAGCCGGTGGAGAACGGCAACGTCTACGTGCGCCGCGACGGCACAGCGAAGGTGCTGACGGCCGACGAGCTGGGGCGCGCCCGCGCCGAGGGCCACCCGCTGCACATCAGCCACTTCGCCACCTGCCCGAACGCGAACAAGCACCGGCGCCGATGAGCACCTGTCGACGGTGCGGGGTCGATGCCCGCCTCAACAGCCAGGGCCGATGCCAGGACTGCCAAGAGGTCGTGGCCATCGACCCGACGGCGTGCCGCTGCCGCCGCTGCCGCCGCCCCCTCACCGTGGCCACCGCCCGCCGCTACCACGGCCGCTGGGTCGGCGCCTGCCGGCCCTGCGAAGCCGTCGAGTCCGCCGCCCGCAAACGACGGCGGCGCGCGGCATGACGATGCACGAGCGCGACCTCGAGCGCGTCCTGGTCGACGAGGCCAAGAAGCACGGGTGGATGCGCTACCACGTGCCCGACAGCCGGCGCACCGAGGCCGGATTCCCCGACGAGGTGCTGCTCCACCCGGGCGCCGGCCGCCTCGTGATCGCCGAGCTCAAGACCGACGGCGGCGCCATCAAGCCGGCGCAGCGCGTGTGGCTCGAGGGCCTCGGCCGGGTGAAGGAGCTGGGCCACCCGCCGGAGGTCTACGTGTGGCGCCCCAAGCGCATGCAGGCCATGCTCGACACCCTCAGGAGCGTGCGATGACCGGCCTCGGCACCTGGTACTACGACTACGCCACCGGGCTCCACTGGGGCACGAACCGGCCGCTGTCGGACCCGCTGCACGCCAGCGAGTGCGAGCGGTGCGCCGCCGCCAAGCTGGCGGTGCGTGTGGTCGTCCACTGGACGGGCCGCAACGATGTCGAGGCCGGCGACCACGCCGAGCTGGTGATCGACGGCGATCTGGCCTGGACCGGCTACCTCGACGACTCCATCGACGCCCTCCACGCCACGGCCAGGGCGCTCGGAGGGCAAGTCGTCGAGACCGGGTGCAGGCCCAGCCGTGGGTGACCCGCTCCACCCGGTGCCGCCGCGGCGCACCACGGCCATGCTGACGGCCCGGGCCCACGCCTACTACCGGCTCCCCGGGAACAGCGTCGGGGGGTCGCTCCACATCGTGCTCGACGACACGAACGTCGACGACGACTGCACCCAGTTCTGCGTGTTCTGGGCGCGGGAGCAGGGCGACGTGTTCGGCGAGGGCCTGGCCCTCGACCTGCTGGGCCGCACGCCCCACGCCCGCCACCGGGTGGCCCGCCAGATGGAGCGGCCGCCGGCCAACGCCGAGCGGTGGCCCCGCGTCAGCGGTTCTTGAGCGTCCAGGCCGCAGCGCCGGCCGCCACGGCGGCGCCGGCCACCTGGCCCACCTCGTCGCTCGTGAGGCCGTCGGCCTGGCACTTGGCCCACATCAGCACCCCAGCGGTGACGCCGGCGCCGATGGCCTTGCGCATGCGGGGCAGGTAGCGAACGGCGGTGGCGATCATGGTCCCTCCGGGGGGTCGGTGGCCCGACGGCCGCCGGGTACAGGGGCGGTCGAGTCGATCCGGCGGGCGAGCGCCTCGAAGTTCATCCGGTCCTGGTCGGTGTGCTCGGCGATGAGCGCTTCGATCCCGTCGAGCCGCTCATGGACCGTCGGCTGGTTGGGTTCCCGGTTGTTGACCTGGTGGCCGATCGCCCGCACCTCGCGGAGGACCTTCGCGATGCCTCCGCCGCCTAGGAACGCTGCGACGAGCGTTGCGAGGCCGCCGAGAACGGCGCCGATCTCGGTGCCGCTCACGGGGCCGCGAGGTCCGTCACGTCGAGGCCCGACTGCTCGAGGAGACCGTGGAGAAGCTGGTCGTGCACCTGGTCGTGCAGCACCTCCTGCACACCGTCGGCCCGGTAGCTGTCGGCGAGCTCGCCCGACAGGTTCAGGGCCGGGCCGGCGCCGATGAGCCAACGGTTCCCGAACTGGCGGAAGCCGACGATGCGTAGGGCCTTCATGGTGTCGTCCTCCTCGGGCACGAACAGGTTGGGTAGGAACGGCGGCTGGAGCTGGGGCAGCTCGACGTACAGGTGGTCGCCAGGGCAGAGGGTCTGGCCGTGGTCGCGGTGGCCGAACGTGCGGGCCGCGCCGGCCGGGTCGAACAGCCGCTCGCCGACCGCCCGGAACGCGGCGACGACACCGGGGGTGACCGCTTCGACCATGGTGTTGCCTGCGAACGCGACGCCGTAGCGGGTCGAGTTGAACCCGTGGGTGTGCGCCCCGGTCTGGCCCGGTCCTCGCCCTTCTACGACGATCCCGTCGCCGGGGGTGGCGCCGGGGAACACCACGAAGCTGTAGGGCACGTCAGCGCCGAGGTCGGGGCGGGCCGTGCGGAGCCGTTCCATGTACCGCTTGATGTCGTCGAGGTCGCCGTGGAGGATGCCGTCGCCGTCCCAGTCGGCCATGACGAACACCGTGTGGTGGACGGCCAGGCCGATGAACTGGGAGTGGGGGACCCGATGGCCGTGAGGGGGCCGGTCGGTCCACCAGGAGCGCTCGAGGTAGGTCACGCGGGTGGCCACCGCCACAGGGTAGGCGTGGCATGCCACAGGACGGGGGATCAGCCAGCGCGGCGGGCCCGGTCGGCTTCCCGTTCCCGCCGGCGGACACGGGCGGCGATCTCCTTGGGGTCGGCCACGACCGGCACCCCAGGGATGCCAAGGTCGCGGGCCGCCCGGAACAGCCAGTTGTCGGCCTCGTCGAGCCGGATCGGCCGGCGGGACCGGGTCATCGGCTCGCCGGTGTCGTAGCGCACGTAGGGGTCGGCGACCATGCTGTACGCGGCCCGGGTGAGCGGGGTGCGGCCCATCAGGTTGTAGGCCATCGGCCCCCAGCCGATCGGGCCGAGCTCCGGGTTGCCGTACTCGTCGGTCGGCCCGGTGCCCCGCGGCCTCGTCGCGAGGCGGCCACGCTGCAAGTTGATCCCGGTCAGGCCCAGGACCCCGGCCTGCAACACAGGGTTGGTGCCACGAAGGAACTCGGTGGGGTTCACGAACGGGCTGTCCACGGACCGGCCGAACGGGTTGAGCGACCCCATGGTCAGCCACCGGTTGCCACCCAACGGGATCGCCCCCTCGAGCCACGACGGGGTGCCGTCCTCGGCCTCGGGCCCGAACTTGTCGGCCAGGGCCAGCGTCCACGCGACCCGGGCCGGGTGGGTGATCGCGAGGTGCGACGACAGGAGCGTGACGTGCTTCGACCACGCGTAGAACGGCATGATCCGCCGCACGAAGTCACGCTCGATTGGCCGCATGTTGTTGAAGTCGCCCATGACCTTCAGCGCCTGCCGCACAGCCGCCTCGTCGCTCATCCCGCGGCCCCGGTTGATGACGTAGGCCATCTGGCGGCCGAAGTTGTCGACCCGGTTATTGAACTCGTAGCTGGCCTGGATCGGATGGCGGCCCATGATCCCCCGGGCCTCGTCGGGCCGGTCAGCGAAGAACCGCAACGTCTCGCCGCTCATGCCCGCGTCGTACAGCCGGGGCGGGAAGTGCAGCTCGCCGGTCTCCCGCTCGAGCTTCATCATCTCGCGCACCTCGGCAAACGCCCGGCGCAACTCCCCCGGCGACGCGCCCGTCCCGATCTCCAACATGATCGCGTTCGACACCATGTTCCCGACGTTCCACATCGGGTTCAACGCCAGGACCGCGTGCTTCCACCCGCGCGTCACCCAGTCGTAGGCGCCCAACGCCCCGTTCTTCTTCGCCGGCCGGAACCACGCAGCGAACTCGCGCTTGAGCTCCCTCGGCAGGAACAGGGTGTCGCGCCGCACCATCTTCTCGGGCACGTCACCCGTCGGCGCGTTCGGGTCCCACGCCAGCCAGCCCTCGCGTTCCATCCACTTGGCCACGTCCTGGCCGCCGTGCTCGAGCCGGGCCTTCAACTCGGCGAGCTCGGGCCCGTCGACGTCCCAACCCTGCTCGATCGCCATGCGCGACACCACGTCGTCGGCGGTCTTGGCGTAGCGCTGCGCGGTGGTGTCGGCCGCTTCGTTCTCGACGATCCGGGTGAATCGCTCCGTCGCGAGACGCCCAGCGGCCCGGTAGGACAGGGGCAGGCGGCCCATGGTCTTGCCGGTGCGGACGCCCTTCGTGTTGCGCCACGGGATCCGGTCCCGGCCCCGGCCAGGGATCCTCGTCGCGCCCTGGGGGAGCGCGTCGACCCCGCCGATCACGTACTCGGGCTCGACCCCCGCGGCCTGCAACTTCCGCATCGTCGTCGCAGCCTGATCGGCGAGGCCACGGAGCCACTCCCCGCTCCCAGGGGCGGCGTCGTCGGCCTCGCCGGCCATCTTGAGGATCTCGGCCTGCAACCGCTGGTTGGCACGCAGAGCCGGCTGGTACCGGCCGGGCACGACCTGGCCCATCTTGCTCCCAGCGGGCAGGATCGGCCCTTCCTCCAGCCGGGCCCGTTCCTTCGCCGCCTTCTCCGTGAGCCGGTCCCGGGTCTTGAGCATCTGGCGGACCTTCCGGTGCTGCACCGCGGCTGCTTCGACCGCACGACCCTCCCGGGTCCCAGCACGCCGGGCACGTTCCGCGTCGCGGGTGCCGGCGGTGTCGACCCGGCGGGTCAGCTCCACGAGCCGGTCAGCGGCCTTCGCCGATCGGCGGTCGAGCTCGGCGCCACGACGGGCCTCACGACGCGCCCCGCCGGTGGCAGCACCTCGCCGTTCCCCGGCGGAGAAGATCCGCCCAGCGGTGGCCTCCCGGGACGCGGCGAGGCGGGCGCCGGCCTGGCCGGTCCGGGCCTCAGCTTCGAGCTGCCGGTAGATCCGCTGGGCCCGCCAGTCCAGATCCCCGAACTCGAGGAACGACGAGTCCATCGCCTGGCCGATGTCGGCCATGTCGGCGACGGTGGCCAGGTCGGTCTCGTACGCGGCGAGAGCGCGGGCCTCAGCGTCCTCGACGGCCCGGCGGCCGGCGGCGCCGACCCGTTCGGTGGGGTCGAGGGGAGCTTCGACGGGTGGGGCGCCCTCGAGCCCGTGGGCCTGGGCGGCTTCCACGAGCCGGGCGTGGGCCACGGCCAGGTCGGCGTCGTCCCAGCCGGGGGGCAGGAGGTTGGCGAGCTCCCGGTGGGCGGCGTCCTGGGCGGGGGTCGGGTCGAGGAACTCGCCGTCGCTGGCGATGTCGTCGAGGACCGCGTCGAGCGCTTCGACGTGGGCGACGAACTCGTCGAGCGGGTAGGTCCACGCCGGCCGGATCCCGGCACGGGGCATGGGCGGTTCGTGGGGCATGTTGCGGAGCCGGGCCGCCTCATCCGCGGGGAGGTCGAGCCCCTCGGCCCGGAACTCGACGGGAAGGAGCCGGCCCGCCGCGCCCGACGCGAAGTCGTCCGCGGTCGGGCGGGTCCGACGGAACTCGCGGAGCTCGTTGATCCGGTCGACGACCGACCCGAGCCGGTCGAGGCCTTCCTGCCAGTCGAAGTCGAGCCCGCCTTCGTGGAGCATCCCCATGCCAGGGATCCGCTGCTTGCCCTGCAAGAAGAACCGTTCCCGCGGGCCCTGACGCTCATGGACCTTCCCGCCTCGCACGTACTGCTCGCGGCGGGTCGGGTCGGCCTCCTTGAAGATGTTGCGGAGCCGGCCGCCCTTGCCTGCCAGGCCGTGCTGCGCGGCCCACGCCTGGAACTCGGCGTACAACGGCTCGCCGGGGCCGGGGACGTTGCGGAGCGTGTCGAACTCGTCGAACAGGCGGCGGGTCTCGGCTTCCTCGGCCCGCTTCGCCTGCTCCTGCGCGTCGCGCCACTGGGCCCGCCGCTCCGCGGTGATCGACTCGGGGGTCGCGACAGCGGGACGGTCCTGCTCGAACTGGGCGAGCCTCCGGGCCTGGTCCTCCTGCTCGACCAGGGCCCGCTCGGCCGTCTCGGCCTCGGCACGGATCCGTTCCCGGGCCCGGTCAGCGACCGTCGCCCGGCCCTGGGCCCGCCGCTCCGCATGGGAGAGACGCACCGCGCCCTGCTCGACGCCCGCCATCCGCTCCGCCGTCGGCCCCGGCATCGCGTCGGCCCTGTCGGCGAGACGGCCCGCCGCCGCGGTGGCCGCCGCCGAATCCGTCGCCGAGGTCTCGGCCCGCTCGACCTGCCGGCCCAGGTCCACCGCGGCGACCGAGGTGCGCTGCGGGAAGATCGCCTCCGGGTCCGGGGTGTTGCGCACCACCCGATCCTCGGCCCGGGCCACCTGACCCAACGCCCCCACGCGGCCCCGCTTCGGGTCCCCGACGAGGTCCCGGTCCAACCGGTCGATCCGCTCCTCGAGCGGGGCGAGGCGCCGGTCGATCTGCGACTGGATCGGGTCGTCGCCGAGCTGCGCGGGGTCCATCGGGTCGACCGACCCGCGGCCGGCCAGCTGGAACTCCTCGTTCTGGGCCATCATCTTGCGGATCTCGGGCCACGACGTGTCCATGGCCGCCTTGAGGTCCGGGTCGATCGTCCCGTCGGCGTAGGCCCGGACGATCTCGACGGTCCGCGGCGACGCGGACTGCTCGATCTCGGGGAACACCCGCCCCAACGCCCGGGGCCGGGCCTCGGGGGGCAGCTGGTCGATGATCGCGAGCTGCTGCTGGAACCCCTGGCCGTGGACGAGGATCGTTGCCGCCTGGGCGTCCCGGTCGCGGAGCACACGCTCGCCGGCCCGGGTGCGGAGCTGGTTCTGGCGGGCGAGGACCTGCTCGTCGGCCTTCGCTGGGAGGACGACCTCCTGGCGGAAGTCCCGCTTGAGCCGGCGCGCGTCCGCGGCAGCGGTGAGCCGGTCAGCGGCCGCGGCGCCCGCAGCGGTGCGGGTGGCGAGCTCCCCAGCACGGGGGGCGACCCACTTCGCGCCGCGGGCCGCGGCCCGGAACGGCAGCGCGGGACTGTCGGCCATCGCGTTCGCGACACCGGTGGCCCGTCGGACCCCTTCGGCCCGGGCCCGGAGCCGCGCGGCCCGTTCGGCAGCCTGGACCGTCCCCGCGCGGGACGCTGCCGCTTCGGCCCGCAACGCCCCACCGACAGCGAACCGGCTGGCCAGCCCGCCGGTCAGCGCGACGTTCCCAACGTCCTCGACGAGCTTGTCGAGGATCCGGCCTTCCCTCACCGCGACGCTGTAGGGGTTGTCCCCGAACGCCTGGCCGCCCGGCGCCGCGGACTGGACGGTCCGGCCGAGGTCGGCCCACGTGTTCGCCCACGACTCGCCCATCGCCGTGATGAGCGGCCGGTCCTCGCGGACCTGCGCCCAGTTCCGGCCGGCCCGGTCCCCGAGGGTCCCTTCACCCTCCCAGATGGGCTTGCCGCCATCGCGGGGCCCCTGGACCAGCCCCTTCGCCGCGTCGATCGGGAGCGACCCGGCCTCCTTCGCCCCCACCACGGCGAGACCCCACAGGCCCGCAGGGAGGTTCGAGACCAGGCCCCGGGCCTGCTCGAACAAGGACCGGCCGCCGCCGTCGCGGCGCTTTGTGGACTCCTTGAACTGCTCCACCGCAGCCTGCTGCTGCGCGGGGGCGACGGTCGTGGACGTGGGCTGGCCGAGGATCTCCGCCGCGGACTGGCCGCTCGACGACGGGCGCGCCGCCACGGTGGTCGTCGGGCCGGGCCGCCGCGCCGCGGCCCGGGCCAGGACCTCCTCGGCCGACGCCATCAGCCTCCGAGCCCGCCGGCCAGTTCACGCTCGATGCTGTCGACGTCCTCACCGAAGAACGACGACGACTGGAGCTGCTGACGCACCTCGGCGATGACGAGCTCACGGACCTGGGGCGGCACCGACGGCGCCTGGGTGAACAGGTAGGAGCGGAGCTGGTCCTCGGTGAGCGGCATGTCGAGCTCCCGGCGGAGCGATGCCTGTACCACGGCGTCGGCGGCCTGGCGGACCGCCTGGTACTCGGGGGTGCCCCGCAGTTCCATGACGACGGGCGCGTCGACGCCGGCCTGGCGGGCGAGGGCCTGGTCGACCGGGCTGACACCGAGCTGGTCCGACGCGCCGAGCCAGCCCTGCATCTCCTGGGGCGACTCGAAGCCGGTCTCGTTGAAGAACGCTCCCTCTCGGGCCCGGTCGGCCATCTCCATGGCCATCTGCCGTTCGTAGTCGTCGGCGCTGGCCAGGGTCCCGCTGCCGGGGGAGATGAGGCCGGTGGTCCGGTAGGGGTCGAGGCCCCACGCCGACCCGATCTCGCGGGCGATCTGGAACAGCGGCTGGTTCCGCAGCTGCTCAATCTCCTGCTGGCGCTCGGCCTGGGCCCGGCGCGCCTGCTCCTGCCGCACCGCCTGCTGGTCGATCACCTCCTCGTAGTTCGTCTGCGCGGGCCGGGGCTGAGGCGGCCGGGTGAACGACCCGCCGATGCCACGCCGCCCCGACTCCGACGACGACCGGGACGTGACCGGCTCACGGAACGGCCCGGTATCGTTGAACGCTGCCTGCTCCGACGCGGCGATCTCGAAGTCCAGCGCGCCGCTGGCGTGGCTCTGCGCGGCCCGTTCGTCGTGGCGGGCCTGGTCCATCGACCGCTGCGCCGTCTCCACGTCAGCGCGCTGTTCCATCTCGGCGCCGCCCATGAGCCACTTGGTCAGCTCCGAGTCGGAGAAGTCCGCCGGGTTGAACACGTCCCCGCTGCCGCCGCCACCACCACCGCCACCACCGCCGCCTCGGCCGGCGGCGGCCTTCATGGCCTGGTCCTGTTCCCACATCTGCTTCGCCAACGCCACCTCGGCGTCGCCCTGGGCCTTCACCGTCGCCGCGCCGGCCGACACCTCATCCATGTAGCGGCTCATCGCGTCCGCGGACCGGGCCACGTCGGCCTCGTAGGTGCCCTGGGCGCCCTGGAGCTGCTGCACCAGCGAGTCGCCAGGCTGCCGCAACTGGCGGCTGATCTCGGCCTGCGCGGCGCCGCCGAGCCCGGCCCGCTGCGAGTCGCCCATCGCCTGGTCCAGCGCGGTCTGCTGGGTGGACTGGACGCCCTGCTGGGCCGCCTTGAACGCGTCGACGCCGGCGGTGCCGCCTCGGGCGAGGGCCTCGAGCGTCATCCGCTTCTGGTCCTCGAGGTTCGGGCCGAGCCGGTCGAAGATCGTGGTCCCGCTCAGATCCGACATCAGCCGGCCGCCGGGGTCGTGTACGGGGTGAGGCTGTCCCGCAGGTACCGCTGGCCCGCAGCGGTCAACGCCGACTCGGCACGCCGCCGGCCGATGTCACTGGTCTTGGTCGCCAACTCACGCTCCACCTTCCCGACCCCTTCCGCTTCCTGCATCGCGACCTGGCCCTGCTGGACCTGCTGCGCAGCACGCTGATCGGTCAACCGCTGCGCCATCGACCCTCCCCCCCACATGTTCCGGCTGATCGCCGACTGCTCGATGCCCCGCCGCGCGATCGTGCCCTGCCGCTCGATCTCCGGCGAGAAGAACGCGCCACGGCGGCTGATCTCGGCCCTCTCGCTGGCCGCGTTGCCCTCCGCGGTGGACTGCTCCAAGTCCAGGGCCCGGGCCAGGGCCTCGTACTCGGGGCTGCCGGTCCCCAACGCCGGCGCCGGCGCGGCAGGCGCGGCGAGCTGGCCGCCGTCGGGGTTGAAGTCGTACCGCTCGTCGTTGTTGGAGACCAGCTGGTAGCCGCCGTTCGGCGTCTCCCTCAGCCCGGTGAAGTAGCGGTCGGGGTCGTTGTGGGCGCCCTGCATCGACGGGGAATGCCACGACCCGAGGAACGTCCCCGCCGGCGCGTTGGGGTCGGTGTAGATCCCACCGGACCGGCTCGCGATGATCGGCTGGTTCCCGCCGTGGAGGATCATCTCGGCGATCGTGTCGTTCTCGGGGAGGGTCACGCCCCACTGCGCCAACAGGGCGGCCGGGTCCTGCCCGGCCCCAGCGAACGGCTGGACCCGCGGCACGACACCGGTGCCGCTGATCGCCGTCGGAGCGTTCGGCGTCATCCTCTTGGGGTCGGAAGGGAGCGTCTGCTTGGCGGAGTCGAGGGCCACCAGGGGCCTCCTCTCAGGGTTCCAGCGCGGCGACGCGCCGTTCCAACGACAGGATCAGCTGGGCGAACCGGTCCTCGAACTGGCGGTCGCGTTCCTCCAACATGGCCACGACCTCAGGAGCCAGCCCCGCCGGGATCGACGGCCACCGGACCAGGTAGCGGAACGGCATCTCCGAAGCCATCAGGGGCGCCTCCCGGCCAACACCTCATGCTCGACCTCGACGGCCCGCAGCCCGAACCCGTGGAGCGCGAGCCTGACCCGGTAGCCCGACGCCGGCCACGTCCCGAAGGGCCCAGCGTCGATCGACCGGACCACCCGCACCGACCCTTCCTCGGTCCCGACCCCGTCGTCGCGGTGGGTGAACGACCACACCACC
Organism: Solirubrobacteraceae bacterium; assembly: GCA_050252545.1. Classification (GTDB taxonomy): domain Bacteria; phylum Actinomycetota; class Thermoleophilia; order Solirubrobacterales; family Solirubrobacteraceae; genus Patulibacter. The sequence goes on from JBFWKS010000018.1 coordinate 18,319, forward strand.
ACGCCAGGGTCCGCGTCGGTCTGCTGGTCGTCACCGACGGGAAGCAGGACCACCTCCACGTACCTGGTCCCATAGCCCGGCCCCATCGAGTAGCGCTCGAGGTGCAACGTCACGTTCTGGGGGCGGATCATCCGCCGCTCGGGGTCGCGGACCGTCGGGAACTCCACGTGGTGGCCCGACGTGGCGCCAGGATCGTCGGAGGCGCCGAGGACCGCGTCGGCCTGGGAGCCCATGCCGTAGCCGGGCCGCTGGAGGTCACCGACGCGGAGCCGGTACAGGGGCGAGGGGTCGATGTCCCAGCCGGTGGCCCACACGTAGTTGTGGGGGTAGAACGGCTCGTCGAGCCCGTAGACCTGGTGGAGCTCGGGCGCGGCGAGGTGGCCGAGCCCGCGGGAGAGGCCATGGAACGACCAGCGGAGCCCGTCGAACAGCCACACCGCGGTCCGCTCGGTCGGCCCGAACGTGGACGGCGCGAGGATCGTGGCCGAGTAGAGCAGCCCGTTGCGGCCGGCCCGGACCACCGACGCGGACGGGGCGGGCAGGGCCCGTTCCTCGACCACGGGCGGGTTCTCACCGGCGACGTACGGGAACCGGCGGTCGCGCTGGACCGACGCGACGCCACCGTCGAACACCGCAGCGACCGGGGGCCCGTCGCCGGGCATGTAGCCCACGGCGCCGGTGCCGGTCACAGCGACCGCGGCGCCGGTCGCCGGGCCGGGCGCGTCGGACAGGACCTGGAGGTAGGGGTCGGCGGTGCCGAGCCCGCCTATGCCCATCCACCCCGACTTCTTCCCGGCGACCAGCGTGGAGCGCATCTGCCGCAGGAACGTGACCGGCGACAGGTCCCCGACCAGCTCGAAGTTGAGGGGGTTCCACTCGGTCGGATCCCCGGCGGTGGAGTAGTAGACCTCGTTCGGGGTCTGGCCTTCGTCGCCCCCGGCGGCGATCAGCGGACCGACCCTGGCCACGACCCGCGACATCGGGCTCGACGCGAGCTTCGTCAACGTCCCCGCGTCCAGGTCGACGCGGTACACCCCGTCGCCGGGGCGGGCCACGTAGACGTGGGCGGTCCCGACATCGGCCCACACCCCTGCCGGGTACCCCGCCGCGGACGCCGCGAACGACCCGGAGATCGCCCCACCGGCCACGCCGGTCATCAGGTCCCACCGGTGCACCCCGCTGCCGGCGATGGCCAGCCCGACAGGCTTCTCGACCCCGATCCCCCCGACAGGGTTCGAGATCGCCAGGCCGCCAGGGAACCCCGCCGGCAACGTCCCCATCTCGATCATGCCAGGCCGTGGCCCGAGCACCCCGGTCTCGTACACGACGACGTTGTGGCCCCGGTACGTGCCCGCTGGCGCCTGGTCCGGCCCCAGCAGGCTGCCCCAGTCACCACCCGCGAAGTCGTCGAACACGACCGACACCCGCTCGCCCATCAGATCCCGTCCGTGCGGGCCCTGACCCGAAGCGGGCCCTTCGCCAACGTCCCCCGCCGCATCCGGCGAACCCACCCGTCGTAGCTCGACGAGTGCGCGGCAGCGGACCGGGCCATCTCCGGGGCCCGGTCCTGCACCAGCGAGATCGCCAGGTGGATCACCGCCTGGCTGTACGCGTCGGGCAGATGCGGCTCGTCGGTGTCGTCAACGAGGTGCTTCTCCATGGAGATGTAGTCGACGACGAGCTCGGCGCCGACCGCCGGCGCCGGCCACAGGATGAGCGCCCCGTTCTGGACCGCGGCGAGACGCTGCCGGTCCGAGTAGACGCGGGCCACGGTCACGTCGGCCGGAGCGACCAGGCTGTAGCGGTGGCCGTCCGCGGTGACCGAGACAAGCTGGGCCAGGTCGGCGGGCAGGTCGACCGGCTCATCAACGTCGAACGTCGCCCCCGCGGACGCGCGGAGCCAGGGCCACCGCTCCTCCAACGACAGGACCGACAGGGCCTCGTTGATCGACGCGTCGACCTCCGACGCCGCGACCGCGATGCCCGACCGGGCGTCGACCCGGGCCCGGAGCTGAGCGAGGTTCACTTCACCGGCATCGGCGGGGCCGGCACGATCCCGCCGCCTTCGCTGTCGGACACCAGCCCGGCGTCGCGCCGCATCCGGGCCAGCCACCGGTCGTACTCGTCCTGCGCCGCGGCGGCCTTGTCGTGGTCGCCGTTGCGGCGGTGGGCCAACACGGCGGCCATCTCGACGACCGCCGCCTTGTACCGCTCGGGGATCTTCGGCGGGTCGTCGTCGCCGGTGAGCGTGGCCTCGAGGATCTTGTAGCGCACCCACAGGTCGCCGGCGTAGACGAGGATCGGACGCCAGATCAGCTGGGAGCCGAAGAACGCGTAGAACCGTGGGCTGCCGACGGCGTCGTCGAGCCGGTCGAGGGTCTCGATCGGCATGCGTTCCAAGGCCTGCTGGCCGGTGAACCGGGCGACGATCAGCCGGCCGAAGTCCGCCGGGAGGTTCCAGGCCCCGCCCCCCTCGGTGACGTGGGTGGTCGAATGGACCTCGAGCCACGGCCAGTCGGCCTCCGACGCCACCGCCGACAGGGCCTCGTTGACGAGCCCGGTGAGGAGCGTCTCGTCGGTGAGAGCGTCACCGGACGGGACCCGGAGGCGATGACGCAGGGCGGTGCGGAGATCGGCGAGGGTCGTGGCCACGGCGCCAGCCTACGAGCGTGGCATGCCACAGGCCGGGATCAGGCCCCGCGGACCGTTTCGACGACCTCGACGATGAACGGGACCTCGTTCGGGAACGTGATCCGCTCACCCCCAGCCCAGACCACCTCGAAGTCGGCCTCGTAGGGCCCGGCGACCGCCGTGTCGTCCGACGCCCACGTGTAGGCGCATCGGCCCTTCTCGGTGACCTGGTCGGCGTGCGCGTCTGCGGTGCCGGCCACCAGGACGCTGCTGGAGCCACGGCGCCGCATGCGGAACGTGATCGCCGCCCCGGTCAACGCTGGGCGGGCGCCGACGGCGTCCTCCAGGTACACGTCAAGGTCAGGGCCGGTGTCGCCCTGGCCGATGACGAAGTCGGGGTCGCTGACACGGATCAGGCGGGCCACGTCACACCTCCTCGCCGACGAGCTCGACGACCCGGCGGCCGTCGTCGATGGCGACCACCGTGGTCGGAGACACCAGCTCGAGCTGTTCGTCGGGCGGGTCGACCGCCGGGCCGGGCCACCAGGAGAGCAGCGTGAGGAGGTGCATCAGGGGGTGACCACCCCGATCGACGGCGACGAGATCGGCGCCCACACCCACGTCCCGTCGGCCTGCTGGACCGCGACGAACTCGACCCACTCGAACGCGTCGGGATCGAGCCCACCGCCGGGGATCTCCGACAGGTTGATCTGGAAGATGCCCTGCACGGTCTCCGAGACCAGCCCGGAGGCGGGCCCGGCGATCTCGATGGCGATGGCCTCGCAGTGGTTCGCCCCGGTGTAGGTGACCGTCGGCGACTTGTCGGTCGCCGACGCCTGGTAGATCGCGGCGACCTTCCCCTCGGTCGACGTGGCGTAGCCGAGGTTCGTCCACCCGTCCTCGGTGCTGGTCCCCGATTGGGTGTTGGCCGAATCGGTGAAGCACAGGACCCCCGACCCGGCCGTGTAGTCGTCGCCGAACGCCACCGGGGTGACCGTCGCCGTGTTCGCCTCGTCGGCCATCTTCGTGGTGCGGACCTCGGCGTTCGCTCCGCCGGTCCCGGTCGGGTCGGTCCCGTCGACCTCGACGAGGTAGCAGCACACCGCGCTGGTCGTCGTCCCGGGCGTCGCGACGGTCAACGGGCCCTGCACCGGCGTGTCGGTGATGCACCGGTACGTCGCCGAGCGGCGCCGGCCGCTGTTCGACACGACCTTCACCGTCGGCGTGATCGTGAACCCCATGCCCGACACGTTCGGGACGACCTCACCCGTCGACGCCTTCACGGTCACGACGTTGAGCTCGTAGATCTTCCCGGCCGTGGGGGTGAACGTCCCCCCGAACTGGAACGACTCCCCGTCGGTGGTGATCCAGGTGGCGATCCGCTTGGTGAAGTCCATCAGAACGCCACGTCCTTCTCGAGGGCCACCGCGCTGGAAGCGACGAACGAGCCGGGGTTGATCTGATCGGCGAACTCGCGGCCGTTGCCCCAGAACAGGCCGGCCACCGCGAACGAGAAGCCGGTGACGGGGTCGGTGTCCTCGATCGCGTCGATGAACTCGAACGACAGGTCGAGCTGGTGCCCGCTGGTCGGGCCCATCTCCATGAGGAAGAACGGCTTGTCGGGCACCTCAGCCCGGAGCTGCTTGAGGTTGTCGTCCTTCCCGTCGGCCGTGAACCGGCCCGGAGCGGCGGCCTTCGACAGCAGGTAGCACGATGCTCCGACGCCGTCGGCACGGTCCCCGCCGGGCCACAGGTAGGCCCGGCCACCCGACGACGCGGGCACGATCTGGCCGCCGTCGGTCGGGAGGAACTCGTGCATCGAGAAGTGCCAGAGCACGTTGTGGATGCCCCGGGTCAGGTGGATGAAGTCGTGGGCCTGCTCCCACCCGGCGATCCAGTTGGCCCGGGTGACCGTGCTGTTGTACCGGTAGGACCACCACGCCCCGATGGTCAGCGCCTCGTGCCAGAGGCGCAGCATGACCCCGTCGACCCCGCGGGCTTCCAGGTCGGCGAGCGCGTCGGCGAGACGCCCCAACATCTGGAGCCACGTCGCCCCCGTCGCGGTGGCCGGGTTGCTCACGTCGGAGAACGTGCAGGCCCGGTCGGTGTAGGGCAGGCCGTTGGCCGGGTTGTTCGGGTGCAACGTGATCGTGATGAGGACGCCGTCGTTGTAGAGCTCCTCGGCGAACTCGTTGACGGCGGTGTGGGACCCGCCGGCCATGACGGGCCCGTAGTCGATCCCGACCCACGCCGGCTTCCCGAACCGGGTGACGAACTTCTCGTAGCGGGCCCGGACCGTGGACATCTGGGCGCTGTTGCCGAGGTGCTGGCCGAGCATGAAGTAGCGCGACGACTTGTTCGGCATGTCCTCGAGGACGCCCTGGATCAGCTTCGTCTGGGCGTTCGCGAGGGGGTCCGAGGTGAACACCGTCGCGGCGATGTCGAGGCCCAGGACGAGCGTGAGCGTCCCGGTGTGGGCCACCGCGCTGGGCCGTTCGAGCCAGCCGATCAGCTCCTCGGCGTCGCCGTCGTCGACGTACGCGACGTAGAACTGGTGGGTGGGCACGTCCGTCGCGACGATCGCGTCGCCGCCGAACGTGCCGGTCGTCGGGGTCGCCGCCGTGTAGGCGCTGTTGGCGAGGGTCCAGCCGCCGGCGGTGTAGTCACCGCCGGTGACCTCGTCGGTGACGATATCGGCCCGGTACTGGTGCTCGATCGGGTCGGGCGAGTAGCTGTCGGTGAGGGCCATGACCTTGACCGACGACACGTCGAGGGTCCCCGCGGCGATCGCTTCGGCCTTCCCGTCGTAGAACCGGCCGGTGAGGATCAGATCGGCGGCCATCAGGTGGGCCTCGTGCGGAGCCAGCGGTCGCCGCCGTGGGCGACGGCCGGGTCGGTGCTGCCAGGGTCGATCTGTGGGGGGGTGGCCTGCTCGAACTTGCGGCGGCCGACGACACCGCGGGTGTAGCCGGCGGCCTCGTGGGGGTCGGTCCCGTCGGCCACGTGGGCCAGGAGGGTGGCGTCGTTGCGGCGGAGACCCATCAGGCCACCGGGTAGGTCGCTCGGCGGATGATGCTGTTCGCGGCGGTCACGCCGTCCTGGTCGGCCCACCACGCCTTCACGTCCCCGCTGGGCTGGTAGTGCCAGTCGAGGGTGTCGAGGGTCTCGCCCGGGGCGAGGCGCCACGACCAGTTGTCGGCCGTCGCTGCGTCGGATCCCCAGTGGAGGTAGAGCCAGTTGATGACCCCGCTGGTGAGCCCGTTGTCGTCGTCGGGGAGGGCGGTCTCGGCCACGATCGAGATGGGGGTCTGGCCGTCGAGGTCGTCGAACACGTCGAGCGACCCGGTCGCGCCGGCGATCTTCGCTCCCGGCGTCGGGGTCATGGGCAGTCCGGCGGTCACCAGCGCGCCTCGGGTCGTGGCCCACAGGTCGACGAGGTTCCCGTCGGACTGGGCGGCGGGCGGGGTCCCCTCGGCCACCGCGGCGACCCGCACCGGGTTGCCCACCGGGGTGGTCCCCGCCGCGGCCCGCCCGACGACCGGGAGGCCGGTCGACGCCCCGACCTGGACGGTCCCCTGGATGCGGCTCACGTCGACCAGCAGCCCGTTCGCGGTGGTGCCGGGGATCGGCTGTTCCGTCCCGGCGACCCCGCCAGCGAGCTTGCTGTAGGGCCAGTGGGTCCCCGAGATCAGGTCAGACGCGACGGTGTAGGACGTCACGCCATCAACGAGCAGGGCCATGGTCAGGCCTCCTTCGGCGGTGGGGGCGGCCAAGCCGCCACGGGAGTCACCCGGGCCACGTACTCACCTCCCAGCTGGATCGGGCATCCACTCCCCGCGGGGAGCAGCCACACCGCGTCGACCTGGCCGTCGGCGTCCTCGAGGCAGGCACGCCACTCGACTCGCCCGTCGGCCGACACCCGGCCGGACACGGTCGTGCAACGCATCGCCATGACCACGAGTGTGGCATGCCACGCACCCGGTGCCGTGGCTCAGTCGAGCAGGTCGAACGACAGGTCGAGGTCGCCGACAGGGCACCTCGCGGTGTCGCCTTCGCTCACCGGGTTCGCTGCGGTCGTCCCGCCACCCCAGCAGTTCCCGTCGGTCGCGGCGTCCCACGCGGTGAAGTGGGTCCACGTCTCCGACGGCGTCGCGGTCACGTCGGTGTATTCGAGCTCGGTGTCGTTGGAGCACGCACCCTCGGTCGACGTGGACCGGCCGGTGGCGGGCCGGCTGGTCTCCTGGGCGGGGTTGGCGGTGCCGTCCGGGCCGGGCGCGCCGACGTGCTGCTTGATGTAGAGCGTCGCCGGCATCTGGGTGCCGTTGTAGATGGCGTTGGCGCCGTAGGTCGAAAGCTTCACGTCGGTCCCTCCCCTCAGGTGAAGGTGTTGGTGTAGGCGGTGCCGGGAGTCGCAGCGATCAGGGTCGGGATGTCGCCGAGGGTGTCGAGGCCGTAGAGCCAGTGACGCAGGTAGGCGTTCCGCATGTCGATGAAGATGTTGTTGTAGGAGGTATCCGAGCCGGTCACCGTGTCGGACGGGTTCAGGTCGTGGCCCATCCCGGTGACCTCGATCTTCCCCTTGGGGCACTGGAGCAGCCCGTAGGCGGTCCGCCCATAGGAGACCTGGATGGTCGTGTCCGAGGTGCCGTGAATGTGGAGCACCGCGGTGTCGGTCACGTCGGCCCAGTCGTGGCCCGACACGCTGATGAACGGGTGGGTGTTGGCCGTGGCCTGGAGGATGAAGCACTCGATCCGCGGGTCGGCGTACTGGGTGTCGAAGAACTTGTAGCCGATGAACCCGCCCATCGACGTGCCGATGAACCCGACGCGGTCGCCCGACGGCGGCCGGCTCACCTTGCCGTAGAGCGCGTGGCCGGGCGTCGCCGCCAAGGTGAAGATCCGGTCGATGACGGCCTTGATGATGACGTTCCCGCGGCCGGTGTTGATCTGGCCGGCGATGTTCCCCATCGACGGGGCCGCCAAGATGTAGCCCCGCTGGGCCAGCTCGGCGTGGTAGTTGTTCATCTGCTGGCCGGTGCCCTGCGCGCCGTGGGCCAGCACGATCAGCGGGTAGGGGCCCGCACCGCTCGGGAGGCGCACGTCCACCGAGGTGGTCCCGTAGGCGGTCGACACCGACACCCCGCTGACCGAGGAGACACCCAGGAGCGAGCCGGGCGCCGTGGGGTAGTCGTCCGGCTCCGGGTCGGGGTCGGGGTCGGGGTCGGGGTCGGGGTCGGGGTCGGGGCCCGGGTCGATCCCGTCGACCATGTCGGCGAAGTTGCTGATGAACGTCCCGAGGGACTCCATCCACGGCGCGTACGTCGACGACCCCGGCGACGACCCCTGGATCAGGTAGGGCTCGACCATCCCGACCATGGGCTCCCCGGCTCCGTCGAGCAGTTCCCGCCGGGCCGGCGGCGTGCCCGTCGTCGACCCGAAGCACCACTGGCCGTTGATGTTCCAGTCGTCGGAGAGGACCCCGTCACCGATGATGTGCTGGAGCAGCACGTTGACCCGGTTCGCGTCGGTCGTGTCGCGGGAGCCGATCCCGAGGACCTGTTCCTGCTTGAGGAGCTCGGGGATCCCGACGCCCTGCACCTCGGTGATCGAGTCGCCCATGACCCGCGTGTTGTGCCAGCCGTGCATCCCGATGAACACCCGGTCGTGGCGTTCCTGGTCCACGCCACCCCAGTGGGAGACGAGCCGTTCCCGCATCTTCACGATGAAGTCCGGCGACGACCCCACGTAGAACGGGCCCTTCCCCGACGCCGGCGCGCTCACCACGAACTGGGGTGGGGTCTCCTCGGCGACGATGTCGACCAGGCGCAGCTGGGACGCAGCCCACTGGGCCTGGGTGTAGCCGTTCGTCGGGTTCGTGTTCGTGCCCGCCGCGCCGATCCGCTGCACCGGCGGCCCGTCGTAGACCTCGCCGTACTGGCCGCCGGTCCAGGGCAGGTGGAGGCAGATCACCTCCGCGGTGCTCTCGGCCCACGCGACGACCTGCTGCCACAGGCGCCGGAAGTAGATCTCGTAGATGTCGTTCGGGTCGCCGATCGCGTGGGAGTGCGTGCCGAGGCCGTCGTGGTCGTGGGTGACCGCCCGCGGGTAGCAGGGGTGCGCGACGTCGACGAGGTTGTCACCCGACCACAGGAGCCCCTCGGGGCGGAGCAGGTCCTTGAGGTAGGCCGGTATGTACTGGCCCATCATCAGCCGCAGGGCCAGCTTGTGGCTGGTGCCGTTCTCGGCGTTGACCTGGCGGATCCAGTCGAGGGCCTTCACGTGCCGGCCGGTGGCGGACAGGTCCCCCTCGGTGTCGACGCACTGATCGGCCCGTGGCCGCCACGACAGCCCCTTCGAGCGGGGGTAACGGCCGAACCAGTAGCGGACCCCGCTCCCGGACGACAGGTTCGCCGGGTTCCAGCTGCCGAGGTAGTCGGCGCCGTAGTCCTGCTGCGCCGGCCACACCCCACGGGCGTCGTAGAGCTCCGACACCGGGTGGGAGATCAACAGCCGCGCGACGCCAGCCCCGTCGCCGTGGCTGGCCATGGTGATCGCATGCTCGGCGACCGGGACGATCGTGACGGCAGCGGTGCCGGCGCCGTCGCCGGTGCTGGCCATGCGGATCGTGGTGAACCCCTGCTCCTCGGTGTAGAGCAACACCGCGGCGTCGTAGGCGGGGATCGTCACGGAGTCGGTGACGACCTGCGGGCTGGTCTCCACGTTCGCCATGTAGAACGGCAACGCGACGACGACCTCGGAGCCGGTCGTGTTCAACAGGACCCGGCCCTTCGTGTAGAGCCGCTGCTTCACCCCGTCGGCCGCTTCGGGCAGATCGATCCACGCCCCGTAGTGCGTGACCGGCACGCCGAGCTGGGCGAGGAACACCGGCTCGAGCGCGTCGGCGATGTCGATGCCCCACTCCGAGAGCATCTGCTGGCGGTCCGACCCGCGCCACGCCATGAGGAAGTGGCCGTACACCCAACGGCGGTAGTGGTACTTGTCGTCGTCGTCGATCACGCCGGGCGTGCCGTGGGTGTCGAACACCCCACCGGACAGTGCGTTCTGGCCCATCTTCGCCCACAGGCACAGCGGGTAGTCGAGGCGCATCAGCTCCATGAGCTGGTCCCGCTGGGCCTGCATCTTGTTGGGGCCCGTCGCAGGGTTGTTGCCCCAGAACTCGAGGTTCCCGAGGTCCCACAGGCCCGACGTGAGGATCCCCGACTTGAGGGGGTCCTGGTCGTTCGACTGGACGACGAGGTTGTTCCCGACGAGGGGGTGGAGCATCCCGAGCCCGAACCGGCCGTACCAGCGGCGGAGCCCCTCGCTCTTGTCGGTCTGCTGCTGCGCGAGGTCCTCGGACGTGAGCCAGCGGCCCAGGTCGTTGCGCCATGGCCGGGAGTTGAACCCGTAGCCGTCGGACTGGTTGTAGAAGCTGGTCCCGGTGATGTCGAGGTACCGCTTCGTCGTGGAGCGGGCGTGCGGGCCGAGGTCGAGCCCGGCCGGCCACTCGCTCGGAGCGGTCGACTGGGGCACGTCGGCGTGGACCCCGGTGCGGTCGTACTCGCAGTCCTGCATGATCCGCCGCTTCGCGAGCCACTCGACCCCCACGGGGTCGTCGAGCCGCACGACGTAGCGCAACGCCTTCTCGGGATCGTTCACCGCGGGGGACCCGGCGAACGTGGCGTCGGCGCCTTCGTTGACCGACCCGACGTACATGGGCGACTCGGCGGGCGTGTCGGCCGGATGGGCGACGGGGGTGGTGCCCCACATGCCTCGCAGGACCGTGAGACGGACCGTGGCCCCGTTGTCGACCGGGTCCGCGGTGAACGCCATGATCTCGTCGCCGAGACGGGCCCAGTGGACGCACTCGGCGGTGCTCGTCGACGTGGTCGACGTGGTGAGCTCCTCGCCCTGGGGGTCGCCGGCGCGGGGGCCCCGGTAGGGCCACGTCGTCGGGCAGACCGTCACATAGGACGAGCCCTGGTGGTCGGTGAAGTCGACCGGGTCACCGGCCTCCGTCGCGGCGAGCTGGAACGTTGACGTGGTCGCGTTGACGACGTAGTAGGCGACGTTGATGTCGAACTCGTCGGGGACCCCTGCACCCATGAACCACAGCGGGGTGCCGTCGTCGTAGCCGTGGCTGGCCAAGGTGAACGTGTTGGTCGTGTGGCTCCGGGTGACGAGAAGCTTCGGCCGGAGGTTCCGGGCCGTGTACACGTCGACGGTGGTGGTGGCGTCGTCGATGGCGGTGGCGAGCCGGCCGGCGTACTCCTTGAGGGACGCACGGTCGATGTGGAGACCTTCGTCGGCGGGGATCGGGAACCCGAACCGGCGGACCCCGAGCGCGATCCAGGGAGCGTCGTCGGGGATCTCCCCGCTGAACGCGTCGACGACGAGACGGGTCGGCTGGTCAGGGTTCGTGGACGTCCACACCCGCTCCCCGGCGATCCCGACGTTCGGCTCGTCGAACGAGATCGTCGAGAACGTCGAGGTGAGCAGCACGATCTCGGCGCGGGCCTCACGGGACCCGTCGGGAATGTAGACGTCGACCTCGCCGTGGATCCGGGCACCCTCGAACGCAGGCTTCGCGATGCCCTGCTGGCGGCCGGTCGACACGAACAGCTGCCCGGCGTTGGGCCCCTGGCGGGCCAGGAGGCTGTGCGTCCCGTCGGACGCCCACGCGTCGCTGATCTCCGCCGCCGGCGCTCCCGACGGGGCCCTGGTCGCCCACCAGTTTGCCTGGCCGCCCTCGAAGCTCACCTCGTCGCGGCCCACGCCGTCGTCGTCGAGGTCGACATCAAGAAGCTCGCTGGTCCGGCCGTCGTCGGGCTCGCCAGGGAAGAACGTGTCCGCGGCGAGCGCCGCGTTGGCTTCCAGATCGGGAGCTTCCTCGAACCGGGCCTGCATCACGTAGCTGCCGTGCCCGTACTGGGTGACGTCCCCACCGGCGTCGGCGATCTTCTCGCACAGGGTCGACGTCGCGGTGCCCATGTTCTTCACCCCGGCGAACGCGTTGTACTCGCCCGAGTCGGTGTGCGAATCGCTGTGGACCCGCACCACGTAGCGCAGGAGCGTCGGGATCACCGCAGGGTCGGACTCCGCGGCCTCGTTCAGCGCGGTGACAGCAGCCTGCTCACCGGCGGTGAGCGTCGCCAACGGGACCGCGGTCAGGCGGGGGGGCCGGGCCGGGACGGGCTTGC
>JBFWKS010000019.1:0-29907 GCA_050252545.1 Solirubrobacteraceae bacterium
GGCGAGCACCGGCGGTGAAGAGGGCGCCCGACGCACCCGCAGCGCCGGCCGACCGCCGACCGCCATCGAAGCGTTCCGTCCGGTGATCACCCTGCGCGTCCGCAACCCCGGACCGACGATCGCCGACGAGGACATCGAGCGTCTCACCCGGCCGTTCGAACGGCTCGGCCGACACGGCAGCGGCTCGGGCCTCGGACTGTCGATCGTGCAGGCCGTCGTCGACGCTCACGGCGGAACCCTGAGCCTGACCGGCGGCCCCGACGGCGGCCTCGACGTCCTCGTCACCCTTCCCGCGGCGGCGTGACCCGCCGCGACCGTCCTTATCCCGGTATGACGTCTGGCCCCCTACGGTTGTAGATGCCTGGCCCCGACCGAGCACCCACCGCATGAGCCTTCCGCACGATCCCGCGTCCGCCGTCCCGCCCCCGCCGCCCCGTCGCGGCGGTGAGGAAGAGCCCACGCGCGCCCGTCGGCACGCACCGCCGGAGCGCGAGATCGACCCGGGTATCGAGGCGATCGCCCGCGATCTGGAGGCGGTGCTCCACGAGGCCAAGCGGGTCGTCGTCGGGCAGGACTCGATGCTGGAGCGGGTGCTGATCGCACTGCTCGCCGGCGGGCACGTGCTGCTCGAGGGCGTGCCGGGCCTGGCCAAGACGCTCACCGTCAAGACGCTCGCCACGGTCCTCGGCGGGAGCTTCCGTCGCGTGCAGTTCACCCCCGACCTGGTGCCGGCCGACCTCGTCGGCACCCGCATCTGGCGTCCCGACACGGGCACGTTCGAGACGCAGCTCGGCCCGGTCTTCGGCAACCTGCTGCTGGCCGACGAGATCAACCGCGCCCCCGCGAAGGTCCAGTCGGCGCTGCTCGAGGTGATGCAGGAACGGCAGGTGACCCTCGGCGGCGCGAGCCATGCGATGCCGGACCCGTTCCTCGTCCTCGCGACGCAGAACCCGATCGAGTCCGAAGGCACCTACCCGCTGCCCGAGGCGCAGGTCGACCGCTTCCTCCTGAAGGTGCTCGTCGACTACCCCGAGCTCGACGACGAGGCGCGCGTGGTACAGCAGGCGATCGGCGAGACCGCCGTGCCACGGCAGCTCCTGACCCCGGAGCGCCTGATCGCGCACCGCCAGACGGTGCGCAACACTTATGCCGACCCGGGCGTCGTGCGCCTGGCGGTGCGGCTGGCCGACGCCACCCGCAATCCCGCCGCCTACGGCCTGGGGCACCTCGCCTCGATCGTCGAGATCGGGGCCAGCCCCCGCGGTCCGATCGGCCTGATCCAGTCGGCGCAGGCGCTGGCGGTGCTGCGCGGGCGCGACTACGTCGCCGAGCGCGACGTCCTGTCGCTCGCCCACGACGTGCTCCGCCACCGCCTGCTGCTGTCGTACGAGGCACACGCCGACGGGGTCACCGCCGACCAGGTGATCGACCAGGTGATCGACGTCGTCAAGGCCACGTCCGCCGCGCCGCTGCGCGCAGTCGACCCCGGCACCGCCGCCTGACCGTCGAGCCGCGGTCCGCCGTACCGCCTGCCGACACGAACGCCCACGACCCCTCCCCTGACTCCCGTGCCGTCCTCCCCCGACACCGCCGCGCGCCGCGATCCGACCACCCGCGCGGCGGGCATCGCCGACCGCGCCGCGACCGCCGGCGACACGACCACCGACGGCGCGCCCCGCACCGGTTCGACCCGCCGCGGCCTGGTCACGCCGACGGCCCGCCAGGGTCCCGGCCGCGTCGACGGGGCGGCGCTGCGCGGGATCGAGGTGCCGTCGGCGCGACGGGGCGCCGGTGCGCTGCCGGGCGACCACCAGGCGGCGGGCGCGGGTCCCGGCACCGAGCTGCACCAGCTGCGTCCGTACGTCGAGGGCGACGACGTCCGCCACATCGACGCGGCGGCGAGCGCCCGTACCGGTGAGCCGCACGTCCGGCTGCACGTCCCCGAGCGCACGCTGACCACCTGGATCGCGCTCGATGTGTCGGCATCGATGGCGTTCGGATCGGCCGATCGCCTGAAGTCCGACGTCGCCGAAGGCGCGGTGCGGGTGCTGGCCCGCCTCGGCACCCGTCACGGCGGGCGGGTCGCGCTGCTGCGGTTCGGGGCCGTCGGCGAGACCGCCGATCCACGGATCCCGCTGGTGCCGCCCGCGGGCGGCCGTGGTGCGCTGGGCGCGATCGACCGGGCGCTGGCCGACGGGTTCGCGCCCGACGGTCGCGGACGGGCGCTGCCCCACCACGGCCCGGGCCGGTCGCCGCACGACGGGGACGAGCTGGCCGACACGATCCGCCGGCTCCCCCAGATCGCGCGCCGCCCCGGGGTCATCGCGCTCGTGACCGACTTCCGGGGGGATGAGGACCTCTCGTGGGAGCGACCGCTGGCGATGCTCGCGCGTCTACACCACGTGATCGTCGTGCAGATCGATGACCCGCTGGAGTCGGCGCTGCCGGATGCGGGCGTGTTGGCCGTCATCGATCCCGAGACCGGCGAGACGCTCGAGGTCGACACGTCGTCGCCGAAGCTGCGCGACGCGTTCGCCGCCGCCGCCGAGGAGCGCCAGTCCCGGATCCACACCGCGGTCCGCCGCGCGCGGGCGCAGCACATCCGGTTGGTGACCGACAGCGACTGGCTGCGTGATCTGGGGCGTGCGCTGCGATGACGCTGGCCGCCCCGCTCTCGCTCCTCCTCCTGCTGCTGATCCCGGCGGGCCTGTGGGCGGTGAACGCCTCCGCCGACCGTCGGCGCCGCCACGCCGTGCGGATGCCGGCCCTGACGACGCTGGCCGCCGTCGCCGCGACCGACGCCCGTCGCACGCGGGTCCGACTGTGGGCACCGCCGGCGCTGCTGGCGGTGACCGTCGCGCTGCTCGTGGTCGGGATGGCGCGGCCCGAGATCACCGTGTCGGTGCCCCGCGAGCGCGCGTCGATGATGCTCGTCACCGACGCGTCGCGGTCGATGCAGGCCACCGACGTCCTGCCGACGCGGATGGACGCCGCCCGCGAGGCGGCGCAGCGGTTCCTCGACAGCGTGCCCGCCACCATGCGGGTCGGGATCATCGGGTACGGCAGCTCGGTCCACACGGTGCAGGCCCCGCAGATCGACCGGCAACCGGTGGAGGACGCGCTGAACGGGCTGGCCGCCGACGGGGCCACCCACACCGGTGATGCGCTGGAGGCGGCGCTCGACGCGCTGGAGGCCGAGGGCGATCCGGCCGCCGCGTCGAACCGTGGCCCGGGCGCGATCCTGTTGCTGTCGGACGGGATGGCCAGCAGCGGCCAGGATCCGCTCGGTGCGGCCGACCGGGCGAAGAAGCTCGGGATCCCGATCTACACCGTGGCGCTCGGCACCCCGGACGGCACCGTCGACGGCGGCTACGGCGCCGGCGGCGTGCCGCTGGCACTGCCGGTGCCGCCCGACCCCGAGACGCTGGCCGAGATCGCCCAGCGCTCCGGTGGCCAGGCGTTCTCGGTCGACGACGCCGACCAGCTGGGACAGATCTACGAGCAGGTCGGCGCCCGGGTCGGCACCGAGGCCGAGCAGCGCGAGCTGACGGCCGGGTTCGGCCTGGCCGGCCTGTTCCTGCTGGCGCTGGCGGTCTTCCTGGGCCTGCGGTGGCGGCCTCGGACGGGGTGAGCGGCACGGGTCGGCAGGCCGGCCGCCGCACCGGCCGCGAGGCCCGTTCCGGGATAGGGGTGCCATGCGACGCGAGACCGGATCACCACCCGACCGCGCCCCCAGCCGCGAGGCCCGTTCCGGGATAGGGGCGCCATACGACGCGAGACCGGATCAGGTGCCGACCGGCCCACACCCCGGGCGGCGCCCCGCCCCCGCGCGGCTCCCTCCCGCTACGCCGTTCCGAAGTGCTTGGCGGTGTCCTTGAACAGCGAGCGGAACACCGCGCTGTTGACCGGCCCACCGGGGCGACCGGCGAGGCTCGGCTCGACGACGACCAGCCAGCGGAACGTGCATGCGCCGTCACCGTCGGGCTCGACGACGTACTCCTCGGCAAGTCGCTTGAACAGCGGCATACTCGCCTTGACGCCGCAGAACGCCTTGCGTCGCCCCTCCTCCCAGGCGAAGTACTGCTCGTCGACCTTGAGCAGTCCGCCGAGCACGCTCGCGCGGCGGGTGGTGCCGACCCCGAACGGTCGCGGCGACGTCCACGTCGCGCCCTTCTTCATCAGGCGACACCAGTCGAGCGTGTTGTCGCGTGTGAGCTCGGCCCACACGTCGGCGGCGGGACGGGCGATCGAGAACGTCTCCTCGTACCGCTTGGACGCGGTGCGCAGGAAGCTCTCGTCGGTGGGTGCGAGGTTGAAAGCCATATCCCGCGACCTTATGGGGCGGGTAGCGGCGGGGCAAGGCGCGCCGGCAGCCACGGCCACACCTGCGACCTCGGCGGGGCACTCCGCTGTCAGGCCGACTCGCCGGCGACCTGGGGACGCGCCGGCTGGTCGGCCCAGCCGTGGGCGGTGTGCTCGAGGTGGTGGCGCAGCGCGCCCAACAGATCGAGCAGGTGGTGGTCGTGCAGGCGGTAGAGGATGTGGCGCCCCTCGCGGCGTCCGGCGACGAGGTGCAGGTCGCGCAGCACGCGCAGCTGCTGCGACACCGCGTTGGCGCCGAGCCCTGCGCGTTCGGCGAGGTCGTCGACCGACAGCTCGTCCCGACCCAGGGCGTAGAGCAGCCGCAGGCGGCTGGCGGTGGCGAAGGCGGCCATCCGACGGGCGAGCTCGTCGGCCTCACCGGGCGCGAGCGGGCGATGGGGCGAGGAGTGTTCCTCCGGGCGCGGCACGCACCGAGGGTATCGCGGGCCCGCCGTCGTCGGCGACCGTCGAGCGACCGCGCTCTATGTTCATCACAACATCTGTTGTATTGAACCGATATGTTCGGTCCGATGCTCGCGCGTTCCGGATCCCCGCTGGCCGACGCTCGGTACCGACGGATGCTCGGGGCGCAGGTCGTGTCGCTCCTGGGGTCCGGCCTGACGACCGTCGCGCTGGCACTCCTGGCCCATGACCTGGCCGACGGCGATGCGGGGGTCGTGCTCGGGATCGCGCTGGCACTGAAGATGGTCGCCTACGTCGTCGTCGCCCCGGCCGTGGCGGGGCTGCTGGACCGGGTGCCGCGGCGGCGCCTGCTCGTCGGGCTGGACCTGTTGCGCGCCGCGGTCGCGTTCTCCCTCCCCTGGGTCGGCGAGGTGTGGCTGGTGCTCCTGCTGGTGCTCGTGCTCAGCGCGGGCTCGGCGGGGTTCACGCCGACCTTCCAGTCGACGATCCCCGACCTGCTCCCGGACGAGCGCACGTACACGCGGGCGCTGTCGCTCTCGCGGTTGGCGTACGAGCTGGAGCAGCTCGCCAGTCCGGTGGTGGCGGCGATCGCGCTGCTGCTCGTCGGGTACGACGTGCTCTTCGCCCTCAACGGGGTCGCCTTCCTGCTCTCGGCGGCGCTCGTCCTGTCGGTGGTGCTCCCGGACCGGCGTCCGGTGGTCGCGGCGGGGTCGCGGTGGGCCCGGGTGACCGTCGGCGTGCGCCGTCACGTCCGCGTCCCGCGGCTGCGTGCGCTGCTCGCCCTCGATGTGGCGGTCGCCGCGACCGGGGCGATGGTCATCGTCAACACCGTCGTCCTCGTCCGTGACGATCTCGGCCGGTCCGCCACCGCCGACGTCGCGGTGGCCCTGGCCGCCGCCGGTCTCGGCGCGATCCTCGTCACGCTCGCGCTGCCACGGTGGCTGGACCGTCACGGCGACCGTCGGGTGATGCTCGCCGGCGGCGGGGCGCTGCCGGTCGTTCTCGTCCTGGCCGCCGGGATCGAGCACTACGGCTCGTTGCTCGCCGTCTGGGTCCTCGCCGGCGGTGCACTGGCGGTGGTTCAGACGCCGACCGGGCGCCTGCTGCGCCGCGCCGAGCGCGACGGCGACGGCCCCGCCCTGTTCGCCGCCCACTTCTCGCTCTCGCACGCCTGCTGGCTGATCACCTATCCGCTCGCCGGCGTGCTCGGCACCGTCGCCGGACGACCGACCACCGCCCTCGTGCTCGCCCTGCTCGCCGCCATCGCCATCATCGCGGCCACGCGGTTGTGGACCGACGACGTCCTAGGACCGACTGCCGACGCGCCCGATGAGGGGCAGGAAGATCACCAGCAGGATCGCGATGAGTCCGGCGTCGTGGAGCCACTCAGCGGAGGCAAGCGTCGCTAAGGCGATCCCGGCCGCCAGGAGCACGAGGTACTGGGCCATGACCCGACCATAGGACACCGACGGGGTCCGGGCCATGGCCGGATCGGTCCATCACCCGAGCACCCGGGCGGACGGTGAACGGTGACCTGCTGCGATCTGCTGGTGGCAGGCTCAGGCGGCGAGCGTCTCCCGCAGCAGCCCGAGGGCGTTGACGGCGAAGCGCTCCATGTTGTCGGCCCGATCGTCCGAGCCGGTCGTAATCCGGCGGGCCGCCGTCGCGTCACCTCCTCGTCGGTGGACCGCCGCCCATCCGAGCCCGGGGGCGTCGCCGTAGGGATTGTGCGCAGGACCGGACGCCCCCGTCTCCCCGACGCCCCAGTCCGCTCGCATCCGCGCCGCAGCGCAGGCGGCGAGCCACGTCGCGAACGGCTCGGTACAGCTGCGGTCCTCCCCCGGGAACGGTGGCCCGCCGGCAAGGATGTCCCTCGCGCCGTCGCGGGTGTAGACGACGACCCCTCCGACGAAGTACGCCGACGCTCCGGGGACCGCGACGAGCGCCGCCGCGATCAATCCTCCGGTCGCCGACTCGGCGACAGCCAGCGACTCACCGCGCGCGCGAAGGCGCTCGGCGATGGCGGCGGCGGGCTCGCTCAGGGCGGACGGCAGCATGGCGCGACGCTACCAGCGGGGGTGCGGCGCACGACCCCGCGGCCGGGCGCACTGGAGGCGGGTCGGCGCGGCGGTCGCCAGGGTCATATCGTCGCCTCCATGCCCGGACCGAACGCCCTCACCGGTGCCGAGATCGATCGGGTGGTCGACAACCGGCGTCGCGACACCACGTGGATGGCCGCGCAACGTCGCGACCCGCGGGCCCGGGCGGTCGTGCTCGGCAACGCGGGCGTCAGGACCCGAGACGACGCCGTCGAGCTCGTCCCACTGCGTGATGTCGTCGAGGACGACCAAGACGCGTCCGGGCTCCTGTTGCTTGGTCTGGACGGCCATGGCCCGGTGTACCTCCTCGACGAGGACCCTCCCGTCCCCGGTCAGCGTCCAGCGCTCGTCGGGGCCGGCGGCATGCGCGGCGAGCCGGCCCCCGAGGCCCAGGGTCGGGTGGGGGTCCGCTTGGCGGCGCAGACGCTGTCACAGGCCGACGGGGGCCTGGTCGCGTACGCCGCAGCACTGTTGAACTGGCACCGGTCGCACCGGCACTGCGGCGTCTGCGGGGCCGCCACGACGCCGGGCAACGGCGGCACGATCCGCTTCTGCCCGGCGTGCGGGAGCGAGCACCACCCGCGGACCGACCCCGTCGTGATCATGCTCGTCACCGACGAGCCGCGCGACCGCGTGCTGCTCGGCCGGCAGTCGGCCTGGCCGCCCCGGCGATTCTCCACTCTGGCGGGGTTCGTCTCTCCGGGCGAGGGCCTCGACGAGGCGGTCAAGCGCGAGGTCCTCGAAGAGGTCGGCGTTCGCGTCGGGACGCCCGTCTACCAGTCCTCCCAGCCGTGGCCGTTCCCGAGCTCGCTGATGCTCGGCTTCCACGTCCCGTACCTGGACGGCGACATCGCCGGCGAGGACGACGAGCTCGAGGACGCCCGCTGGTTCACCCGGGACGAGGTCGCGACGGCCGCGCGCGGCGACGACTCGTGGGACGACCCGCCCCACGGCGAAGGACTCCTCCTTCCGCCGCGCTCCGCGATCGCCCGTCGGTTGGTGGACGACTGGCTCGACGGATGAGCTGACCGCGGTGCGAGAGGGGCGGCCGAGGCGTCCGATCAGCGGGAGGAAGACCGTGCCGTCCCATGGCGCCGCCGCTCACGCGCCGAGCTCCTCGTAGTCGGCCAGGTCGACGCGGGCGAGCATCTCGCGGTGGCGGCCCGGCAGCCACGGCCACACCTGTGGGGTGCCGTCGGGGCCCAAATACCAGCTGTCGCAGCCGGTCGCCCAGATCGTCCCGGTCATCGCGTCCCGTGCGCTCCGGGTGAACCGCTGTGCGGCCTCCTCGGTCGGGGCGACGGCGCGGACCTCCCCGCGACGCCAACGCTGGATCAGATCGATCGCATAGCCGACCTGCGTCTCGGCCACGTTGATCATCGACGAGACGTTGACCGGGCTGTTGGGGCCCATCGACATGAGGAGGTTGGGAAAGCCCGGGACGGTGACCGTGCGGTAGCCGCGCGGCCCGTCGGCCCAGGCGTCGCTCAGCCGCCGGCCGTCCGGACCGACGAACTCCATCGGCCGCACGAGCGCCTGCGCGTCGAACCCGGTGGCGAGGACGAGGACGTCGAGCTCGTGGAGCGTCCCGTCGGCCGTCCGGATGCCCTCGGGCTCGACCTGCCGGATCGCATCCGACACGAACGCCACGCCCGGGCGTTGGATCGCCCGGTGGTAGCCGGTGCTGGCGACGAGCCGCTTGCAGCCGGCCGCGTACTCCGGCGTCAGGCGGCGGCGCAGGTCGGGATCGCGGATCGCCCGCAGGCGCCTTCGGCAGATGCCGGCGATGAGCCGACGCTGCCACCCGTCGCGGACCATCGCGGTGAAGATCAGGCGCTCGAAGAGCAGCTGGTAGCCGCGGTAGGCGACCCCGTGCAGCGCGGGGAACCGGTGGTACGCGTGGCGGGTGAGCCGACCGTAGCGGCGGTTGGGCATCGGGAAGATCCACTGCGGCGTCCGCGCGAACTGCGTGAGCGACCGGGTGCTCCCCGCGATCGCGGTGACGACCTGCACGGCGGTGGACCCCATGCCGATGATCCCGACCCGCTTGTCGGCCAGGTCGACGTCGTGATCCCATGCGGAGGAGTGGAACGCCGGACCGGCGAAGGTTCCCAGGCCGGGGAGGTCCGGCACGAACGGCCGGTGTAGGAAGCCGCAGCCGGTGAAGACGAAGTCGGCCTCGGCCACCGGTCCGTCGCGGTCCGACAGCCGCCACCGGCCGTCGACCCAACGGGCCTCGGTGAGCTCGGTCCCCAGGACGATCCGGTCGGTGATCCCGTGGTCGGCGGCGACGCCCCGGAGGTACCGGCCGATCTCGGGGCCGGGCGAGAACACGTGCGTCCAGTCCGCGTTCGGCGCGAACGAGTACTGGAAGTACCGGGACGCGACGTCGCAGTACAGCCCGGGATACGAGTTGTCGCGCCAGGTGCCACCGACCGCGTCGCCCTTCTCGTAGACGGTGAAGGACTCGACGCCGATCTCCCGCAGCTTGATGGCCATGCAGAGCCCCGAGACGCCGGCTCCCACGATGACGACCGTCGGCGTGCGGTGAGAGGCGGGGGCACTGTGCTGGGCCTCGACCATGCCCCAGTCTTGCGTGCCCGGTGCGTCGTCTCGACCGCTGCGGCGACAACGCCACCACCCGGGCGTGTGGGCCGACCACAAGATCGTCGGGGGCGGCGTCGTCGGGCTGGCCTTGGAGGGCGGCGACGTCCTAGTACCGGCTGCCGACGCGTCCGATGAGCGGCAGGAAGATCAACAACAGGACGGCGATGAGCCCGGCGTCGTGGAGCCACGCGGCGGAGGCGAGCGTCGCTAAGGCGATCCCGGCCGCCAGGAGCAGGAGGTACTGGGCCATGACCTGACCGTAGGACACCGGAGCGGCGGGGACCATGGCCGGATCGGTCCATCACCCAGGCGCCCGCCCTGACGTTGGGGCCGGCAGGCCGCACGCTGGTCGGCTGTGATCCTGGATCGGCTCAGAACAGCGTGCTCGCGTCGCGCGGCGGGCGTCGTTCGACGCGCTCGACGAGGCCGGCCGGTGGCCGCCCGACGGCGACGACCGCTGCCGGAATCTGACTGCGCAGGGCCGGCCTGCGCTGCCAGTCGATCGCCCGCTTGGCGCCGAAGATCGTGAGGTTCGTGTGGCCGTCGAGGGCAGCGCACGGGGAGAGGATGCCGGGACAGCCGTCCGTGCGCAGGCGTGAGGCCAGGACCTGACACGGTAACCAGTCCGGAGCGACCAGTGCCTCGGGCGCCACGCCGTACGTCTCGCATGTCTCGGGCTCGCGCAGGTCGACGAACATCCCCCGCGGGACGCGGCAGCTCCAGATCGTTCGCCGGATGCGTCCGGCCGCCTCCTCGTCACCGACCTCCTCCTGCCGGAGGTACTCCGCCCACGCGCCGTCAGGGTGCAGCGACCAGTATTGCGTCGGCGGATCGCCTGCGGCGTTCCATCGCGCCGGAAAGCCGTTGCTCCGTGCCCAGAACGGCACGTCGTAGTCCGTCTGCCGGAAGGCGATCAACTCCGCCGGCGCGTGCTCGACGAGGCCGGGGAGCTCAGCTTGCGCGCTGGGTGCGGCCACGTCGGGCGAGATCGGTCAGGTCCTGCTCGTAGCCGTGATCCCCGATCACATCAAGGGGCGTGCGTCCCGCGAGCTCTGTCCTCGGCCGCTGGAACCACGCCACGACACCCTCGTCGGTCCAGCTCCGGTGCAGCAGCGCAACGAGCCGCCAGACGAGCTCGAGGCGGGCCGTCGGAGGGCGGTCGTCGGATCGCATCCGCGTCACCGTGCGGCGATCGACCCCGAGCAACTGCGCCAGCTGCGACACCGGCACCCTGGGAAGCCAGGCGTCGAGCTGCCGGAGATGGTCACGGGTCGAGGTCCATGCCGCCAACCGACCGTCGAGGACGTCGCGGACGATGTGACGGATCGCCTCCGCCTCCATGAGCGCCTCGTCGGCGACATCGAGGGGCGCCCGGCGGTCGTCCGCGTCGATCGTGACCAGGTTCAGCATCCGGCGCCGAAGCTCGTTCGATGTCTCCGCGTCGAGTGGCGGGACCAGACCGTCGTTCGCGGCGACCACGAGCTGCCGCAGCGTCTCGGACAACCGATCCAAGAGCTCCGGGTCGATTGCGCCCTGCTGCGCCGCGTCCTCGATCGTGCTCTGCCACCGCGCGAGACCGTCGTCGACGTGCTGAAGCGTCGCGCGCTGCGCGGGCTCGAGTGTTGCCGTCATCAGACCACCTCCCGAAACGCCATTTGATGTCCCACAGGCGGGACATCGGCTGACATCAGCACATCCCTTCGCCCGAGAGGACGACAGGGGCTCGACTCCCAACAAGACAAACCGGCCGTTGCCGGGGATGACATCGCGGCCCGGGGCGTGCCCATGCCAGACGAATCAAGGGCTCTCGCGGGACAGGGCGGCTCGACGACCGGTCCGGTGGCGGTCAGCAAAGCTGCCTTCGTATCCGATCGAATTCGATAGGATTCTAAGATGAGATCCAAGAGGAAGTCGGATGTCGCGCTTTTCTGGATGCCGGAATGGGGTGGCTTTCATGTCGCAGGCTGGCGCGCGGCGGACGCGCCGGACGACCCCACGCTGAACTTTGCCGAGATCCGGCGAATGGTCCAGCGCGCAGAAGCGGCGAAGCTCCACGCATGCTTCCTCGCCGATGCGCTGGCGGTCGGGTTCCAGGGCATCGAAGTGTCCAACGAGGCACTGAGCCGCACCGCACGCGGGACGAAGTTCGAACCGATCACGCTGATGTCCGCGCTTTCGGCGTGCACGGAGCACATCGGGCTGCTGTGCACTGCTAGCACCACGTATAACGAGCCGTTCCACGTCGCACGCATGTTCGCCTCGCTGGATCACCTGTCGGGCGGGCGCGCCGGATGGAATGCCGTGACATCGAAGGCTGAGTCCGTCAACTTCGGCGGGAAGCAGATGGGCCACGGCCAGCGATACGAACGCGCACAGGAGTTCGTCGAGATCGTGCGTGGGCTCTGGAACAGCTGGGACGACGACGCGTTCATCCGCGATCGCGACTCCGGGAAATACTTCGACCCCGAAAAGCTCCATTCCCTCGACTACGCAGGCCAGTACCTTTCCGTCGCCGGGCCGCTGCACATCGCGCGGCCCGTTCAGGGCCACCCTGTCGTCGCGCAGGCCGGCGCTTCGGCCGAGGGCAGAGCGTTCGCCGCGCGAAACGCAGACGTCATCTACACACTTCAGAGTGACTTGGGCACGGCGAAGGCGTTCTACGCCGACGTCAAGGAGCAGTCTGCGTCCTTTGGTCGCGATCCTGAGCACCTGAAGGTACTCCCGGCCCAGTTGCTGCTGATCGGTCGTAGCGACGCCCACGCCGAAGAGAAGCTCGCGCGACTCGACTCGCTCGTCGATCCACGACTCGGCATGGAGTCGTTGACCTCACTCATCGAGACGGATCTCTCCGCATATCCGCTCGACGGTCCGGTCCCCGAGGTCCCCGAGACCCAGACCGGCTCGAAGTCGCGACAGCGATACTGGCTCGACATCGCCAAGCGTGACGGTCTGACCGTGCGACAGCTGATGCAGGTCGCCTCCCGGGCCGGAGTCGTGGCCGGCTCGGCGCAGTCGATCGCCGACACGATCCACGAGTGGTTCGAAGCGGGAGCCGCGGACGGCTTCAACATCAGCTTCGGCGATGCCACCGACTCCTTCGACATCTTCGTGAACGAGGTCGTCCCCGACCTGCAACAGCGCGGGATCTTCCGAACCGAGTACTCGGGCTCGACCCTTCGTGAGAACCTCGGCCTGCCGCGACCGGCCGACCGGTCCCGGCGAGCTGCACCAACCCGAGACTGAGGACACGCCGGGCGCCGGCCGCCCAGTCGCGGGACGGGAACAGGACCCACCCCGCGACTGGCGCCCGGCGGGCTCGCCCGCTTGGCGCTCTTGTCAAGGATCACGAGAATTCCCCGGGTGTGATCACGTGAATTTCCCACTCTGAGGCCGGCCCGTCAGCGCGGGCGTGAGCGCGCGAAGCGCGCTCTGGTGGTGGCGCATCCGGTAGCTGTCGCCGGTGATCGGCAGCACCGTCGCGTGGTGCAGCAGGCGGTCGAGGATCGCCGCGGCAACGGTGGTGTCCTCGAAGATGTGGCCCCATTCCGAGAGGCCGCGGTTGGTGGTCAGGACGATCGAGCCGTGCTCGTAGCGCCTGGAGATCACCTGGAAGAGGTGCGAGGCCGCTTCGCCGGGCATCGGGAGGTACCCGAGCTCGTCGATGATCAGCAGCTGCGGTCCGTTCCAGAACCGCATCGTGTGCGCCCACCGGCCCTCCATCGCCGCCCGCGCCGTGCGCGTCACGAGGTCCGCGGCGGTCGTGTAGAAGACGCGGTAGCCGGCCTCCACCGCCCGGTGGCCGAGCCCGATCGCGAGATGTGTCTTGCCAACTCCGGGCGGCCCGATCAGCAGCACGTTGGAGCGATCCTCGACGAACCGCAGGGTCCCGAGATCCCGCACCACCGCCGGATCGAGCGACGGTTGCGCGTCGAGGTCGAACTGTTCCAGGGTCTTGCGCGCGGGCAGCTTCGAGAAGCGTCGGCGGCCGTCGAGCTTGCGCTGCTCCGTGGCCGCGACCTCGGTCTGGAGCAGGTCGTGCAGGAACCGGGTGTAGCCCGGCTTGTCGCGCTCATCGGGCCGCTCCGGCCAGCGCCGCGGGTGCCGGTTCGGTGAGTTGCGCGTAGGGCTGAAGCGAGATCTCCACGCGGTCTGCCGCGGTGTCGCGGCCGGCGCGGTCCAGGAGCATCAGCGCGCGGTCGGAGGCCGGCCGGTTGGCCTTCCGTCGGCACGGCTTGTCGGTCGTGAACGCCGCGAGGACCGCCTTCTGCAGCTGCTCGTCGTGCGCGGTGGTGCGGATCGTCTGGCCCGCACCGCCGATCGCGCGACGATGCTTGGCGACCAGTCCGCCGTCGTCGTTGTAGATCTGCAGGCACGGCTGGTCGATCTACAGTCGCACCTCGATCTGCCGGCCGATCAGGCCGGGCGGCACGCTGTAGGAGTTGCCGTCGTAGGCCACCAGCGCCGTCCTGGAGACCTTCCTGGTCTCGGTCACGACGATCGGGAACGCGACCGGCGGCACCGGCAAGAGCGGCTCGGCGGCGCCGAGCTCGCCGACGGTCGTTGCGCCGGGTCGCTTGCGGCGGTCGGAGACCTTCTCGCACCACACGTCCAGCGACCGCTGTGCTGTGAGCGGGTCGGTCGCCCGGGTCGTGCGCCACCAGCGGCCGGTGAGGTACTGGATCGCCTTCTCGACCACGCCCTTGCGCTGCGCGCGTCCGGGTGGGCAGATCGCGACGTCGACGACGTAGTGCTTGGCGACCTCCGCGAACTGCGGGTTCAGCCGGTCGGTGCCGGGGATCACCGCGGTGGCCATCCGGTCCACCCGCCACACCCTGGGCGTGCCGCCCAGGGCGGTCACGATCCGGTGCATGCCCTGCGCGACGTGGCCGATCGTCATCTGCTCGCAGACCGCCGTCCGGAACCGGCCCGAACTCGAGAGCGCGCCGACGAGGACGTAGATCGGTCGGCCCCACGGCGTGTCGCGTAGTTCAAGCCCGTCGATCTGCAGCTCCTCACCCGCAGGGTGCGGGATCCGAACGGTCGGGTCCTTGCCCTTGTGGTGCTCGCACGTCGTGCACACCGGGCGCAGATCGAGCCGGCGAAGCTCGCGCACCAAGGTCGGGTACGACCGGCCGAAGCCTGCCTCGACGAGCTCGTCGAACAACACGGCGGCGGTGACGTGCTGGTCGTCATCGAACCGCTGGAGGAGAAACTCGCGGTACGGATCCAGACAGCTCGGCCGCTCCTGCGGGCGGGTATCGTGGCCTCCGCGGCCCTCCAAGTAGGCGCGGACCGTCTTGCGGTCGCGGCCGGTGTGCCGGGCGATCGCGGAGATCGACCAGCCCCTCTTCCTCAACGCGTGGATCTCCACGTCGTCCTCCTGTGTGAGCATCCCCCGCGGGACCTCCTGCTTCGCTGCGTGACCTAGACACCCCGCATCGTGTTGGAGGTCCCACCCCCTCTGCGGCGACCCCGGGCCGGGGCCCTCGCGCTGCTCAGGACTGGGGAATTTCCATGATCAGAAGTGAGGACATTCCCGCGATCGCTGCCACTCTGCGCCTTCGGAAGCTCGCCGCATCTGGTGAGATGAGCGAGACGCCGGGCGACGGTGCACGACGCGGCTATCTGCCTCCGGTCACCTTGGCGGCGGCGATGTCAGCGACGACCGCGCCCATGTCCGTGGCCTCCTTGGCGAAGCCATTCTCCTTCATGAGCCGAGACTGCTCATCGAGCTTCGCGACGTCGATCGCCTCCGCGTACTGCGGCAGCTTCGCTTTCTGCGCGACGTCCGCCGACACCCCAGCGACCGCCGGGAAGACGTCCCGTACGGCATCCGGGTGCTCGGCGGCATACGCGGTCGCCTTGTCCGTCGCCTCCATGAATGCCCTCGCCGTCGCCTCGTTCTTGGCGATGAACTCCTTGGTCATCATGAACGCGGTGATGGGCAGTCCCGGCATGTACTCGGTGTTGCCGCCCCCGAGCTCGCGAATTGGCGCCTCATCACCGAGCTGACTGAGGAACGGCTCCGTCAGGACGATCGCGTCGACCGTACCGGCCTTCAGCGCGGCGCCCATGTTCGGGAACGGGATCGCAACGTACTTCGCCTTGCTGCCGGATTTGCGCAGCGCCTCGATCACGGACAGCTCTGCGAAGTTCTTCGTCGCGTTGACACCGATCGTCTTGCCGTCCAGGTCCTCCAGCCGCTTCGTCGCCGACGACTTCAGGACAGCGAACTGCACCGCGTCCCTCGTCGTGTCGGTCGGTGCGATGTCGAACGTGTTGGTCCCGACCAGCGGCAGGCCGGCTGCCTTGCTCAGTCCGAGCGCCCCCCAAGAGGTCACCGAGCCCTGGACCTCGCCCTTCAGGAGCGACGGTACCAGCGTTGTGCCCTGGGTTACCCGCTTGAGTTCGACATCCAGGCCAGCGTCTTCGTAGTAGCCGAGCTTGTCCGCCAGGAACAGCGGAGCGAACTGGACCGACGGAAGATACGCCACGGTCAGCTTCGTCGCCCCACTCGCGCCTCCGGCGGCGGGCGACCCTTTCTCGTCGCCGCCGCCACAGCCCGTGAACGCCACCATCGCCATCGCGACACCGGCACACCGGCGGACTACCGAGGCCCTGCGTCGCCCTCTGCGCGTCTGATCACCGCTCATGTCTCTCTCCCTTGTCCTCACTCAGCCGCAGTCGCGGTTCGTATACGACGGTATTCCGTAGATCGGGGCTGTGTCAAGATTGCCAACCATGCCTGGACCACCGCCGCCGCTCACGGACCTTGCCCCCCTGCTCGACCCGGAACTTCGCGCAGCGTTCCTCACCTACCCGGAGGCGGTCGACGCCTCCGTCGATCCGGTAGCCACGCGAGCCCGCCTCGAGGAGGCGTACGTCCGCACCCTGCCCCCCGCACCGGCCGGCGTCGTCAGCCGCGACGTGGTCCTGCCTGGACCACGAGACAACCCCGGGGGCATCCCGACCCGCATCTACGAGCCCTCGAAGCGGACCGAACCACTCCCCGCGGTCGTCTACGTCCACGGCGGAGGCTTCGTGATCGGGTCGATCGAAGCCTCGCGCCTCGCCTGCGAAGCCATCGTCGATGAAGTCGGAGCGGTCGTGATCTGCCCGGGCTACCGCTTGGCTCCCGAGGATCCGTTCCCGGCAGCCCCGGACGACGTCTACGCCGTGCTGCACTGGGTGGCGACGACGGGGGGGCGGATCGGAGTCGACGTGGACCGCATCGCAATCGCGGGCTACAGCGCGGGGGGCGGGATCTGCGCCGCCGTCGGCCTGATGGTACGAGATCGCGGCGAAATCTCCCTGGTGCTCCAGGCCCCGACGAACGCGTGCCTCGACGACCGTCATAGTACGCCCTCGAGTCAGTCGATCCTCGATCGAAGGACGTGGCACCGCGAGCGAGCCCTCAGCCAGTGGGCTGCCT
Organism: Solirubrobacteraceae bacterium; assembly: GCA_050252545.1. Classification (GTDB taxonomy): domain Bacteria; phylum Actinomycetota; class Thermoleophilia; order Solirubrobacterales; family Solirubrobacteraceae; genus Patulibacter. The sequence goes on from JBFWKS010000019.1 coordinate 16,924, forward strand.
ATCTCGGCGACGCGTCACCACGTGACCTGTCGCCGTATGCAGCACCGGCACGGGCCGACAGCCTCGCGGGACTCCCCCCGACGTTCATCTCGGTCGGCGCGCTCGACCTGCTCCGCGACGAGAACCTGGAGTTCGCCCGGCGCCTGACCGAGGCGGGTGTCGCTACGGAGATGCACTTGTATCCGGGCGCGTTTCACGGCTTCGAGATCCTTGTTCCCGGCGCGCGCGTGAGCCGGGACGCCGTCGCTGCGCTGCACCGTGCGCTGCGGCGCGCCCTGCTGCCGCACGGCGACGGAACGGCGAACCAGATCGATGGTACCCTGTCGGATACGAGCGCGCCCCGGGACAGCGAACCGGCCACCGCGACAGGCCCCCTACCTTCGCCGCACGACCCGTGAACGACCCCTACGAAGCCCTGGCCTCCCGCGCCTTCACCCCCGCTGATGACGGTCCGCTCTCGGACCAGCTCTTCACCTTCCTGCGGGACGCGATTCGGCGTGGAGATCTTGTTCCCGGCCAGCGACTGGTCGAGGACACGATCGCCAGCGCAACGAACGTCAGCCGGACGCCGGTGCGCGAAGCTCTCCGAAAGCTCGTCGCCACAGGGCTCGCCGCGAGCGGTGGCCGCGGCCTTGTCGTGGCCCGTATCTCGACCCAGCAATTGCAGCAGATGTGGGAGGTCAGTCACGCACTGTGGTTGACCGTCGCGCGGCTCGCGGCGGAGCGACGCTCGGCCGCGGACCTCGCCGAGTTCCGCTTTCTCATCGAGGCCGCGAAGGCTGGCCGAGGGGTCGGAGGCGACCCCCAGCAGCTCAACGAGCGCCTGCGGAACTGTCTGCTCCGTGCGGCGGGCAACCCGTATCTCACGGAGGCGGCGTTGCACAGCGTGGGACAGGCCGAGGCGCTCGTCGACCTGTCCGCCGCCCGCCAGGAGGCGAACGCGATCCTGCAGGAGGACGGCATACTCGCCGCCCTCGAGGAGCGCGACGGAGCGGCGTTGGAGACCATCTACTCCCGCTACCTTGAGGCCACGCTGACCGCGTGGCTGCTTGAGATGCACCGGCGGGCCGACGGCCGACTCGCCGATCAGGACTCGGCGAACTCTCCCGACACCCAGCGGGCGATCTCTGTGTAGTCCGCCTCCGGCGGGAGGTCGCGCGCCGCCGCCTGCCAGAGGTCGGCGACCGCTCCTCCGAGGCGAAGATCGGCGCCCAGTTCCGCCGCGAGGTCCGTCGCGTTCCGCACGTCCTTCAGCATGCCGCGCAGCGGACCACCAGAGTCGTAGGACTCGGTGATCACGAACCGCGGGATCTTCCGCGTGGTGGAGTCGCTTTGACCGCTCGAGGCATTGATGACCTCCATCATCCGTGCGGGGTCGAGCCCGAAGCGCCTGCCGAGAACGAGTGCCTCCGAACTGGCGAGCAGGGTCACTGCCGAGAGCAGGTTGTTGATCGCCTTCAACGCGTGCCCCGCTCCCGCAGGACCCACGTGCCGGATCGTGGTTCCGAGCTGCTGGAGCAGCGACATGCATCGCGCCACATCCGTATCGCTTCCGCCGACGATGATGGTCATCGTGCCTTCGGCCGCGCTCCAGTGCCCACCCCCGGACACTGGAGCATCGACGTACGCCACACCCCGCTCACGCGCGAGCTCTGCAAGACGACGAGTGGACAACGCGCTCGAAGACCCCATGTCGAGCAGCAGCGAACCCTCGCGCAGAGCGTCGAGGACCCCCCCACTCAGCACGACGGATTCAACGACCTGGGACGACATCAACATCAGGACAACAGTTTCGGCGTCGGCGACAGCTTCGAGCGCCGTGTCCGCGACACGCGCGCCGTCGCATTGCGCGAACCGAGCGCGCGCGTCATCGCGGACGTCGAACCCTACGACGTCGTAGCCGGCCCCCAACAGTCGTTTGGCGATCGGCAGACCCATCGTGCCGAGCCCGATGACCGTGACGGCCATCATTGAGCCTGCCCGGCCACGTCCAGCAGACTGACGACCTCGCGCGAGCTGCCCAGGCGGAAGCCCTTCCGGATCTCGGGCATGATGGCACCGATATCGGAGAACGGCAGGCCGTGGGTGGGCGCCACGACCGCGACATCGAGCTCCTTCAACATCTCTTCCAGGCGCGCGATGAAGGGCTCGACGTCCACCAGCTGCGTCCAGTGGAAGGCCGCATAGGCGAAGATCGCCGTCATCTGCTCGAGGTCGATAGTGCCGAGGGTCTCCTCACCCAGCAGACCGCAGTGTCGCTCGCTGTGCAGGTGCGTGTAGGCGAAGCCGTCCGATGTGAACAGCACTCGCTGCCGCGTATCGAATACCCAGCGGGTGTACGGCATGTCGCGGAACACCGCCTCGACGACACGCAGTTGCGTGCCGCCGAGATCGAGCTCGTCACCGGGCTCGAGAGGCTGCAGGCGGTCCGCGAACTCCGGCAGGACGAGATGGAGGTCCATGACGTTCCCGCACGCCGTCGACTCCGGGAACCGGGCCAGCCAGCGGCCGATGCCGCCCGCATGGGGGGACTCGTGATGGCTGATGAACAGGTACCGCAGCGGCGGTGCGCCGGCGAGTAGATCGTCCAGCTGGGCCTCGATCACCGGTAGATCCGACGAGAGCCCCATCTCGACCAACGCACAGGAGTGCTCGCCGACGACGAGGTACGACGAGTTGTAAGAGTGCAGCGTCTCGCCTTCGAGCTCGATGCCCGTGCACTGCCCAAGCCAGTGGACACCCGACGCGATCTCGCGAGGGAGAGGGTTCTCGTGCTGCACCTTCATGCGTTCACCTGGTTGGTCGTATCTTGCCGCCACGCGCCCATCTCGACGCCGTGGGGGCGGGTCTCCGCCGCTCTGGCCAGCACCGCGTCCAGATGGCTGACGTGCCGCTCCACCACCGCGCGACCGCTGAGCACGCAGCCGTAGCCCGGGGCGATCGTCTCGACGTCGTGGCGATCGAACAGCTCGGCGAGGTCTTGCCGCATCTGCCCGGTCCGTGCCCCGGGGATCCACCAGAACATGTTGGCGGTCATCGCGTGCCACACCTGTTCGAACGTGGTGTCGTCGTCCCCGTCACGGACGATCCACGGTCCATTCGGCGACGATCGCGTGACCCACGTGAAGACGTCGGGGGTGAACAGGGTCTGCGACTCCGCGTCGTACGCCCAGGAGTACGGCAGCAGCCAGATGGGCGGAACCATGGTCTTGAGGGCGTGCGGGCGATCGGGGTCGATCCGGATGGACCCGGTGGTGGCGAAGCGCTCGACGCTGGCCCGTTCGATCACGTCGATCCCCGGGGACCCCGGCAGAAAGTCCAGCCACTCGTGCGGCGGTCCGAAGTAGTCGCCCAGGACGCGAAACGCACCGAACCGTTCGGCAATGGGTCCGAAGTTCGCGAGGGAGTTCAACTCTCCCTGCCGGAAAGGGACCAGCGTGAGCTTCGTGTCCGCGTCGATCAGGGTGGCGAGCTGCTCCAGCAGCGTTCGGCGATGGACGGCCAGACCGCTGTCGAGGACCATGAGGTGGTCCCCCTCGCGCAGCGCGTAGACGTTCATCGGCGCCCAGCCGCGGGCATCGACCGGGTGCGTGGAGACGCGTCCGTCGAGCCGGTACGGGTTGCAGAGGGCTGTGAGCCCATGACCACCGGGTCGCTCGATCGAGCCGGCAGCGAACGCGGGATCGACGACGCTCATGCGTCGACCAGCGTCTTGGGGGCGTGGGCGCGGGTCACCGCAGAGTAGATCTCCGCCCGGTACTCGGCGAACGCCGGCAACGCCTTCGTCGTGATCTGGTCGCGCGGACGCGGAAGGTCGATCTCGAGCTCGCCGAGGATGGTCGACGGCTGACGGGTGAGCATCACGACCCGGTCGGACATGTACACGGCTTCATCGACGTCGTGGGTCACGAGCAGGCACGTGATCGAGTATTCGTCGCGCACGCGCAGCATCAGGTCCTCGAGCTCGGTTCGCGTCTGCGCGTCGACGGACGCAAACGGCTCGTCGAGCAGCATCACCTGGGGCTGGTACGCGACCGCACGCGCGATCGCCACGCGTTGCTGCATGCCGCCGGAGAGCTGCCACGGGTAGTGGTTCGCGAACTCCGCGAGGCCGACGGCCTCGATGGCGGCACCGATCGCGGGCGAGTCCTTGCGCTTACGGCGTAGCGGCAGCGCTACGTTCTGCTCGACCGTGAACCACGGGTACAGCGACCGGGCGTAGTCTTGGAACACGATCGCCATGTCCCTCGGAGGCGCGACGATCGGCTCGCCCCGCAGCGATGCCCGACCGGACGTCGGCGGAAGCAACCCACCGAGGCACTTCAGCAGCGTCGTCTTCCCGCAGCCGGACGGACCGACGACCGAGACGAACTCGCCCGCGTCGATCGCGAAGTCCAGCCGTTCGATCGCCTTCGTTTGGCTCTTGGAGCCTTCGTAGACCTTCGACAGCCCTTCGACGGTGAGGATCATGCTGTCCCTTCCCTTCTTGAAGTCGTCACTTGCCGCCCTCGCGGAAGTGCCAGTGCAACAGCCGCTTCTCGAGGGCGGCGAAGACCAGGTTCAACACCAGCCCGAGTAGTCCGAGCAGGATCACGCCTGCCCACGTGAGGTCGGTGCGGTACTGCGCCTGTGCGTTGAACACGAAGTAGCCGATCCCGCTCGTGGCAGCAACCATCTCGCTGCTGACGAGGACCAGTACGGCGAACGCCAGGCTCGTCCGCATCCCGAGCGCGAGACGCGGGGCGACCGCCGGCAGCACCACCTGCCGGAACCGCTCGAAACCATCGATCTGGTACGAGCGGGCCGTAGCGAGCATCGTGTCGTCGATCTCCGCCACTCCGTCGGCAACGTTGAGCAGGACCGGCCATACGCATACGAGGACGATGATCGAGATCTGCAGCTGATCGCCGAGCCCGACCACCAGCAGCGCCACGGGTATGAGTGCCACTGGGGGAATCGAGCGGATGAAGCTCAGCGCCGGATAGAACATCACGCGCACCACGGGGAAGAGTCCGAGGACGAACCCGGCCACGGCGCCGATGACGGTCGAGGCGAAGAACCCCGCCGCGAGCCGCAACAGGCTCGGTACGGCGTCGTCCACGAACTGCTGCGAGGCCCAGACGTCCCAGAAGCTCGAGAGCATCTCGGGCAGCGGAATGATCGCGTAGGACGAGCTCGCCGCGGTCAACACCCAGACGGCGCCGAGGATCGCGAGGGTGGCGCCGACCTCGAGTGCCAGGAGCGCCACGCGGCTGGAGCGCAGCTGGTGCATCACGAGCGTCCCACCTGCGCGCGCTGCGACTGGTGCCAGTGCAGGAAGCGTCGCTCGAACCGGCCGAACACGACCTGGATCATCAGGCCCAGGACCCCGGTCACGAAGATCAGGGCGTACATCTCGTCCACCCTGCCGGCGCCCTGACGCGCGCTGATCTCGTTCCCCAGGCCCGGTGTCCCCACGATGATCTCCGCGGTGACGGCGATGATGAGCGCGACGCTGGCGAAGATCCGGAATCCGGTGGCCAGGTATGGCATCGTCGCGTGGAAGACAACGTGGCGCACCCGATCGAATGCCGAGAGCCCGTACGATCGCGCTGCCTGCAGAGCGACGTCGTCCACGGCCCGCACTCCCTGCGTCACCTGGGCGAGTAGGGGCCACGTGCAACCGAAGACGATCAGGAAGACGTCGACGTTGCTGTTGGCGCCGAACTGGAGGATCGCGAACGGGATCAGCGCGATCCCGGGAACCGTGCGCAGGAACTCGATGGTCGGTCGCGTGGCGAGTCCCAGCAGACGGACCGAGCCCACGGCGATACCCAGCGGGATCGCGATCACGCACGCGATGCCGAGCCCGATCCCCGCGGTGCGCACGCTGGCCCACACCGCGGTCCAGAACCAGCCCGTTCCCGCGATGTCGATGAGCGTCGGCACGATCTGCGACGGAGGCGTGAAGTCCTGCTCGGACAGCATCCCGGCGCGGATCATCAGCTCCCAGAACGCGAGGACGAGCAGGACGCCCACGCTCCCGAGTGCGAACCGGCCGGGCCTGCTCGCCATCAGGTGTCTGCCGGCCAACGCCGTGAATCGTGGTACGGCCGGCCGGGCCGCACCGGTCCGGACCGCCGTGGCGGGCTGCGACGGCACTGTCATCGCGGACCTTCCGTCGGCCGCGGATGCAGTCGGTCTCGTGTCATCCCTCTCCTCCCAGCGCCTCGGGGTACCCGTCAGACGCGGCGTATCCGACCGTATCCGGAGAGGTGGGCTGCGTCAACATCGTCACGCGGCGGCCCCCAGTCCGGCGGCAGCGTCGACCGCACGCCGCAGGTCGTCGGCCGTCAGCATGTAGGCGTCCTCGAGCGTGGCCGCCGCCGGAACCGGCGTTGCGGGCGACGTGAGGGTCACGACCGGACCGTCGAGCATCCAGAACGCCTCCTGGTAGATCGCCTTCACCAGCGACGCGGCGAGGCCTCCGCAGCTCGCCTCGTCGTGCGCTACGACGAGACGCGACGTGGTCTGAAGCGACTCGATCACGGCGCCGATGTCGAGCGGAGCCAGGCGTTGCATGTCGATGATCTCCATCGACGGTTCGGCCGCCTCGGCCACCTGTAGCGCGAGGTGCGTCAGCCGCCCCGTGGTCACGACCGTCACGTCGCTCCCCTCGCGGACGACTCGGGGATGCCACGGCGAGCCCTCGTCGCCGGTGAGCGGCTCACGGCTGTAGAGCAACGCACGGTCGGCCACGACGACCACGGGGTCGGGATCCAGGAGCGCTGCCCGGACGCTTGCGTGTGCCATCGCAGGGCTTGAGGGGGCGAGGACCTTGAGCCCGGGCACCTGCGTTAGCCACCCCTCGAGATGCTGGGAATGGTGCGCCCCCCAACGGGTCCCCGCGCCGGCAATGGTCCATACGGCCAGCGGCACGCTGTAGCGCCCGCCGCTCATGAAGTGCAGCTTCGCCGCGTTGTTGAAGAGCTGGTCCGACGCCACCGTGATGAAGTCGTTGAACATCAGGTCGACGAAGGGCCGGGCACCGCCCAGCGCCATCCCAATCGCCGCCCCGGTGAACGCGAGCTCACAGATCGGCGTATCGCGCACCCGCGCATCGCCGTACCGATCAGCCAATCCTTTCGTGAGCGAGAACGGCCCGCCGGCGCGGACGTCTTCGCCGATCACGACGACCGACTCCTCTTCGGCCATCACCTCGACGACCGCCGACCGGGCGGCCTGGATGAGGTGCTCACGGCCGCTCATGCGATTGCCTTCGCGAAGACCATCCCGGCATCCCGGGAGGGATCAGCGGCCGGCTCCTCGTCGAGCACGCTGCGAAGCAGCGCCCGCGCCGCCTCCAGCCGCTCCGAGCGGGTCCCGCCGAGCTCCTCCGCATCGGTCCCCAGCTCGACGAGCGTCCGTTCGATCGCGAGCAACGGATCACCCTCGCTGCGCTGCTCGCGCCAGTCCCCCTCGTAGTGGGAGCGAAGACGGGCGATGTGGCATTCCAGGAGCGCGGGGCCCGCACCCTCGCGAACAGGGCCGCTGAGCTCCTCACAGGCTTGGTGCACCGCTTCCACGTCACTACCGTCGACCTCTGCGGAGGGAATCCGGTACAGCTCGCCATAGCGAACCACGTTGCCGACGGTCGTGTGCTCCTCGCGGGAGGAGAACTCGGCCCAGCCGTTGTTCTCGCACACGAACAGCACGGGGGCCTTCCAGAGGGCCGCGAGGTTCATCGCCTCGTGGAAGACCCCGGTCTGGACGGCGCCGTCCCCGAAGAAGCAGACGGCGATCGCGTCCTCCGGCAGCGTCGTGGCGTATCCGAGCGCGATCGGGAGCGTCCCCCCGACGATTCCGGTGGCCATCACGGCCCGGTCCGCCATCAGGTGCATCGTTCCCGCGCGGCCGTGACAGAGCCCGGTCTCCTTGCCGGCCAGCTCGGCCATCACGTCTCGCTCCTCCACCCCGGCCGCGATGAAGTGCGCGTGTGGCCTGTGGGTGGAGAACAGGCGGTCCGCGTCACCCATACACGCAACCGTCGCGGTCACGACGGCCTCACCGCCCATGGACAAGTGCAACAGCCCGGGAAGCTCGTCAGCGGCATGCCCTTCCGCAACCGCCTCCTCGAACGCCCGCAGGCGACTCATCTCGGTGTGCCACCCCCGCAGGCGCTCGCTGCGTTCCCCGTCGGCGACGGTCGTCATCGGCCGCTCACCTCCGACACCGCCGCGACGATCCGCTCGGTGGTCGGCGTGAGATGCGCCTCCAGCACCGGGCTGAACGGGATCGGGCTGTCGGGTGTGCAGACGCGCACCGGCGCGTGATCCAGGTCGCCGAAGTGGCGTTCGATGATCCTCGCCAGGATCTCTGCGGCCGCCCCGGCGCTGCGATGCCCCTCGTCGGCGACCACGACACGCCGGGTCTTGCCCACCGACTCCGCGACCAGGGCCTCGTCGTAGGGCACCAGCGTCCGGAGGTTCAGCACCTCACAGGAGATTCCTTCGCCCGCCATCCGCTCGGCGGCTTCCACTGCGCGCGAGACCATCACGGATGTCGCGACGATGGTGACGTCCGAGCCGTCGCGTTCGATCCTGCCACGGCCGGGCTCCAGCCGTGCTGCTTCGAGGTCCTCGATCTCCTCCTCGACCCCGAGCAGCTTGGCATGCGTGATGAACACGCTCGGCCCGTCGGCCTCGAGCAGCAGGTGACGCAGTAGGCCGTACGCGTCGGAGGGCGTGGCCGGCATCGCCACCTGCAACCCCGGCGTGTTCCAGAACAGCGACTGCGGCCGGTGCGAGTGCTGCGAGGCACCGCCGCCACGCAGGCCTCCGATCATGTGGAAGACGGCCGGCACTCGCGTCTGCCCGCGGGTCGTGTGGGCGATGTTGGGCGCCTCGTTGGCGACCTGCGCGAATGCTTGGAAGACGAAGCTCGCCGTGACGAAGTCGACCAACGGACGGAGGCCGCCGGTCGCGGCACCGATCGCGATGCCGGCATTCGCGAGCTCGGACCACGGCGGCAGCTCGAAGCGGTCGGGTCGCCGCGTCTCGAGCTCGTCGAAGTGCCGCTGCTCGGGCGAGAGCCCAGCGAAGTAGTTACCGAACGACACAACCCGCTCGTCGGCGGCCATCGCCTCGTCGAGCGCGGTCGCGAGCGCTCGCGCGTAGGTGTACACGGCCATCAGCGCACAGCCTCCATCTCGTTCTCGGGGTCGGGGAGCGCAGCTGCCATGGCCCGGTGCGCAGCGGCATCGATCTCGGCCTGGACCTCGATGTCCATCGCCCGGAGATCGTCAGGGGTCAGGTCGCCGATGAGGCCGTCGTAGGCGAAATGCAGCGGGTCGCCGACGCGTGTCCACTCCGCGATGACGTCAGGTGCATCAATCTCACCGGTGATCCAGCCGACGTCGAACGGGCCACCGATCTGCTTTGGCCAGGCCGGCCGGCTTCCCGGCCAACGGACGGTCGCCGCCTCGACGAAGCGCGGGCCTCCCCCGGCGCGAATCTCCTCTACCAACGGCTCGATCACTCGAGACACCGCCCAGGGATCGATGCCGTCGATCGTGACGCTCGGGATCTGCAGAGCACCGGGGATGTCGCTCAGTCGTTCAGCGGCAGTGGACGACGTTGGGAACGTGCCGGCCACGCCATGGTCCGCGGCAAGACCGTTGTTCTCGCAGATCATCAGCAGTGGGACGCCGAGGACGGCCGCCGAGTTGAAAGACTCCAGCACGGCGCCTTCCTCCAGCGAGCCATCGCCGAAGAAGCAGACGGCGATCGCTCCGGGGCGCAGGCGCCGCAGCGCGTAGGCCGAGCCGACGGCCTGTGGCAGGTTCCCGCCGACCATCCCCGACGTCCAGGGGACGCCGATCTCGGGCATGCTCAGGTGTAGCGTGCCCGCCCGGCCGCCGCAGCAGCCCGTCGCCCGTCCGAGGATCTCCGCGAACAGCGTCTCGGGGTCCGCACCACGAGCCAGTAGGTGACCGTGGCTGCGGTGCGTGGTGAAGATGACGTCGTCCGGACGCGCGTGGGCGAGAACCCCGAGCGCCGTTCCCTCCTGTCCGGTGCAGACGTGGAAGTGGCCCACCATGTCGCCGTCGTCGAAGAGCCGGATCAGGCGCTCCTCGAAACGCCGGATGACAAGCAGCTTCCGGAGCGTGCGCAGCCCGTCAACGGACGACACGGAGCCCCTTTTCCGCCGGGGAGAGCGGCAGCCAACCGCCGCCGTCTCCCATGGCCTCGGCCGCCATCCGAGCGGACTCCTCCGAGACACGGACGCCCAGCGCGCGCACCTCAGTGACCTCTGGGAGCTCCTCGAGCGCAGGCTTGACGAGCCCGTAGAGGGTGACGGAGCGGAACGGGCAGCCCTGGCACATCGCGAGGAACCGGACCGTAAGGACCCCGGCATCCGTAAATTCGACGACCTCCATGGCCCCCGCATGCGTCCGCATGAGGACGTTCAGCTCGTCGAAACGCTCCTGCAGCGTCGCGGGAAGGGGAGACTCGATCTCGGCGAGCATCAGGCGGCGACCCCGAGATCCCGGCGCTTGGCGGGGACGTCGATGCCCATCAGCTCCGCGAAGTTCAGTCCGAGGATGCGCTCCTTATCTTCGCGTGTGATCTGGGGCATCGCGTACCCGGTGCGCAGGTCCTCCGGGATCTCCAGCTCCATGAACGCCTTCAGAAACGGCGCCGGCCCGCCGGCCAGCGCCGCCTCGGACCCCCAGAGCAGCTTGTGGACACCGACCTCGCCGAGCATCCGGCCAACGTGCGTCTGCACGAGCTTCGGCGCGAAGACGAGGAGGTTGAGCGTCCCCGACAGCGCGAGGTAGACGTTCGGATGCCGACCCGCGATCGAGAACGCTTCGTCGATGTAGGGCATCGCCATGTGGTGGATCACGAAGTTCATGTCCGGGAAGTCGATCGCGGCGCGCTCGATGTCGAGCGGGTTCAGCGGCGCGAGCGGCTGGTTGGCGAACGGGATGCCCTTGTGGAACTGGATCAGGTTGACGCCGAGGTCCTGGATCCGTTGGTACATCGGGTAAGCGACCTTCTCGTCGTCGCAACGCCACGACTCGTGGACGTGCCCGTTGTAGAACTTCATCGAGACGGCGCCCATCTCGGTGATCTGGCGGTCGATCTCCTCGAGGACCCCATCCCCGTGGTAGTTGGGGTCCACGCCGCCGCAGAACTGAACCCGGTCGGGGTAGGCCTCCGCGAGAGCGTGCTGCGCCTCGACCGGCGCGAAGCCGTGCTCGTACCAGTCGAAGATCGGCACGGCCTGCGCCATCGCCATGTCGGTCGGCGACCGCGCGAACACGAGGTCGTACATCGCCTCGGTAGAGAAGGCCTTGACGAACGTGTCGACGCCGGCCTCGGCCTCGGGGACGCGGAACGGCGCGGCGCCCGCGGCCATTGCCTTGACGCCGAACTCACCCTGCTTCCCGCGCGTGTTCTCCACCGACATGTCGATGCAATGGATTGCACAGTCGTAGACGAAGATGTCGTCGATCATCGAACTCCCTCTCCCTTCGTAGGCGGTCGAGTCCGATCGTATACGAATAGATCCTCCGGCGCCAGCTATTCGAGGGCGGAATACGCGATCGCCCGCAGCTCGCGGCGGATCGGGTACGCCGACGAGGGGGTGGCCTGCGTCATCAGGATCACGACGAGCTGCTCCGCTCGGTCGACGAAGAACGCAGTGCCGGCCATGCCACCCCAGGAGAACTCGCCCGACGATCCCGCCACGCGGGTCGCGGCCGGGTCGAGCGTGACGGCGACGCCGAGGCCGAAGCCGACTCCGGCGAACGACGACTCGCCCCAACGGCCGAGTGCGACTGTCGCGAGGTCGGCCCCGCCGGTGAGGTGGTTGCTGGCCATGAGGTCGACCGTCTTGCGGCCGAGCACGCGCTCACCCGCGAAGGTGCCGCCGTTGCACAGCGCCTGTGAGAAACGCCAGTAGTCCGTGACGGTCGAGACGAGCCCACCACCTCCCGACAGCAGGGCCGGCCGGACCGCGAAGCGGCTCTGCTGCGGATCGTCGACGAGCGTCAACCCGGCGGGATCCACCCGATAGCCGGCGGCGAGACGCGAGAGGTCGCCGGGTGGGACACTGAACCCGGTGTCCCGCATGCCCAGTGGGTCGATCACATTCTCGCGCAGGTACTCGTCGAACGGCATGCAGGAGATGATTTCCACGATGCGCGCACACACGTCCGTGGCGATCGAGTACTTCCAGCGCTCGCCGGGCGAGAACGCGAGAGGCAAGCCCGCCAGCACGTCGACCATCTCCACCAAGGTGTTCGTCGGAGCGAGCGGATCGGCAATTGCGTACGCACGGTCCACCTCGGACTCGGTCGCCGAGAGCCCGTAGGCGAGCCCCGATTGGTGCGACAGTAGGTCGGCCACGACCATCGGTCGATTCGGAGGCCGAGTAACGAACGTCGGGTGGCTTCCCGAGACACGGACTTCGAGCTCGCGCCACCCGGGGAGATACTCATCGACGAGGTCGTCGAGTCTGATCGCTCCCGATTCGTACAGCTGCAGCAGCGCGACAGCCGTTAGCGGCTTCGTCATCGAGTAGACGCGGAAGATCGTGTCCGGGCCGATCGGGACCCGACGCTCGACGTCCGCCATTCCCGTCGCTCCGACGTGCGCGACCTGCCCTTGGCGTGCCACGAGCACGACAGCACCCGGCAATCGACCGGCGGCCACGTACGCCGCCAGGTGCTCGTCCAGCCGACGCAGCTGACTGGACGACAGACCGACCGCCTCGGGCGAGGCCGCGCGGTGTCGCGCGTCCGGCTCCGAGGCGCGGTCTCCGGGCATGTCGACCTACGCAGAGACCAGCGGGCTCACGTTCATCGCGTGCAGCCTCGGCAGCACGCGCTCCGCGAAGAGCTGGACGCTCGTCTCCACGTCCGCGTGCCCGAGGTCTGCGTAGGTGAAGTGCCCGATGAAGGTGCCCGCGTCGAGCTTCGTGCGCACGTCATCGATC
>JBFWKS010000020.1:0-29186 GCA_050252545.1 Solirubrobacteraceae bacterium
GTCGTCCGGTTGAGGGCTGGGTGTCTGTTGGGGGGGGCGCCCGGTATCGCCCCGGGCCGCCCACCGCGATGTCACTTGGTGCCGAACTCCGCGGCCCACTTGGCCCGGAAGAACTCACCGGCGTCGGCCTTGACCGTCGCCGTCTTGCCCTCCTCGGGCACGTTGTCCTTGGTGATCACCTGGTAGGTGTAGAGGTCGCCGGCCTCGTCGCCGTAGTTCGGCCCGAGGTCCTTGCTGAGCGGCTCTTCGCGGGCCCAGAGCTGCGCCAGCTGGTCGACGGCGACCCAGGCGGCGGCGTCGTACGGGGCGTCGGCGACCACGTCGATCGCGCCGGAGCGGATGAGCTTGTTCGTGCCGGCGTCGGCGTGGAACGTCGCCACCATCGGACGGTCGGGGAACGTCTTGCCGGCGAACTTCGAGGCGACGGTCTGGCCGACGACCTGACCGACGGCGTCGTAGTCGACCCAGAAGGCCTTCAGATCAGGGTTCTGCGTCAGCTGATCCTGCGCCGCCTTGCGTCCGCCTTCGATGAGGTTGGCGGGGTCGGGTGCCGTGGTCGCGGCGATCTTCAGGTTGTTGTCCGCCTTGACGAGCTTCTCGAGCTCGGCCGTGCGGTTGGAGGCCCAGGGCTGCGGGAAGGCCGAGACCGCGATCTTGACCTCACCCTCGAGCTCGCCGAGGCGCTGCTTGAAGTACTCGGCCAGGACCTCGCCCTTGCGACCCTCGTCCGGGCCGTACTGGGCGTCCCAGCCCGGGTTCTCGCCCGAGAAGACGATCCCCGGGATCTTGCGCTTGCGCGCCTCGCGCAGCGGACCGGCGACCTGGCTCGACGCGACGCCGTCGGTGAGGATCGCGTCGACGTTGCGCGCCAGCAGGGTGTTCATGCAGGTGACCGTCTTGCTCGTGTCACCCTGGCCGTCGCAGTAGACGACCTTCCAGTCCATCACGCCGGCCGCGGCCTCGAGGGCCTTGCGGTCGCGGACCGTGGAGTCGATGCCGCCGACGACCGTCAGGTACCCGATCGTCTTGCCCTTCGGCGCGTCGGTCGGCTCGCCCGCCTGGGCCTTGCCGGCGGCGGCCGCGTCGATCGGCGTGACCTTGGAGGCGAGCTCCGGGGCCGAGGCCGTCGTCGTCGCCGCGGATCCGCTCGACGCGGGCTCGTCGGTGTCGTCGTCGCCCCCGCAGGCCGCGAGCGTGAGCGCCAACGACGTGCACGCCGCGAGAGCGAATGTGCGTCCCGTCTTTCTACCCATCGTCTTCTCTCCTCTCCGTGCTGCGCACGGCTCCGTTGGCACCGCGCGATGCGCGAAGCCGGACTTCCGGAAGGTTTTTGACCTTCCGTTTGGTTGGACGAATGTAGCTGCGGAGAGTCCGCCGTGTCAAGGCGGACCGACGGAGGACCCGCGGCGACCGCCGGGGCGCCGGCCGACGCCCCGGCGGATCTCGCGCTCAGCCCGCGGGCCTGTACTCCTCCTCGACGTCGAAGACGTCGATCTCCAGGCCGGCCACAGAGGGCATGAACCCGTCGTCCGCGATGGTCTGCCACTCCGGCGACGCGATCGCGGCGTCGAAGTCCTCGCGGTTCTCGAACCAGATCTCGGCGCCCCGCCAGGTGCGGGTCTCGCCGCCCTCCGGCGTCTCCACCGCGCGCAGGACCACGTGCCGGCTCAGCTTCGGCAGAGCGCGGACATTCGGGACGTGCACGTCGAAGTACAGCCGATCGATCTCGGCCGGGGTCTTCTCATCCGGGATGTGCCAGGTACCGACGAGCTTGATCATCTTCTCTCCCTATCGACCAAACGAATGTTTGCCTCGCCGACCCTAACGGCTGTCCGACCGCCGTTGGGAGAAACCGCCGGGATCTTCCGGACGACCCGCGCGATCGCCAGACGCGCCGAGCGGCGACGGATCCACGACCGCTCGGCGCGGACCCTGGTTCCGGCCGGCCGGTCGCAGACCGCCCGGGCCACCGGTTGCCAGCCGATGCCGCGGGCGCCGCGGGTGCTGCCGAGCGGTGCTACCCCCGCGAGATCCGCACGCGCGCGTCGACCGCGAGCTCCAGCAGCTCCTGGGCCGACCGACGGTTGACGGCGACGGCCATCGCGCGGTTGGCGTCCTGGTACAGCAGGACGGTGCCGGGCTCGACGTCGGCGAAGGTCGAGGCGTAGACGCCGCTGACGCCGTTGATGCGCACCGGCTCGCCCAGGCGCAGACCCACCCCGACCGTGAGCTCCTCGTGCTCGAGGTCGAGCATGACGTTGCCGAATCGGTCGAACGCGACCGCGTGGGCGACGATCTCGTCCTCACCGATCTCCGCCAGCGGCATCGGCAGCGGCACGATCTCCTCGGGGTCGAGCGGATCACCCACATCGACCACGGCCAGACCTCCCGCCAGCCGCGCGGCGATCGGGGCGAAGATGTCGCGGCCGTGGAACGTCGCCGACACCGGCTCCAACCGGAACGGCGACCGGGTCAGGTCGACCGCCTCGACGATCCCACCGAACCGCTGCGCCGCCAGCCACAGCAGACCGTTGTCGGGACCGACGAGGACACGTTCCTGCTCGGCCACGCGCAGGGCGATCGGGCGCCGCCGTCCGCCGACCTCCGGGTCGATCACCCCCAGATGGACGCCCGGCTCGGTGAACGGGAGGGTTCGCTGCAGCAGCATCGCGCCCTGCCGCACGTCGAACGACGGCACGCCGTGACTGACGTCGATGATCCGGGCGTCCGGCGTGATGCGGTGCATGACCGCACGGCAGACGCCGACGAACTCGTCCTGGAGCCCGTAATCGGAGAGGAACGTGATGGTCGGCCGGTTGATGCGGCGATCCTAACCACCGACCGGCCCCCCACGTGGCCCGATCCAGGGCCGACGCGACGGTGGGCACGCCGACGCCGAACACGACGGCCCGGGGCACCGCGACGGCGCCGAGGTGACCGATCAGGGCCGCCACGCCGGCGCTGTGGGCGCTCCCCTCCAGGAGCCCGGGACCAGCTCGGAGGCCACCGCGAGAGCCAGAGCCCGCGTCACGCCCCCCACACCGTCCGCCGCCATTCAATTGCCCTACGTCAACCGTTGGCTATAGTCGACTTCCGCCTGGCGACGGGGACGGCCCACCGCACGCCGGACGGGCCCCGTCGCCTCCCCGATCAGGAGCAACGACATGCCCGACCCCATCGCCCTCGAGGGTGAGATCGCCGAGGCGCTGGCCACGGCCGCCGAGCGCGGTCGCTCGTCGGTCCTCGCCCACGTCGCCGAGGACGGCACGCCCCGCGCGACCTTCCGCGGAAGCGTGATCGTGCGCGGCGCGCAGCAGCTCGCCCTCTGGGTGCGCAAGACCGACAGCGGCCTGGCCACCGCGGTGCGTGAGCACCCGCGGGTCGCGCTGGTCTACTACTCCCCCGACGGCACCAGCCCGGCCTACCTGTCGATCGCCGGGAGCGCGCACGTCGATCCGTCCGTCAACGACGAGGTCTACGCCGCGATCCCCGAGATCGAGCAGCAGAAGGACCCCGAGCGCGCGGGGGTCGCGATCCTCGTCGACGTCGACATCGTGGACGGCGCCGGGGCCGCGGGGCCGTTCTCGCAGCGCGCCGCGTAGCGACCACACCGACGCCACCGGGTTCGCCGGCCCGGGCTGCCGCCACCACGACCGGAGGCGTCAGCCCGCGCCGCACCCGGCGCTGTCGACTCCGCCGGCGTCGCACGGCTCGCCACCGTCCGCGGAGCCGGGATCCCCCGTCGCCAGCCGGGCGGTGATGGTCTCCAGCATCCGGTGCAGCTCGGCCCGCTGTCGCGGCTCGAGCCCGGCGAGGAGCGACTCCTCGAACGCGTCCACCGTGCCCATGGCCTCGGCCAGGCGATCCCGCCCGGCGTCGGTGATCTCGACGACGTGCCGGCGCCGGTCCTCGACCGAGCGCCGCCGGATCACCAGCCCCGGCCCCTCGAGCCCGTTGAGGAGGCCGACGAGCTTCGCCGGATCCATCCGCAACCGTGCCGCCAGCGCCTGCTGGCCGGCCGGCCCGGCCTCCAGCTCCCGCAGCGCACCGATCTCGCGCGCTCGCAGCCCGCTGCCCGCCAACGCCTGGTTGAGCCGCACGGTGGCCCCGCGGCCCGACGTCACGAGGAGCCCGATGATCGTCCGCGCGTCCGCGCGGCCCGCCACGACAGCCATGAATCGAGCATACCCCGGTCCAAATAATTGCCCTAGGTCAATCATCGAGGGGCCGGGACCCGCGGGATCGTCGCGCTCGACACCACCGCACCCGATCCACGGCGAGCCACCCGCTCGACGTCGGTCGGGGCGACACACGGACCGGGCCGGGTCGACCGGACCGCTTGGACACCCCGCGACGGATTCGGCAGGATGTCGGCATGGGCCGCCCCCGACGGGCGGACGGAAACCTCTGGAGGAGAGCGATGAAGACGCAGCTGACCTGCCCCTGCGGCGAGCACATCGAGGGCAAGGACGAGGACGAGCTCGTGGAGAAGGTCAAGGCCCACCTGACCGCCAACCACCCCGGTCACGACTACTCGCGCGACGAGATCCTGTTCATGGCGTATTGACCTCGGCGCGCCCGCGACCGGCGGGCGACGCCGGGATCCGCGCGGCGCGCCACGACCGGCCGACTCCTGCCGCCGACGGGTTCAGGCGACCGGGGAGCGGCCGGTCGCGTCGGCCAGCAGCGCCGCGACGAGGCCGTCGATCGTCGCCTCGTCGGCCTCGACCGCCGGCGTGGCGCCCAGGTCGGCCAGCGCGGCGGTGGTGACCGGGCCGATCGACACGATCCGCGTGCGCTCGCCGAGCGGCAGACGGCCGTGTGGCCCGTCGTGACCAGGCGCCGCCTGGGCGAGGAACCGCGCGGTGGACGCCGAGGTGAAGGTCACGTAGTCCGCGGCCGCGACCGCCGACAGCGAGCGGTCGTCGAGCGGCTCGGCAAGCGTCTCGTACACCGGGACGTCGGTGACCTCGATCCCCGCCGCGCGCAGGCCGTCGGGCAGCGCGTCGCCCGCGCTCGATCCACGCACCAGCAGCGCACGGCGCGGGCTGTCGGGGTTGCGCGCCACCCAGTTGGGCTGGTTGGCACCGAGCATCGCCGCGAGTGCCTCGCCGGTGTACGTGGCGGGCACGACGTCCGGACGCAAGCCGACCGCGCGCAGCGCCCGGGCCGTTCCCGGACCGACCGCGGCCAGCGTCGTGCCGTAAAGCGACCGTCCGTCGCGATCGGAGCGCAGCAGCGCGGCCATGAGCTCGCGGGCGCCGTTGGGCGACGTGACCGCGACGTACCCGAACGGGTCCAGCTCCGGCAGCTGCGCGTCCAGCGATCGCGTCCGGATGGTGGGGGTCTCGACGACCGCGGCCCCGAGCGCCCGCAGCCGACGGGCCAGGCCCGACGCCTGCGCCCGGGCCCGGGTCACCGCGATCGTACGGCCGAACAGCGGCCGGTCCTCGAACCAGCGCAGCTCGTCGCGCAGTCCGGCGACCGCGCCGACGAGGGTGATCGCCGGCGCCCGGATGCCCGCGTCGGCCGCGATCTGAGCGATGTCGGCGAGCGTGCCGACGACCGTGCGCTGGGTGGGGAGCGTGCCGTCCTGCACCACCGCGACCGGCTCGCCGGCGGGCCGGCCGGCGGCGATCAGCGACCGGGTGATCTCGGGCAGGCGCCGCACGCCCATGTAGAACGCGAGCGTTCCCGGGAACGCCGCCAGGCCCTCCCAGTCGATCGTCGACTCCGGCTTGGACGGATCCTCGTGGCCGGTGATGAACGCGACGCCGGGTGCGTGGGCGCGATGGGTGACGGGAATCCCCGCGTAGGCGGGACCACTGATGCCGGCGGTCACGCCCGGTACGACCTCGTACGGAACGCCGCGGGCGCGCAGCCGTGCGGCCTCCTCCCCCCCACGGCCGAAGACGAACGGATCACCGCCCTTGACCCGGGCGACCGACCGGCCGGCGAGCGCGTGGCGCAGCAGCAGCGCCTCGGTCTCCTCCTGTGGCACCTGCCGGCCACCGCCGCGCTTGCCGACGTCGACGAGCTCGGCGTCCGGCCGCGCGCCGTCCAGCGCCGTCGGCGGGATCAGCTGGTCGTAGAGGACGACGTCGGCGGTCGCGATGACCTCCAACGCACGGACCGTCATCAGGCCCGGATCGCCCGGCCCCGCGCCGACGAGATAGACGACGCCCGGGGCGGGCTCGTGGTCGACGGAGGTGGGGGCATCGGGCGGGATCACGGGCGGGGGTCCTCGTCGGGACGGACGGGGTCAGGGGTGGGGGCGGCCGGGCGGCCACCCCTGTCGGGAGCGGCCTCCCGGGGCTCCGGGTCGGGGGCGGCATGCCCGGACTCGGGGAGGCTCGCGCGGCGCTCGGGGTCGGCGGAGCGGCGGGCGGCGGCGAGCAACTCGTCGGCACCGGCGCGGCGCAGTCGTTCGGCCAACTCACGACCGAGCGCCCCGGGATCGCTCCCGGTCACGTGGTCGATCGCCCAACCGCTGCCGTCGGGCGCACCGACGAAGCCACTCAGGCGCAGACCGTCGGAGGTGGCGACGGCGTGGGCGCCGACCGCACTCGTGCAGTCGGCACCGAGCGCCCGCGCGAGCGTGCGCTCGGCCAGCAGCGCGGTCCAGGCGGCGGCGTCGTGGACAGCCCGTATCGCGTCGATCGTGGCGCGATCGTCGGCACGGGCCTCGAGCGTCACGATGCCCTGGCCCGGCGCGGGGACGAACGTCGTGCCGTCGAGCACCACACAGGGGCTCGGGTCGCGGCCCAGGCGCCGCAGGCCGGCGGCGGCGAGGACGATCGCGTCGACCGGGGCGCGGTCGGGAACGGACGTGGGCGACGGGACCGCGGCAGAACCCGGGTCGGCGCCGCGCAGCCGACCGATGCGGGTGTCGACGTTGCCGCGGACCTCGACGATCCGCAGGTCCCGCCGCGCGGCGAGCAGCTGGGCGGCACGCCGCAGGCTCGCCGTGCCGACCCGCGCCCCGTCGGGCAAGGCATCCAAGTCCGTGGTGCCGATCAGGACGTCGCGGGGGTCCTCGCGGACGCCGGCGGCGACGAGCGCGAGGCCGCCGGGCAGCTCGCCCGGCACGTCCTTGGCGGAGTGGACCGCGGCGTCGACCTCGCCGGCCAGCAGCGCACGCTCCAGCTCGCTGACCCACTTGGCCTTGTCCGGCGCGGCACGGTCACGATCCCCGAGCGTCACGACCTCGACGATCTCGACGTCGTGCCCGGCCCGGCGCAGAGCGTCGGCGATCGTCGTCGTCTGGGCGAGCGCGAGCGGGCTGCGGCGCGTGCCGAGGCGGATCACGACCGCGGCGGACGCGTACCGCGGGCGCGGGTCCGGTCCTCGCCCTGCGGGGCCGGGACGCTCGCCACCGGGCAGGCCTCCGGACCGGGCGCGGGTGCGCCGGTGATGGGGCAGTGCTCGACCGCGACGGCGCCGGAGGTCGTGTCCTCCGCCGCGTCAGCGAGCGCGGAGCCGGCCGTCGCCGTCGCGTTCGTCGCCCGGGCGTTCGGGTCCCAGCGGCCGGCGCGGGCGTGCTGCGGCGCGGCGTCGCGGATCGCGTCGTGACCGTCGTCCAGGCCGAAGAGCTCCCGGACGACCTCGACGTGGCCGTGGGCCGATTCGGCGTCGGTGAGGTCCTTGAGCCGCAGCGTCGGCTCGTGCAGCAGTCGCTGCGCGACGGCACGGGCGACCTGCTCGATGCGCGCCAGGTCGGCCGGGTCGGTCGTGGTCCACCGGCCGGCGTTGTCGGCGAGCACCGCGCCGACGACGTCGGACGCGCGGTGGCGCAGGTCGGCGATCGTCGGGGTCACGTCGAGCTGGCCCATCCAGCGGGCGAACCGGTGGATCTCCTCCTCGACGATCTCCTCGGCGGCGGTCGCCTCCTCGCGGCGACCCGCGAGGTTGCGGGCGACGACGGCCTGCAGGTCGTCGATGTCGTACAGCGACACGCCCTCGATGCCGGCGCACTCCGGCTCGACGTCGCGCGGCACGGCGATGTCGATCAGCACGAGCGGCCGGTCGCGACGCCCGGCCATCACGGCCTCGACGTCGTCGGCCTCGAGGATCGGGTGCGGCGACCCGGTGGAGGACACGACGATGTCGGCCTCCTGCAGCTGGAACGGCAGGTCGTCGAGCGATCCGACCCGTCCACCGTGACGCTCCGCGAGCCCGCGGGCCCGGTCGGCGTGCCGGTTGGACACGAAGAGCGTGCGGACGCCCTGCGCGGCGAGCGCGGCGGCGGTCTGCTCGGCCATGTCGCCCGCGCCGATGACAACGACGTTGCGGTCCTCGAGGTGACCGACGGTGGCGGACGCCAGCTCGACGGCGACCGACGCGACGCTCGTGCGACGCCGCGAGATGCCCGTCTCCGCCCGGACGCGCTTGCCGGTCTGCAGCGCCGCGCGGAAGAGCCGGTTGAGCAGCGGCCCGGTCGTGCCGGACTCCAGCGCCAGGTCGTACGCGCGCTTGACCTGCCCCTGGATCTCGAACTCGCCGAGGACCATCGAGTCCAGGCCACTGGTGACGCGGTACAGGTGGCGGGCAGCGTCGCAGTTGCGCGGCGAGTAGACGAGCCCCGCCAGCTCGGTCGGACGGATCCGGGCGCGCTGCGACATGCCGGTCAGCAGCTCGGACTCGGCGCGGACCGGGTCGCCGACGACGAGGTAGATCTCCGACCGGTTGCAGGTGGAGACCGCGGCGGCCTCGTGCACGTCCTCGGTGTCGGCCAGGCGACGGAGCACCGCCTCGACCTGCCCCTCGGTGAGCGAGAGCCGCTCGCGGACGCTGACCGGCGCGGTCTTGTGCGACACCCCGAGGACGAGCAGCTCGCTCACGACGAGACCCCTTCGCGCGCACCCGCCCGCTCGGCGTCGCCGTCTTCGGGCGAGGTGCCGGCGGATCCCGTGGTGCGCTGCAGGCGCTCCTCGATCGCCTCGAGCCGCACCGCCTGGTTGCGCACGCGGATCGCGACGATCGCCAGATAGACGAGCAGCACGGCACCGACCGATAGGACCGCGGCCACGACGTAGGTCGGGCTGCCGTCGTCGGTCTGGGCGAGGAGGGCGGTGGCGATGGCGTTCACGGTGCGTTCCCCGGGCGCCCGGCGCCCGATCCCGTCGCGGGGATGTCCCTCGGACCTTAGAGGACCTCGGGCCCTGGTGCCCGCGGGCGGAAGGGCCGGGCGGGAGAGCCGGGCGGAGCGCGGTCGGTCCGGCTGGAAGGGTGGTCGGTTTCGGGACGCATGCGTCCCGCTATCGACCAGGCCTCCCTGGCGCCGGGCCCCGCAGGCGGAAGGGTGGCCGGTTTCGGGCCGCATGCGTCCCGTTATCGACCGGGCCTCCCTGAACCCCGGGGACCGCCAGACCCGAGCGCGCGCCGGTCCCACGCCGGGCGGCGGCCGCCCTCGCGAGGCGGATCCGCGTCAGAGGGTGACCGGCGACGAGGCGCGCGCGATGTGCGGGACGGCGTCCTCGCCCTCGACGTCGCGCTGCAGCCCGCGGAGGCGGATGCGGGTGGCCTTGGCGACGAGCTCCAGGTGCCACAGCGTCACGAAGAGCGTGCCGATGGCGATGATCGACAGCGTGAACGCCAGGCCGGACTCGGCGCCGAAGCTGCCGCCGGGATCGTTCAGCGGCTGCGGGTGCAGGAAGTTCGTGGTCAGGCGCGCGACACCGAAGCAGACCGGGGTGAAGATCCCCGCCGTGACCGCGAACACCGACGCCGTGCGCGCCTGGCGCTCCGGATCCTCGATCGCGAACCGCATCGGCTGGTAGGTCGCGTACAGCAGGAACATGATGAGGAACGAGACGAGCACCGGCTCGCCCCAGTCCCACCAGACGCCCCAGGCGGCCTTGCCCCAGATCGCGCCGGTGACGAGCGCCATGACGCAGAAGATCTGGCCGAGGTGGATCGCGACGTAGGCGCGCAGGTCGTCGAGCGGCCGGTCGTGGGAGAGGTGCCGCCAGCCGAAGATCCCGCCGACGATGAACGCGACGATCGTGATGATCGCCAGCGCCGGGTGCAGGAACGTCAGCTTGGACCGCACGCCCTCGTCGACCCCGGCCACCTGCTGCGACGGCGCGACGAGCACGACGACGCCGATCCACACGACGCAGATCACGACGGTGGCGATGGTGAGGGGGACGAGGCGGCGGGTGTGGGGCATGCGCGGGGTCGTGGACGCGATCACCGGCGATGGGCCGGGGCCCCGGCGGGAGCCGGGACGCGTCGCGATCCTAATCCTCGACGATCCCGTCCGAGACCGCCCAGCCGACCGCGACGAACACGGCATCATAGAGCGCCAGCACGAGCCACCACCGCGGCTCCACCGCACCCGCGTCGCGCTCCAGCAGCGGCGCCGACGCCTCCGACGCGATCGCCACCGCCGGGATCAGCAGCGGCACCGCCATCAGCGGGACGAGCAGCTCGCGCGACCGCGCGACCGCGGCCACCGCACCCACGAGCGTGCCGACCACCGCGATCCCCAGATCGGTCAGGACGAGCACGGCGGCCAGGCGCGGCAGCGCGGCCGCGTCGACGTGCGGCGCCAGGAGGAAGAGGAACGCCGGCACCGCCACCAGGTGCAACGCCAGGAGGAACGTCCACAGCGCCAGCGCCTTGGCCATGACGAGCGCCGCGGGCGACGCCGGGGTCAGGCGGAACGCGTCGAGGCCGCCTTCCTCCTCCTCGGCGGCCCACAGCCGGCCGATCCCCAGGATCGCGGCGAGGAGCGTCGTGACGAGCAGGACGCCCGCGGCGAGCGCCCCCTCGACCCGGCCGTCCTGCAGTCCGAACCGGAAGAGCACGAACGCCCCGATGCAGAAGAGCAGCATCGTCGGCAGCACCTGGGGAACGCGGCGCTCGCGGCGCCACTCCAGGAGCAGGAGCGCGCCGAGGTCGGCGCGCCAGGAGCCGCCGGCGGGCACGTCGCGGAGGGCCGGGGCGGGCGGGGCGGTCACCGGTACAGCTCCCCGATCTCGGCATCGCTGATCGCGCTCGGCGGAGCGAGGAGCGCGGCACGGCCGTCGCGCAGCCCGAGGACGAGGTCGGCCTCCTCGAGCGCGGCGTCGGGATCGTGTCCGGCGATCACGCGCGTGCGGCGGCGGCGCCCCGCGTCCACCGTCGACGGAGGTCGCGACGTCGCCTCCCCGTCGGCCCCCGGCGTCGCCCCGACGCCCCCGTCCACCCGCGACGCCGGCGCCAGGCTCCCATCCACCCGCGAGGTCGGCGCCAGGAGCTCGCGGAGCTGCTCCGTGGCGGTCGGATCGAGGTTGGCGAGGGGCTCGTCGAGCAGCAGCAGCTCCGGGTCGGCGAGCAGGACCGCCGCCGCGGACGCGCGCTGGGTCAGGCCGCGCGACAGCGCCTGGACGGGGAACGCGGCCCGGCGCTCCAGGCCGGTCGCCTCGAGCAGCGCGTCGACGCGCTCGGCCGGCGCACGCAACAGCCGGGCGCGGTGCTCCAGGTTCTGGCGCACGGTCAGGTCGCGGTACAGCATCGGCTCGTGCGCGAGGTACGCCACGCGTCCGCCGAGCTCGCGGCGCTCCCGCGGCAGGGCATGGCCGAGGACCCGGCATCCGCCCCGCGACGGCCGCATCAGACCGGCGAGCACCCGCAGCAACGTCGACTTGCCGGCCCCGTTGGGCCCGAGCAGCGCCAGGGTCGCGCCGACGGGCAGCTCGAGGGTGAGATCCCGCAGGACGAGGCGCTCACCGCGACGGCGCACCAGTTGGTCGAGCGCGACGGCGGGGACGGGGGCGGGTCCGGCATCAGGGGTCGGCACGGACATCGCGGTGAGTCTGCTGCATCGTCGTCGTCCGGGACGGGTCGCCCGCGGGACCGGGCGCGTTCGCACCCGTCTACGATGGGCCGACGATGACCCCTCCAGCCCCGGGACCGTCCGACGCCAAGCCGACGCGGAGCCGCTTCTTCTGGGTCTTCCTGCTCGTCCTCCTCGAGATCGCCGTCTGGATCGTCGTGAAGGTCGTCGCCGACTCGGAGAACGTCGCGACGATCGTGGCCCTCGTCGTCGCGGCGGTGTTCGTGTTCACGTTCCGGGAGCGGATCTGGGGCGCGGACTGGCGCGAGCGGATGGCGGCCGAACGGGAACGGGCGCGGAGCAAGAGGCGCTGAGCCGCCGCGTCCGCGGGGCCGGGCCACCCGTGCGGCCCGGCCGGCGGGCGCCCGGCGGCTCAGGCTCAGGCCGCGATCGTCGTCCGGAACCGCCGCAACGCCAGCGGCACGCAGACGGCGATGGTCACCAGGCACCAGAGGACCATGCCGATCACCGGGTGCTCCAACGGCCACGAG
The DNA here is from genome assembly GCA_050252545.1 of Solirubrobacteraceae bacterium. Taxonomy (GTDB): domain Bacteria; phylum Actinomycetota; class Thermoleophilia; order Solirubrobacterales; family Solirubrobacteraceae; genus Patulibacter. Next base: position 12,313 of record JBFWKS010000020.1, read on the forward strand.
CCCTGGGCTTCAGTCCCCTGGCAGAGGTAGCGCACGGTTGCGACGAGCGTCGAGATCGGGTTCCACTCGCCGATCGCCTGCGGCACCGCATCCATCCCCTCGATCGGCACGAAGGTGCCCGCGAGGAACGACAGCGGCATGACGATGGCGAAGCCGACGCCCTGCATCGCGTCGGAGCTGCGCACGAGCATTCCCAGCAGCACCCCGAACCACGTGAAGGCGAAGAGCCCGAGCAACACGAGCGCGACGAGGCCGACGGCGTCCAGGACGCTCAGGTCGGGACGCCAACCGAGGGCCAGCCCGAGGCCGGCGACGATGACCATCCCGAGGATCTGCTCGATCACCTGGCCGATGACCTGGGCCGAGATCACCGCCAGGCGCGTCACCGGCAGGGACTTGAAGCGATCGACGACCCCGGTCGAGAAGTCGTTGGCGGTGGCGACGCCCGCCCCGATGACGCCGAACGCCAGCGACTGGCCGATGAGCCCGGGCAGCAGGTAGTCCTGGTACCGGATCCCCGGGACCTCGATCGCGGAGCCGAAGACGAAGAGGAACAGGAGCGTGAAGACGATCGGCTGGATCGTCACGTCGCTGAGCCGCTCGGGGACGGCGGGGATGGTGCGCAGCGACCGGCCGACGAGCAGGCTCGTCTCACGCACGTACCGGACGACCGGTCCCGGACGGTCAGGGAGCGCCGGCGTGGTCGGGCGGGGGTCGAGGGCTACGGTGCTCATGCGGCCACCTCCGTGGTCTCGTCGGAGTCGCTGGGGTGCTCGACCGGGGTGGGTCCGCCGGTCGACCGCGGCCCGGCCGGCCCCGCCGGGTCGCCGGGAGACGCCCCGTTCGATCCCGCGGATCCATCCGGAGTCGTCCCGTCCGGTCCGGTCCGGTCGGCGGGGCGGCCGGTGAGGGCGAGGAACGCGTCGTCCAGGGTCGGGCGGCGCAGGGCGATCTCGTCGATCGGCGCCCCCGCGTCGCGGAGCGCCGCGCCGACCCGTGCGAGGTCGAGCGTCTCGTCGGGCGCGGGGATCGACACGATGCGCCGCCCCCGGTCGACCGAGAGCTCGAACCGTCCGTCGAGCGCGGCGACGATCCCGTCCAGGCCGTCGCGGTCGGCGGCGACGACGTCGACCCGCTGCTCGCCGATCCGGGCCTTGAGCTCCGTCGGGGTGCCGGCGGCGGCCTCGCGACCGTGGTCGATGAGGACGATGCGGTCGGCCAGGGCGTCGGCTTCCTCCAGGTACTGCGTGGTGAGCAGCACCGTCACGCCCCGGGCGACGAGATCGCGCACTGTGTCCCAGACGACCGCGCGGCTGCGCGGATCCAGGCCGGTCGTCGGCTCGTCGAGGACGAGCAGCCGGGGCTCGACGACGAGGCTCGCGGCCAGGTCGACCCGCCGGCGCTGCCCGCCCGACAGGTCCTTGACGAGCTTGTCGCGGAACTCGCCGATGTCGAACCGGTCGATGAGGCCGTCGGCGATCGCGGCCGCGTCCCGCCGGCGATAGCCGCGCAGCGCGGCCATCAGCACCAGGTTGCGATGGGCGGTGAGGTTGCCCTCCAGCGCCGCGAACTGGCCGGTCAGCGAGATCGATCGGCGGACGGCGTCGGCGTCGCGCACGACGTCGTGCCCGCAGACGACGGCCGTGCCCGTGGTGGGGGCGACGAGGGTCGCGAGCATCCGGACGGTCGTCGTCTTGCCCGCCCCGTTGGGGCCGAGCAGGGCGACGACGCTGCCCGTGTCGACCCGCAGACCGAGGGCGTCGACGGCGACGAAGTCCCCGAAGCGCTTGGTGAGGCCGTCGGCGACGACGGCCGGGGCATCTTCGTACATGAAGCGTAAAAGTACGCCGACTAGAATAATTCTGCAACTGCACCGATGCTACGATGAGCGTGTGAGCGCCAACCCGTTCGATGCCGGGACCGAGGAGATCCCGTCGGCCCGTCCGATCTCGGAGTTCTCCCCCGAGGAGCTGGCCGACCTCCGCCGACGCCTCCGCGACCTGCAGGACGACCGCCCGGCGCCCGGTGAGGGCCTGCGGGAGCGGAAGAAGCGTCAGACGCGGCAGGAGATCTCCGACGTCGCGACCTTCCTCTTCATGTCGCGGGGGTTCGACGAGGTGCGGATCGCCGAGGTCGCCGAGGCCGCGGGGGTGTCCGAGAAGACGGTCTACAACTACTTCCCGACGAAGGAATCGCTGGTCTTCGACCGCGAGGAGGCGGCGTCGGCCGCGCTGCGCGAGGCGCTCGGCCGGCCGGGGGTCTCCCCGACCGACGCCGTCATCCAGCTGCTGGAGCGCGAGTTCCGCGACATCGGCCAGCTCGGCCCCGGGCTTCGGCCGATCATCCTCGAGTTCTCGCGGATGATCAGCGAGACCCCGGCGCTGCGCCGGGCGGCGCAGGAGATGGCCGGACGGATGACCGACGTGGCGACCGAGGCGCTGGCCGAGGCCGCCCAGGTCGATCCCGGCGACCCCGAGCCGCGGATCGCGGCGCACGCGCTGATCGGCCTGTGGGAGATCCACATGACCGCGCGCCGACGGCGGCTGCACGACGGGACTCCGTCGGAGGAGATCGGCGAGCGGGTCATGGAGGACACCCGCCGTGCGGCCCGGCTGCTCGACAACGGGCTGTGGGCGTTCCACACGATCGCGCGCGGCGGATCGACCCGCTCGCAGCTGACGGACGCAGCGCGCGCGGCGGGCGAGGGCGGGCGTCAGGTCGTGGCGGCGCTGCGGCAGGCGCGCGCCGCGTGGCTCGAGGCGCGGGACGGCCAGGGCCGCTGAACGCCGGCGGGCGGCTTCGGCCTGCGGCGCGTATCCCGGAACGGGAGCGCCCGACCGGGAGCACCGGGCCGCTCCGGGCCCCGGAGACGACGGCGCCCCGGCGGTCACCGACGGGGCGTTCATGGAGGGGATCGGCAGGTCACCGGGCGACCTTTAGCAAGTTGGCGCATTGCCGCTATCGATGGGTTTCGTGGGACTGCGCCGGCCGCCAGAGTGTCGAGGGTGACGCTGTGGGACAAGGCCTGGTCCCGGCGTGGGCAGGGCCTGGTCGGAAATGAGACGCATGCGTCTCGAAATCGACCAAGCCTCGACCCAGCCGCAGCGCAGGGCACGGGGCCTGGTCGAAACGGGACGCATACGTCCCGGAAACAACCAGACCTCGGGCGCGTCGTGGCGCGGGCGACGGAGCCTGGTCGGAAGTGGGACGCATACGTCCCTAAAACGACCGGGCCTCCCACCCCGGTCGCGCCGCCGCGACGACGGCCCCGGTCGCGCCGCAGGTCGACGGGCCTGGTCGACCCCGGGACGTGACGGCCGGGACGCGTCGGACCCGGATCAGCGCGTCCGCAGCGGCAGCGTCCGCGTCACCCGACGGGTGCCCTCGACGGTCGTCCGCACGGCGATCCCGGGTCCGGCGGCGAGGACGCGACGGCCGTCGGCGGTGGGGGTGACGTCGACGGTGGCCCCCATCCGGCCCGCCGGCGCGTCGAACCGGGCCGTGCCCACGACGACCCGGCGAGGACCGGCCTTGGCGGCCCGGGCGGCACGGCGCGAGGTGCGGCGGGCCCGCGCGGCCTTGCGGCGCAGGGCGCGGATCCGTCGCGTGGTGGCCGGGGAGCGCGGCCGGCCGCGGGCAGCGCGGACCGCGCGGCGCACGCGACGCTCGGCCACGCGCACGCGGTGGGCGGCACGCTTGGCGATCCGGCGTGCCTTGGCCTTGGCGCCGGGCACCGCGATCGGGTCGGCGGTGCGCAGCTCGACGGTCCCCGCGCAGGCGGTACGCAGGTCGCCGGAGCGCTCCAGTCGCACCGGGATCCGCCCGTCCCGCGGGACGACGAGCTTGGCCGGGTGCAGACGACAACCGGGGGCCGGCTCCGGCGGGGCGTGCGGACAGCCGTCGGCGCCGGCCGCGCCGCCCTGGCCGCCCATCCGGGGCACGTTCGACCGCTCCAGGAACGCCTCGAGGACCTTCGGCGACGTCGTCATGATCCCGTCGCCGCAGACCCCGATGACCTGCCGGTAGGCGGCCTCGTTCTCGGGCACCTGCCAGTAGTGGACGGCCACGCCCCTGGAGTGGGCCCGATCGGTGACCCAGCGCTGGGCGAGGTTGAGCTCCACCGGCAGGTCGTCGAGCACCGGCGCCTTGATCCCGATGCTGCCGAGGTCGAACGAGAACGGCAGCTGCAGCGCGACCGTACCGGGAGGCAGCTCCTGGCCGAGGAGCAGGAACTCGATCGATGCGGCCACCCCGGCCGACACCGGGATGTGCGGCGCCCGCGCCTTGAACCGGTCGATCGCCGCCTGCTCGAACGAGGCCACCACGACGTCGCCCCGGCTGGTCGGCTCCAGCAGGTCGGCGAGCGCGTCTGCGACCTTGAACTTCTCGGCGTTGTCGGCGCCCTTGATCTCGACGTTCAGCGGGACGTTCGGGTACGCGTCGAGCACCTCGCGCAGGGTCGGGATGGCGAAGTCGTCGGCGTCGTATCCGGGGGGCGGCGGCTTGGTACCGGTACGGATCCCCCGCATCGCGTACGCCTCGTCGGGCATGCCGTGGACGGTGGAGCGTCCGGGAACGAACCAGTGGGCCGAGTCCAGTTGCCGCAGCTCGGCGAGGGTCATGTCCTGGATCCGCCCGGTGCCGTTGGTGGTCCGGTCGACGGTCTGGTCGTGGCCGACCACGACGACACCGTCCTTGGACACGTGGACGTCGATCTCGAGCATGTCGGCCCCGTGCGCCAGCGCGTACGCCAGGCCGTACATCGTGTTGGTCGGCACCTCGTTCTCGCCGCCCTGGTGAGCCTGGTGCAGGAACCGGGCGTCGACCCAGGAGAAGTCGGCTGCACGGGCGGGCCCCGCCGACCCGGCGAGCGCCGAGACCGCGATCAGCAGTGCCACCCCGAGGGCCGCCGACCGCCGGCGCGCCCCGCGCGGACGGGTCGACCGGCCACGGTCAACCACCGTGGCGGTGGCGGCGTCCGTCGCCGCGGCGGTACCGGTCGTGGTCGCGACGGGCCGGGCCGCGGCGACCGCTGCCGTGGCCCCGGTGCCGGCCGCGGTCGCCGTGATGGCCGAGGCGGTGCCACGACGGCCCCGCGATGACCCGGCCGCGACCCGCCGACCGTCGACGGTCGGGCGACACTCCCCAAGGGTGAACATCTCGACATCGACTGTAACGCGCGGAGGCCGTGGGCCGGTGAACCCGTCGTATTCCCGCGCCTCGCACCCGATCCTCGGCCCGGCGAGCTCGCCGCATCTCGGCCTCTTGCGACGCGTCATCCGCCCGGCGCAGGGACCGGATCGGGCCGAGGACGTGCGATCCGGGAACCTGCCCGCCGCGGAGGAGCGGTCGGCCGTCGGCTCGCCCGGAGCGGGATGCGCGGGTGGGCGGTCCGCTGTTCCGACGGGTGACCGACGTGCGAGGCTGGGGCGCCCGACGCCCTCCCGCTCCGTGAACGTACCTCCCGACCACCTCACCCCCGACCGGTTCGCCGTCCACCGCCATCGGACACCGTCGGGCGGCGAGCTCGCCTACCTCCGCGAGAACCCCGGCGGCGTCCCGCTGCTGCTCGTCCACGGCTGGCCGGAGACCAAGCGGATCTGGTGGCGCAACATCGCGCCGTTGGCCGCGGCCGGGTTCGAGGTCATCGTCCCCGACCTCCGGGGGTTCGGCGACTCCTCCGAGGCCACCGACGGCTTCTACGATCCCGCGGCCAACGCGGTGGACATCCACGACCTCGTCCGCGGAGCGCTCGGCCACGAACGGTGCTTCGCGGCCGGCGGGGACTTCGGGGGCGTCGTCGTCCAGGAGCTGGGACTGCGGTTCGGCGGGTTCCTCGCCGCCCAGTGCCTCTTCAACACGATCCTGCCGCACCTCCGGGAGGAGTACGAACGGGCGGGCATCACGCCGGGAACCCCGCCGCGCAGTCGCATGGCGGCCGACTACTTCCGCCGGCAGGGAACGGACGCCGACGCACTGATCGCCGAGCTCGCCACGCGACAACAGCGCCGCCGGTACGTCGGAGAGATGTACGGCCACCGGTTCTGGGCGACTGCGGGCGCGTTCACCGTCGAAGCGATCGACTTCATGACCGAGCCGTTCGGCGACGCCGACCGGCTCCGGGCCAGCTTCGGACTGTACGAGGCGGCGATGGGCACCCGGCCGGTGGCCGATGCGCCGGCGTTCGGGGTCCGCAGCGATGTGCCGACGGTCGCGCTCCACGGTCCCGACGACCACGTCATCTGGCCCGACTTTCCCGAGCGCTGCGAGGTCGCCTTCTCGAACCTCGCCGGTCCGTACGTCGTACCGCGGGCCGGGCACTTCCTGCAGTGGGAGCGCGCGCATCTGCTCAACCAGACGCTGCGCGGGTTCTTCGGATCGTTCGTCGACCCGGCCCGCTGACGGTCGTCGCAGACGGACGGCGCGTCGTGCGGGCCGGGGCACCGTCGCCGGGGGCATCCGTCGGTGGACGGCTTCGCGACGGGGACGGCTGGTCGCCGGGCGGGGCGGGCCGGGCGGGCGGGCGGGCGGGCGGGGGCGGGGTCGTCGCCGGACGCGGCGCTACGCCCGCTGCAACCGCGCCTCGGCGGTGTCGCGCGCGGCGTCGATCAGGGTGCGGACGTCGGCCTCGCGGCCCTCGCGCAGTAGGGCGATCGGGTCGGGGTCGCCGTTGACGATGCCCTCGAAGAACGCCTTGCGGTCCTGGTATGTCGGGAGCGTGCCCTTGGCCCAGCCGCGGACGTCGTTGAGCATGACCGCCAGGCGGGCGTACTCGTCGCCGAACAGCTCCGACACCTCGTCCTTCATCCGCTTGGCGAGCGCCGGCGACGCGCCGGCGGTCGAGATCGCGATCGCGAGCGGGCCGGTGCGCACGATCGCGGGGAGGATGAAGTTGCAGAGCGGCGGCACGTCGACGATGTTGGCGAGCATCGCCCGCTTCTCCGCGTCCTCGTAGATGCGGATGTTCGTGTCGGTGTCGTCGGTGCAGGCGATGACGAGGAAGCGGCCCTCGAGGTCCTCCGCACCGGCGTACTCGCGCCGCTCCCAGGTGATCGAGCCCTCCGCGGCCAGCCGCTCGACCTCGGGCAGGACCTCGGGCGAGATCACGTGGACGCTGCCGTCGCAGGCGAGCAGGCCCTCGGTCTTCTCGAGGCCGAGCTCGCCGCCGCCGATGACCAGGCACGAGCGGTCCCGGAGCTTGAGGCACGCGATGTAGAACGGCGTGTCGAGCATGTCCCTCACGCACGTCTGATCGCAGATCGTGCGCTTGAACTGGCAGACGCACTCCTTCCCGGCGTACGCGGCGGCAGGCATGCCCACAGGGTAGCTCGCGTGTGAACGCGATGGGGATGGCGACGCCCGTCGCCATCGGGTGGGTGGGGCCTCGTCGGACGGCCGCGGCGGGCGCCGGACGACAGCGGTTCGGTTCACCATCGCCCCACGATAGTCAGACGACCCGCTCTCGGCCGCGGCGGGGAGGCGCTACGCCACAGCGGGTCGGTTCACCATCGCCCCACGACGGTCAGACGACCCGCTCGGCCGGGACGAACCTGTCCGGTGCGAAGCGGGCCGCCGACCTCAACGCCAGGCGGCGATCCGGTCGAGGCCCTCGCGCAGGGTCGCGCCGTCGGCGGCGTAGGACAGGCGCGCCCAACGGTCGCCGTCGACGCCGTCGAAGTCCGCGCCGGGGGTCAGGGCCACGCCGGTCTCGTCCAGCAGCCGGCCGCACCAGGCGACGCTGCCGTCGCAGCCGGCGCGGTCGATGGCCTCACCGACGTCGGCGTACAGGTAGAACGCCCCGTCGGCCGGCGCGCAGGCGCCCCAGCCGAGCGCGGGCAGGCGATCCAGTAGCAGCGCACGGTGCTCGCGGTACCGGGCGGCGGCCGCATCCCCCTCGGCGTAGGAACGATCGGTGAACGCCGCGATCGCCGCATGCTGGGCCAGGGCCGGCGGGCAGAGCGCGAGGTTGCCGGCCAGCGCGTCGACCGCGCCGACGAGCGGTTCCGGCAGCAGCGCCCAGCCGAGCCGCCAGCCGGTCATCCCCCAGTACTTCGAGAACGACGACACGACGATCGCGCGGTCGTCGTGCTCCCAGGCGCAGGTCGCGCGGCGCGTGCCAGCGGTGATGCCGTGGTAGATCTCGTCGCTGACGAGGACCGCGCCGTGCTCGGCGCACCAACCCGACAGCGTGGCCAGCTCGCCCGGGTCGACCATCGTCCCGGTCGGATTGGCGGGTGACGCCAACACCAGGCCGCGGATCGGACCGCCGTCGGCGACCGCCGCGTCGAGCAGCGCCGGCGTCGGCTGATACCGCTCGTCCGGACCGGCGGCCAGCTCCACGACCTCGCAGCCGAGCGACCGCAGGATGTTGCGGTACGCGGGGTAGCCGGGCCGGGCGAGCGCCACGCGGTCGCCCGGCGAGAACGCGGTGAGGAACGCTACGACGAACGCTCCGGACGATCCGGTCGTGACGGCGACGCGGTCGGGGTCGACGTCCAGGTCGTACCAGCGGCCGTAGTGGCCCGCGATCGCGCGGCGCAGGGCGGGCAGACCGAGCGCCGGGGTGTAGCCCAAGGGGTCGCCGGCGGTCAGCAGCGCCGCCGCCCGTTCGCGCACGTCGGTCGGCGCACCGCCCGACGGCTCGCCGGCGCAGAGCGAGAAGACGTCCTGTCCGAGCTCACGGCGGCGCTGGACCGCGTCGAGGACCTCCATCACCGCGAACGGCGGAACGAGCGATCGGGGCGAGGGGCGCACGCCGGGATCGTCGCGTACCGGGCGGCCGGCGGGGACGCGGGTCCGGGCCAGGCCGTTCGTTGCCGGGAGGTCGGTAACGCGACACGCCCCACCGCGGCGGGGGTGGCGGACCGGGACGAGACAGCGGGTCGGTTCACCGTCGCCCGACGATGGTCAGACGACCCGCTCTTCCCGGGCCGCCGTGGCGGGGGTCGGTCGCGGGGCTCGAACCCCCGCCGCCGTCTCGGCCGGTCCCGCCGGGCGCCCGCCACCCGTGCGACCGTAGGGTCGTGCCATCCGTCGCGTCCACCCCGATCGCGTTCGTCCGCGGCGACGGGACGCGGTACCGGGCGGTCGTGCAGCGCTTCGACGGGGTCATCCTCGAGCTCGACGGTGGCGGCTACAACCGGATCGGCGGACCGGTCGACCGCGTGCCGCACGACCTGGCGCACCTCGTCGTCGAGGACCGCCTCGGCCTCGCCGCCGGGCTGTGGGGCGTCATCGCGGCGGGAGGGCTGTTCGGCCACACGAAGGTCGTCGCGGGACGGCAGCCCCCGCACGCCGCACGGCGCGGGCAGGCGGTCGTCGACGCGGCGGGCGACGAGCTGTCGCGGGCCGAGATGCTCGTCCGCGCGGTCGCCGACGCCGATCGCGACGGTCGCCCGCGCGACGTGTCCGGCCTGCGGGCCGCGGTCGGGCCCCGCTGGTGGACCGACGCCGTCACCGCCGACGCCCTGGCCGCCGCCTGCCGCGGCCTGCGAGAGGCCGCCGTCGCCTGGGACGCCCTTCGACCGGGTGCCGAGCTGGCGGTCAGCTGGGACCACCCGGCGCCACCGGGGCTCGCCGGTGGCGGGCAGCGGCGCGGTCGGCCACGGCGCTGAGGGTCAGCGATCGTCCGGCACGCTCACCAGCAGCTTGACCCGCAGCACGACCTGCTCCAGCGTCTCCCGATCGACCGACGCGATCCGCGTCACCAGCCGCCGACGACTGACCGCCCGGACCTGCCACGGAACGATGTAGGAGGCCCGGGCCGGATCGCCGTCGTGCTCCGGGATCCGCGTGGCGACCGCGCCCGCCGTCGGAGTGGTCGTCAGCGGGACGACGATCACGACCCGCCGCCCCGGATCGTCGACGCGGTTGATCTCGTCGCGACTGACGACGAGCACCGGTCGTCGCTTGCGAATCTCGTCCCCGACCGTCGGGTCGAGGTCACCCAGCCAGATCTCGCCCTGACCCGGCGAGGCCAACGACATCAGCCCGGAAGCTCGTCGAGACCGTCACCGACGGTCTGGTCCCAGGCGACGAGCTCCGGGTCGTCCGCGCTCTGCGCCATGCCCTCGACCATCTCGGCGAGCAGGACCGCCTCGTACTCCCGCGCCACGATGCGGTCGAGCGCCTCGACCGCCGTCGTCGCGCGCCGCTCGGCCAGCACCTTGAGCCGATCCCGGGTCTCGGGGCGTACACGAACGACGACCGTGGAAGAAGACACGAATGAAGCATACAGTCCATGCATACTCTGGCCGCATCGTCGACGACGACCACCACGGCGGCAGACGGGGACAACCGCAGCGGGTCGGTTCACCGGCGCCCCACGACGGCCAGGCGACCCGCTCTCGCGCCCGGCGCCGGCCCCTACGGCTCCCGCCGTCGCGCGCGTCGGGTCGCCGCCAGGCGTTCGATCAGGGCCTGCTCGTGCTCGGCCGGCACGAGGAACCGACGGGGCTCCAGTCCTGCGGGCATCAGCTCCTGGTCCGACACGCCGCCCGGATTGGTGTGCGGGTAGTCGTAGTGCCCGGGCGCCGCACCGTCGCTCGCCTTGCCGCGCAGGTACGGCGGGGGCGCGGCGACGCCGTGCTCCTCGATCTGGGCCAGGGCGTCGTCGATCGCGCGGTAGGCGGCGCTGCTCTTCGGCGCCAGGGCCAGACGGATCGTCACGTGCGACAGGGCGATCCGGCACTCGGGCATGCCCACCCGATCGACGACCTCGGCGGCGGCGACGGCCATCGGCAGCGCGTGCGGGTCGGCCAGGCCGACGTCCTCGCTCGCCGACACGACGAGGCGCCGGGCGACCGTGCGCGGATCCTCGCCCGCCGCGAGCATGCCCGCCAGGTAGTACACCGCCGCGTCGGGGTCGCTGCCGCGGATCGACTTGATGTACGCCGAGAGCAGGTCGTGGGGCTGGTCCGGCCCGGCGGCGACGACCGACCGGTCGAGGACCGCCGCGACGTGTGACGGGGTGACGGTGACCGGACGGACCCGCGGGCGCTCCCCGGCCTCGTGATCGGACCCACCGCCGGGCGTCCCGTCGGTAGGTGTCCCATCGGCACCTCCCGCCGCCCCGAAGCCGGCGCGAGCCCCGCCGACCACGTCCGGCCCTTCACCGTCGGACGTCCCACCGCCTCGCCCACCGACGGCCGCACGTTCCGCTGGCGGCCCGTCGTCCTCGTCCTCGTCTTCGTCCTCCCCCAACAGCCGGGCGATCTGGGCACGGGCCAGGCCCACGGCCGCCTCCAGCGCGCCGAGCGCCGTCCGGGCGTCGCCCGCGCTGCGCGCCGCCAGCAGCGACAGGGCCGCCTCGTCCGCGGCGACGCCCTCACCGAGCGCGTCGCCGGCGACCGCCCGGCGGAGCAGGGTCAGGACGTCGGCCTCGTCGAGGGCACGCAGGCGGTAGATCCGCAGCCGCGAGCGCAGTGCCGGGCTGACGGCGGCCCAGGGCGGCTCGGTCGTGGCGGCGATGAGGGTCACCACGCCGTCCTCGACCGCGGGCAGCAGCGCATCCTGCTGGGTGCGGTTGAAGCGGTGGATCTCGTCGATGAAGAGGACCGTGGCGCCGCCGGACGCCCGTCGCTCCTGGGCGCGGGCGATCGCCGCGCGCACCTCGGCCTTGCCCGCGTCGACCGCCTGCAGCCGTTCGACCGCGGCGCCCGCGGCGTCGGCGACGATCCGGGCGAGCGTCGTCTTGCCCGACCCGGGCGGGCCGTGCAGCAGCATCGCGTGCGGTCGACCGGCGTCGATCGAGGCCCGCAGCGGACGGCCCTCGTCGAGCAGCCCCGCCTGGCCCACGACGTCCTCGACCCGGCGCGGACGCAGACGGGCGGCGAGTGGCGCGTCCGCGGTGGCGGGTGCGTCGCCGCGCGCGGGGGCGTCGGCCGGCGATTCGGGCACGAACAGACGGTCCACCCATCGAGGATCGCATGCAGGCCGGGCGTACCGGCGGGGACGCCCGGACCGTGCGCGCGGCATCGGGCCGGATCGCGTCTCGCGGCGTCGCCCGCGGCCCGCGCGCCGGCAGGGCCGGAGGCAGGCGCGCGCACCCACGCGATCGGGCGTCACCTCCGTCTCGGGGCGAGCGCTCCCGCGCATCGGCCGACCGGGCGTGGCATCCCACGCCACGACCCACCGTGGCGCCTCGTCTACCCTTTCGGCGTCGTGCCCCCCGCCCCGGACACCGCCGTCGACGGCGTCGACGCCCTTCGGGAGCACCTGCGGGACGCGACGCGGCGGATGGGCCTGGACGAGGTCTACGAGGTCGGCGGGTGCCTGCGCGACGAGCTGCTCGGGCGCGTTCCGTCGGACATCGACCTGGCCGTCGTCGGGGTGACCGCCGACGAGCTCCTCGCCCGCGCGCGCAAGGAGGGCCGGGCGCAGCGGCTCGTCGTCGCCGACCGCCTCATCGGGGTGCGGCTGCGCACCGCGTGGACCCCGCCGGAGGGCGTCGAGATCGCGTTGGCGCGGACCGAGGTCTCGACCGGACCGGGCCACACCGACTTCGCGATCCGCGCGAGCCCCGACGTCACCATCGAGGAGGACCTGCGGCGCCGGGACTTCACGATCAACGCCCTGGCCCGGCACCTGCACGACGGCCACTGGGTCGACGTGGCCGACGGTCGGGGCGACCTGGAGCGGCGCGTCCTGCGGACGCTCGGACCCCGCACGCTGGCGGAGGATCCGCTGCGCGTCCTTCGCGGGCTGGCCCGCGTCGCCCACGACGACCTGCAGATCGCACCGGCGACGTGGGAGGCGATGCGCGAGCACGCCGTCGCGTTCCGACCGGACGATCCCGACGACACCGACCGGTGGCCGCTGTCGCCCGAACGGATCCTCACCGAGTACGAGAAGACCCTGATGGGCGCCGAGGCACACCGCGCGCTCCACTACGCGCGCGATCTGGGGATCCTCACCGGCACGATCCCCGAGTGGACCGCCACGGTCGGGTACGAGCAGGAGAGCCGTCACCACGCCCTGCCCCTCGACGAGCACCTGCTCCTCGCGCTGCGGCGGGCCGTCGAGGCCGGCGCGTCCCCGGACGTCCGCTGGGCGGCGCTGCTGCACGACATCGGCAAGCCCACCGCCGCCTGGCGCGGCGACGACGGCCGGCGACGGTACTCCCCCGATACCACCCGAGGACGGCCCGGGCACGCCGCGCTCGGCGGGCGGATGGCGATGGCGGCGCTGCGGCGACTGCGCGCGCCGCGACGCCGTATCGACACCGTCGGTGCGCTGGTCGCCGACCACATGTACCGCGACGACGAGGGCTTCGCCGATCGTGGCCCGGCCGAGCAGGGCCCGATCGCCCGGCGGTTCATCCACCGGATCGGCCGTGACCGGATCGCCGCCCAGCTGCTTCTGCGCCGCTGCGACCGGGCCGGCAAGCGCCCCGACGGCCCGCCGCCCGGGTGGGACCGCGATCTGGCGGCGTTCGAGGCCGCGATCGCCCGTGAGCGCACCGCGCCGATCACCGTCGGCGAGCTGGCGATCGGCGGCGCCGAGCTGCTCGAGCTGGGCCTGCGCGGGCCGCGCGTGGGCCAGGTACAGCGGGCCCTCCTCGAGCGCGTGCTCGACGATCCCGACGCCAACGAGCCCGACCGTCTGACGGCCTGGGCGCGCGAGCTCGCCTGATCCGCGCCGGGCACCGGAGAACCCCCGCCCGAGGGAGTCCCGGGTACGCACCACCGACGTAGAGTCGGCGCATCGCCACCGCCGTCCCGGCGGTCCGTCCGCCCGGAGATCCGCTGCATGCGCCGCCATCGCTCACCGCTCGCCCTCGTCGTCGCCGTGACCCTCGCGGCAACGCTGGCCGTCACCGGATGCGGTGGCGACGACCCCGTCACGGCGACCACCGCCGGCACGTCGACGCAGGGCGGGCCGGGCGCGACGAGCGGCTCCACCGACCGCCAGCCGTTCAAGCGCGAGCTGGGTCCGACGCTCTGCGCGGTCGCCCCCGGCCTGTGCGGCGGCGACAAGGTGTCGACGCCGCCGTCGGTGCTCGACGATCCGCAGCAGCGTGAGCAGCGTGAGCAGAAGGTCCTCGAGGATGCGGGGTACGTGGCGCGGCTGCTCAACGAGTACTGGACGGCCGAGCTCCAGCGCGTCTACGGGGTGCCGTTCGGCGTGCCGGGCCGGTTCGAGGCCTATCGCGGCGCCACGGCGGGCATGACGTGCGGGGGCCCGATCCCGCCCGAGCAGACGGCGTCCAACGCGTTCTACTGCTCCCACGACGCCGACGAGCGGGTGGCGTTCGACCTCGACTGGTTCCAGGGCTACCTGGCCGACTACCCGGGCGGCGCGACGACGTTCCTCATCCTCGCCCACGAGTGGGGCCACGCGGTGCAGGACACGTGGGACGAGCAGGGGATCGACCCGGGGTCCGGCGACTACCGCGACGAGATCCAGGCCGACTGCCTGGCCGGCGTGTTCCTCCACGCGAGCCTGCGCAGCGGTGCGCTGGTGGAGAAGCCCGAGGACGCCCCCGCGGTGCTCGGCTGGCTCTACAGCGCCGGGTCCTCGCAGTGGCTGGACCCCCGCTCCCACGGCACCCGACAGCAGCGCCAGGCGGCGTTCCTGCTCGGATTCAACGGCACGACGCAGGCCTGCCAGGAAGGGTTCTGACCGTCGCGCGTCCCGGGCAAGCGATCCCGGTGACGCCGGGAGCCCGGTCGCGCCCCTGACCCGACGCGCCGAGGGCCCGACCGAGCCCCCGACGATGGACCGGACGTCGGGCCCGGGGCACTAGCCTGGGCCGATGCCGTCGGTTCCCGTCCCCTCCGCCGTCGATCTGCTCCAGCGGCTGATCCGGCTGGACACGGTCAACCCGCCGGGGAACGAGCGTCCGGCGATCGAGCTGCTCGCCGGGCTGCTGGAGGCCGCGGGGTTCACCGTCGAGCAGGACGGTCGCACACCAGAACGGCCGAACCTCGTCGCCGAGCTGGCCGCCGACGACCCGGACGCACGGGCGGCGGGGCCGATCCTGGGGCTGTTGTCGCACGTCGACACGGTCCTCGCGTCGCCCGAGGACTGGCGCCACGACCCGTGGTCCGGGCACCTCGACGAGGACGGCGTCATCTGGGGGCGCGGCGCGATCGACATGAAGTCCCAGACGGCGGCCGAGGTCACCGCCGCGGTCGGGCTGGCCGCGTCGGGATGGCGGCCACGGCGCGGGTCGTTGAAGGTCATCGTCGTCAGCGACGAGGAGACCGGCGGGGCGGACGGAGCCGTCTGGCTCTGCCGCGAGCGGCCCGACCTCGCCCGCTGCGACCTGCTCCTCAACGAGGGGGCCGGGGCACCGATCCACTTCCGTGACCGTCACCACTACGGGGTCTGCGTCGGCGAGAAGGGCCCGATGCGGTTCGTGCTGCGCACCCACGGTCGAGCGGCGCACGCGTCGACCCCGCGGCTGGGCGACAACGCACTGGTCCGCCTGGCACCGCTGATCACGCGGCTGGCCGAGGCACGGCTCCCGGTCGATCTGCACCCCGCGATCGCCGCGCTGCTGGACGGGCTCGGCCTGGGGTCCGACGACCCGGAGCGCGCCTACGCGACGCTGCGCTCCGAGGCCCCGGAGCTGGCCGCTGCGATCGAGCCGATGGGCCGGGTGACCGTCAGCCCGACCCGGATCTCGGCCAGCGACAAGATCAACGTCATCCCCGACCGCGCCGAGCTGCGGGTCGACTGCCGGGTGCCACCGGGATCTCGGCCGGAGGACGCGCTCGCGCGGATCGTCGAGGCACTCGGCGGCGACCCGGAGCGGATCGAGAAGGTCGCGGGCGACGGGCCGATCGGACCCGGATCGGTGCTCCGGCTGCCGGCGGAGACGATCGGCCTGGACGGCGACGTCGAGCTGGAGCTCGCCGAGGTCGTACCCGGCAGCGCGTCCCCGATCGACGGACCGCTCATGGACGCGTTGCGCGACTGGATCGGCCGTGAGGCACCCGATGCGCGGGTCGTCCCGACGCTGCTGCCCGGGTTCACCGACTCGCGGGCGTGGCGGGCGACGTTCCCCGACTGCGTCGCGTACGGGTTCTTCCCCCACCGCACGATCGACCTGCGAGAGCAGGCCGGGCTCATGCACGCCGCCGACGAGCGGATCGCCGTCGAGGATCTGAACCTGGCGACCGCGTGCTACCGGGACGTGACGATGCGGCTGCTGGGGTGAGCGGGTCGAGCCTCGACGTCGGTCGTGGCCCGGCCACCTGACACGATGACCGGGTGACCGACGAGCGCATCCTGCTGGTGTGGGACTCCCCGAACATCGACATGGTGCTCGGGCAGCTGATCCTGCGGCGCAAGCCGACCGGTCGCGAGCGGCCGCGGATCGACGCGCTCGCCGACTGGCTGCGGGAGCGGGCGCAGGGCGATCACGGGCACCGGGCCAAGATCGAGGCGGCGGTGTTCGCCAACGTCACCGAGCGGACGTTCAACGGTGTGCTCGGCTGGGCCGAGGCGGTCCGCCAGGCCGGGTTCCGGATGTTCCTCAAGCCCAAGTCGCGTCCCGACAGCGACGTCGACGAGGACATCCTTGCGCTGCTCGAGGAGCGCCGCTACGGCGGCGGGCTGCGCGAGGCGATCCTCATGTCGCACGACGGCAACGCGCTGGCCGAGGCGGCCAAGGTGCTGCTGGCGTCGGGGGTCGCCGTCACCGCGCTCGTCTTCCCCGAGCACGCCCACCAGCTCGTGCAGGTCGAGGGGATCGACGTCGTCGACCTGGAGGACGTCCCCGGCCTGTTCGAGCAGCCGCTGCCGCGCCTGACGTTCCAGAGCCTGCCCGAGGCCGGACGCTGGCTCGAGCCGATCGGCGAGCTGTAGCCGGACCACGATCCGCGTGTCGTAGGTGCCCCGCGCCGGCGCGGGGCACCGACGACACG
>JBFWKS010000021.1:0-28583 GCA_050252545.1 Solirubrobacteraceae bacterium
GCTCCGGAGAGATATGGTCGCCGTTGGCCGACAGGCCCCCGAGATCGGTCGCTCCGGCCTCCACCAGCCGCGGCCACCAATCGGCGAGGTTCGGCGGGATCTGGACCCCGACATCGGGCATCAACTCACGACTGACCTGCACCAGCTCGATCATGTCCTCGATCGACACCGGACACGCCCACTCCGGCAGATCCAGCTGCGGCGACCCGTCCCACCCCAACGAACCGCCCTCCGCGATCCCCGTCCGCCAATACTCCCTCGCGGAATGGTCCGCGATCGACGCGACATCCCGCCCGTAATACCGCTCATGCGGCACGAAGTTCTGCAGGATCACCTCCTGCAGATGCCCAAACTCCGCATGGACCCCGGCCAACGCCTGAAGCGACGCCACCCGCTCCTGGCGCGTCTCGCCGATCCCGACCAAGATCCCCGACGTAAACGGGACCTTCAGCTCGCCCGCGGCACGAATCGTCGCCAACCGCCGCGCCGGATGCTTCGACGGCGACCCCGCATGCACCGTCTCCATCAACCGCTCCGCGATCGACTCCAACATCACCCCCTGCGACCCGGTCACCGTCCGCAGCCGCACCAGATCCTCCCTGGACACCGCCCCCAGATTCGTATGCGGCAACAAGCCCCGCTCCAGCGCCCGCTCCCCGACCCACACCACATAGCCAACGAAATCGTCGAACCCCAAACCCGCCAGACGCTCCCGCACCCCCGGATGCGCATCGGGCTCCTCACCGGTCAGGATCAACAACTCCTTCGCCCGCCGCCGCACCGCCTCATCCAACACGCCCTCCACCTCCTCCGGCGTATACAGATGCGGCTTACGCGTCGCAAACGCGCAGTACTTACACACCGACGAACACGTCCGCGACAGCGACAACGTGTGATTCCGCGAAAACGACACCCGGCGGGATCGGGAAAAGGAGGTCATCGTCGAACGGTGATGGCGGGGAGACGGTGGCCGGTGCTCAGGGGCGGGCGTCGGGGAACAGGTCGTTGGTCATGTCGATGATGCGGTCGACGGGCTGGTCGAAGAGCTCCATCGCGTTGCCGTCCGGGTCGGCGATGTAGAGGACCATCGCGCCGCCCCAGTCGACGGGCGCGGGCCAGAGCATCTGGCCGCCCGCGGCGACGACCCGCTTGGCGGCCTCGGTGACGTCGTCGACGAGCAGGCCGAAGTGCGGCAGCATGCCCTTTGCGGGGAGAACGGCCCACTCGGGCCGCGGCTCCTCGGGGAACTCCATGAGCTCGAGCGCGCCGCCGCCGGGGAAGCCCAGGTAGCAGAAGCGGAACTTGAGGCCGGGAGTGCCGGGGAAGACCGCCGCGGCACCCTCACCTTCGACGACGACGGGCCGGTTGCGCCACTCGGCGCCGAGGGCCTCGATGTAGAACCGGGCGGACCGGTCGAGGTCGGAGACGAGGATTCCGGTGTGATGGAACTGGGAGATCGGCATAGCGTGAGGTTGGGTCGGGGGCCGGCCCCGCGGCCGACCCTGAGGTTCGGTCGGGGAGTGCTGCGCTCAGTCGCGGACGCCGCGCCAGGCGAGCGATCCGCCGTCGACGTTGTAGGTCGCGCCGTTGACGAACGATGCATCGTCGGACGCGAGGAAGCAGACGAGCTTGGCGACCTCCTCGACCGTGCCCAGCCGCGGGACCAGGTGGGTGCCCGTCATCGACTTGACGATGCTCTCGGGATCCTCGGCGGCGGCGACGAACTTCTGCAGCATCGGCGTGTCGAGCGCGGCGGGCGCGTAGCAGTTGCATCGCACCTTCGGGGCGAGCTCCACCGCGGTGACCCGGGTCAGCTGCTGGACCGCGCCCTTCGTGGAGCAGTACGCGGCACCGTTCGGGTAGGCGGTGAGGCCGCCCGTCGAGAGCGCGTTGACGATCGACGGTCCCCGCTCGGACTTCAGCAGGTGCGGCGCGGCCGCCCGGGTGGTCGCCCAGATCGAGGTCAGGTTGATCGCGACGACCTTGTCCCAGACTTCGCGCTCGAGGTCGAGCAGGCTCGGGGTCTCCGAGAAGTCGGTCTCGTGGACGCCCGCGTTGTTGTGCAGGACGTCGATGCCGCCGAACCGCTTGACGGTGGCGTCCATCAGGGCGTCGACCTGGGCCTGGTCGGTCAGGTCGCAGCGCTGGTAGGCGCCCTCACCGCCGGCCTGCTCGACGAGCGCCACGGTCTCCTCGCCGGCGTCGTCGTTGATGTCGGCGACCATCACGCGGCCACCTCGGCGGGCGACCTCGATCGCGGTGGCGCGTCCGATGGCCCCCGAGCCGCCGGTGATGATGCAGACCTTGTCCTCGAGCATGGGCTCTCCTCGCCTCGTTGTGGGGCCGTTCCCCGCACGTCCTCCGATGCCCGGGGCGGGCCCGCGTTCGTGGATCTGACCGTAGTCCGCGGGCGGCGAATAGTCAAACGATCGTTCGGTTGATAGAAATGGGGCGTCGGCCGCTCCGGGCGACCGACCCACGGACCGGCCGGTCGACGAGGGAGCAGCGGATGCGCAGGACGATCTTCGAGGACGAGCACGAGGCGTTTCGGGAGACGGCGCGGGGGTTCCTCCTGCGCGAGGCTGTCCCGCGCGGCGACGACTGGGAGGCGGCGGGCGTCATCGACCGTCCCTTCTGGCGGGCGTCCGCTGAGCTCGGGCTCGTCGGGTTCGCCGCCGATGAGGACCACGGCGGCGCGGGTCTGCAGGACTTCCGGTTCAACGCGGTCCTCGACGAGGAGGTCGTGGCGACGGGGGCGCGCACCGACGCGTTCTCGCTGACGAACGACATCGTCGTGCCGTACTTCACCGAGCTGGCCGACGCCGAGCAGCAGGCGCGCTGGTTGCCGTCGGTCACGACGGGCGACGCCGTCGTCGCGATCGCGATGAGCGAGCCGGGAACGGGGTCCGACCTGCGGGCGATCGCGTCGACCGCGACCTGGCGCGGCGACCACTACGAGCTGTCCGGGTCCAAGACCTTCATCACCAGCGGGATCCAGGCCGACCTGATCGTCGTGGCCGCCCGCACGGTTCGCGAGGGCGTCGACGGGATCGGGTTGTTCGTCGTATCAGCCGACGCGGAGGGGTTCACCCGCGGCCGCAAGCTCGAGAAGATCGGGCGCAAGGCCCAGGACACCGCCGAGCTGTTCTTCGACGGCGTGCGGGTGCCCGAGGCCGACGTGATCGGGGACCCGGGTTCGGGGCTGCGGTACATGATGCGCAACCTGCCGCAGGAGCGGCTGTCGATGGCGGTGACGGCCGTCGCCCACGCCGAGAAGGCCCTCGCGATCACCCTGGACTACGTGAAGGAGCGCAACGCGTTCGGGCGTCCGATCGGCACGTTCCAGGCCAACCGCCATGCGCTCGCCGAGCTGGCGACGGAGTTGGCGATCGCCCGCAGCCACGTCGACCGCTGCATCGACGCGCAGGTGGTCGGCGAGCTGACCCCGGTCGAGGCCGCGGGCGCCAAGTTCTGGACGACGGAGCTCGAGTTCCGCGCGATGGACCGCTGCCTACAGCTGCACGGTGGCTACGGCTACATGGAGGAGTACGAGATCGCCCGTATGTGGCGGGACTCCCGGGTCCAGCGGATCTACGGCGGGACCAACGAGATCATGCGCGAGATCGTCGGGCGGGACCTCGGGCTGTGACCGGCGGAGGGCGCCCCGACACAGAAAAAATCCACCGACCGGTTGTTTGGCATTAGACTGGCCCGGCGGGCGCCGGCCCGCCGCGACGCCTGAGACCGAGGAGAGAAGCACGTGCGCATCGGCTACTTGATGGACATGCACAAGGGCGGCTACGACCAGCCCATGCCCGACCGTGACGACGCCAGTCGGACGATCGACGAGATGATCGAGGAGGGACTCATGGCTGAGAAGGCCGGGTTCCACTCGCTCCAGGTCCCGCACCGGCACGGGCGCACGGAGTGCTACCTGCCCGGACCGATCCAGCTGCTGACGATCCTCGCGCGGGAGACCGAGAAGGTCGCGATCGGCACCTTCACGTACGTCGCGACGCTGGACCATCCGCTGCGCGCAGCGGAGCAGTTCTCGGTCATCGACAACATCTCGCGGGGCCGGCTCTACACGACGATCTCCCGTGGCTACCACGAGGGGTACTGGAAGCAGTTCGGCATCCCTCGCGAGAAGCTCCTCGGACGCTTCAAGGAGTTCATCGCCGTCTGGAACGAGGCGTTCAAGGGCGAGCGGTTCGACTTCGATGGCAAGCACTACAAGGTCGAGGACGGCCTGCTCGCGCCGCAGCCGTACCAGCAGGGCGGCTGGCCGATCTGGGGCGGCGGCAACGCCAACCCCGCGGCGATCCGACGCTCGGCCGAGTACGGCGACAGCTGGACCGGCGACCAGTACCCGCTGATGAAGGAGGTCTGGGACAAGAACGTCGGCGCCTACCGCGAGTTTGCCAAGGAGCTCGGCAAGGACCCGTTCATCACGCTGATGCGCGACGGCTGGGTCGCAGACACCTTCGACGAGGCCGCGGACCTGTTCGGTCGGCACTTCTGCGAGGAACTGAAGTTCTACTTCCGCGCCGGGATCTTCATCAACCACCCGGAGTTCAAGAGCGAAGCGGACATCACCCCCGAGCGCTGCGCACCGCACATCGTGATGGGGACCCCGCAGCAGTGCATCGAGCAGCTCGAGCGCTACCACGAGGAGTTCGGCGTGGACTACTTCACGATCCGGTTCCGGATGCCGACCGGCCCGTCGATGGAGGAGGCCCACGAGCAGATCCTCCGCTTCGGTGAGGAGGTCGTGCAGCCGATCCACAAGAAGTACCCCGCGCCGACGCACAAGGCGATCCCCGAGGCGTGCCGGTGGTGAACGCCGACGACATCGTCGACATCGCGTCGCTGCGCCGACTCGTCGACGAGTACGCACTCGCCGTCGACGGCCGCGACGCGACCGGGTTCGCCGACCTCTTCGAGGACGACGGGGTCCTGGCGGTCTACGAGGCCGGCGAGGACGTGCCGTCGATCGAGTACGCCGGCCGCGTCCGGCTCGAAGAGGTGGTGCAGCTCATCGCCGCGTTCGACGCGACGATGCACGTGATGGCCAACCACGTCGTCGACATCGACGGCGACGAGGCGACCGGCCGCGTGTATGCGCTCTGCCACCACCTGCAGGAGCAGGACGGCAAGGGCGAGGACACGCTCATGCTGCTGCACTACCGTGATCGTTACGTGCGTCGGGACGGGCGTTGGCGCATCGCGCGTCGCGACGTCCTGCGGCAGTGGACCGCCCGACTGGCGGCGGAGCGCGCACGGCTGACGGCGTGACCGTCGACCCGTCCCCGTCCGACGCCCGGCGGATCGTGCCGTCGGGCCTGGGCGAGCGAGGGATCCTGGCGATCCTGGGTACCGCCGCGTTGGCGTACTCGATCATGCAGACGATGGTGCTGCCGGCGATCCCGTCGCTCGGTGAGTCGCTCGACGCGGATCCGGTCGCCGTCACCTGGGTGGTGTCGGGGTTCTTCGTCAGCTCGGCGGTGTCGATCCCCGTGGTCGGTCGCCTCGGCGACGTCCACGGGCGGGTGCGGGTCCTGAACATCACCATGGCGGTGTTTGCCGCGGCGACGGTCGCCGCGGCGCTCGCGCCGTCACTCGAAACGCTCGTCGCGTCCCGCGTCCTGCAGGGGGTCGGTGCCGCGGTGTTCCCGCTGAGCTACGCGATCGTCCGAGACCTCCTCGAGGGACCGGCCGCGCGTCGCGGGATGGGCGTGGTGAGCGCGACCTTCGGCGTCGGCAGCGGGGTCGGGTACGTCATGGGCGGTCCGGTGCTCGACGCGCTGGGCTGGCGTGGCCTGTTCTGGGTCGGGTTCGTTCCGGCGGTCGCGACCGTCGCGCTGTTGCCGCTGCTCCCGCGCGCCGTCGGGACGGAGCGCCGGCGGATGGACTGGGTCGGCGCGGCGGTGCTGTCGGTGTCGCTCGCGTCGCTCCTCATCGCCATCGGCGAGGGCGGGGAGTGGGGCTGGACGTCGCCCGTCACCGTCGCCCTGGCCGGGCTCGCCATCGTGGGGGCCGTGGCGTGGGTCGTGCTCGAGCGTCGCGTGCGGGAGCCGATGGCCGATATGGCGATGTTCCTGCGCCCGGCGATGGTCACGGTCAACGCCTGCGCGTTCATGCTCGGCTACGCGCTCTTTGCGATGTTCGTCCTGGTGCCCGGATTCGTGTCGGCCGACCCCGATCGGCTCGGGTACGGGTTCGCGACCCCGGACCGGGAGATCGGCCTGTACTTCGTGCCCTACGCGCTGACGATGATCATCGGCGGCCTGGCCGCCGGGCGCGCTGCCGGCGTCCGACCCGTCGACGTCCTGCGGGCCGGGGCCATCGCGATGGCCGTCGGCTTGGCCGGGTTGGCGACGGTCCCCGAGTCGAGTTGGCTGGCGGCCTGCGCGATCGGGATCGTCGGATTCGGCACCGGCGCCGGCCTGACCGCGCTGGCCGAGTTGGTCATCGACGCCGTCCGCGAGGACGAGACGGCGGTCGCCAGCGGCCTCAACACGATGACCCGGATGATCGGGATGTCGGTCGCGGCCCAGGCCGGGGCAGCGGTGCTCGCGGCCCACCTCGGGCCCGGCGGGATCGCCGCCGACGGGTACGCCCTCGCGTTCCTCTTCGGCGCGGTGGCGGCGATGCTGGCGTTCGCCGGGACCTTCGCCCTGCGCGAGCCGCGGGCGGTGGAGGGCGCGGCGCCGGTCGCTTGAGCAACGACGCCGGGCGCCCCGGCCACTACGCCGCCTTGACGACCATGCCGGCGTCGACGGAGAGGATCGTCCCGGTGGTGCGGAGCGAGCCGGGGCCCGCGAGGTAGACGCACGCCTCCGAGATGTCGCTCGCCTCGATGAGCCCCTCGAGGAGGTGGTACTGCGCAAACGTCTCCTCGTGCTCGTCGAGCGGGACGTCCCACTCCTTGGCGACGCCCTTGAGCAGGATGCTGTCGAGGTCGTCGTCGTCGCGCAGGCTGCCCGGGCAGATGCAGTTGACGCGGATGTTGTTCGGCGCGTAGTCGATCGCCATCGACTTGGTCAGTCCGATGACGCCGTGCTTGGCGGCGACGTAGCTGACGTTGCTGCCCATGCCGCGCAGGCCGGCCGACGACGAGATGTTGATGATCACGCCGTCGTTGCGCTCGATCATGCCCGGCAACACGAACTTCGACGTGCGCCACACGCCCGAGAGGTTGATGTCGATGCCGACGTCCCAGCCGTCCTCGGTCAGCCCGTGCGTCGTGCCTGCGGGGCTGCTGATCCCGGCGTTGTTGATGAGGATGTCGATCTTGCCGAGCTCATCGATGGCGCCCTCGACGGCCGCCCCGATCGACGCGGCGTCGCGGACGTCCGCCGCGGCGGTGTAGACCTTCGCGCCCAGGTCGCGGCAGCGACGTGCGGTCTCCTCCAGCTGCTCGGCGGTGCCCAGCGGGTACCGGATGACGTCGATGTCCTCGCAGATGTCGACGATCGCGATGTCCGCGCCCGCCTTGGCGAACGTCTGCGCGTGGGAGCGGCCCTGACCGCGCGACCCACCGGTGATGAAGACGACCTTGCCGTCGAACTGACCCGTCATACGTGCTCCTTGTCTCTCTCGTCGGATGGGAAGTCGGGCGCCGGAGCGGCGTCCGGTGCCGATCGGGGCGAGGCCCGATCAGGTGGTGATGCCGACGCCCGCGAGCGCGGGCGCCAGGTGCGTGGCCACGAGCTCCACGTGGCGGTCGGCGAGGTCGTCGGGCATGCCGGCGACGCTCTCCCACAGGTAGATCTGCTCGACCGGCAGCGGCGAGAGCCACGCGGTCAGCCGGCGGATCGCCTCGGCCGGCGTGACGACGTCGAAGGCGGGCGGCAGCGCCTGTCGCGCCGGTCCGCGGAGCGCCTCGACGTCCACCGCGCCCGATCCGGGCTGCAGGGTGCGCGACGCGGTCATCGTGCCGCGCTCCCGGCCCTCGGCGCCGTAGCGGTTGTAGGAGTCGCGTTGGTACGCCAGGTGCGGGGCGATGCGGGCCCAGGCGGCGTCGGGGTCGTCGGCGAGCACGAGGTTGACCAGGCCGGTCATCCGCGCGGTCGCTGGATCGTGCCCGCCGGCGACGAGGCCCTCGCGGTAGGGCTCCAGCAGTGCGTCGTCGAGCCACAGCAGGCCCTCGCCGAGCCGGCCCGCCATGCGGGCGCCGCGGGGACCCGTGGCGCCAAGCCAGATCGGCAGGCGCGACTGGGCGGGCGGCGGCGTGCAGATCCCCTCGTCCCACAGGCGTCGGATCTCGACGATCCGCTCCTCGACCGTCTCGTACCGACCGCGGACCTCGCGCCCGTAGATCTCGAACTCGGGGATCCGGTAGCCGAACCCGAGCCCCAGGTCGAGCCGGCCGCCGGAGAGCTGGTCCACGACCGCGGCCTGCTCGGCGGTGTCGATCGCCGGGCGCAGGCCCGGCAGGAACACGGCGGTGCCGATTCGCGCGGTCGACGTTCGGGCCGCGACGGCGGCCGCCATCACCAGCGGCTGCGGGAGGTAGCCGTCCTCGAACAGGTGGTGCTCGCTGAGCCAGATCGACCCGCAGCCCAGCCGCTCGGCCTCGCACAGGCGATCGAGGGTGGCTCCGTAATGCGTCGACCAGCCTCGGCGCCATGCCGGCGGGTTGCGAAAGTCGCTGTAGACCCCGACGATCATGAGGGGGAGCCTAGTGGATCAAACAATCGTTGGGTAGATTATGGTCCGCGGCGCGCCGTCCGGCGCCCCCCGAGGTCCAATCCGAGGAGCGAGACGTGTCCGACCCCCTTCCCGCACCGTTCGCCGGCACCGAGCCGGCCACGACCGCGACGGGCCTGCCCGACGAGGGAGAGCTGCGGCTCACGCCGCTCGACGAGTTCCCCTGGCACCAGTCCATGACGCCGTTCCCGCTCCCGGCGGTGTCCGACACGCGGTTCAACGACGGGTACTACTTCGGGTTCTTCACCGAGAACCGGTTCGCGTACTTCGGGATGCGCCTGTACCCCAACACGAACGTCATGGACGGCTACGGCGGCATGGTCGTCGACGGGGAGCAGCGCACGGTGCGCGCGTCGCGAGCCCTGCGGCCCGACGTCGACCGTCTCCAGGTCGGCCCCATGCGCCTGACCGTGCTCGAGCCCATGGTCCGCCAGCGGATCGAGCTGCTCGACAACCCGACCGGCGTCACGTTCGACGTCGTGTTCGAGGCGCAGGCGCCCGTCGTGTTCGAGTCGCCGGACATCCACTACCGGCGCGGGCGGCTCCTCAACCACGTCCTGCGCTACACGCAGCTCTGCCGAGCGACCGGCACGATCACCGTCGACGGTCGCGAGGAGCGCGTCGACCGGTGGTACGCCGATCGCGACCACTCGTGGGGGATCCGGCAGTCGATGGGGCCGAAGATCCGCATGCAGGGCACCGAGCCGTCGGTCGGCGACCCGCGCGCGATCCGGATCTGGATGCCGATCGAGCTCGACGATCACACCGGGTTCTTCTCGCTCCACGACGACCAGCACGGCAACCGCCTCGACTTCGACGGGATGCTGCGACGCGACGACGGAACGATCCTGGAGCTCGTCGACGCGCGCCACGCCTTCCGGTACGTGCCGGGCACCCGTCGACTGACCGACGGCGGCTTCACCCTCGTCGACGAGACGGGGGCCGAGCACGAGTACCGGTTCGACGTCGTCTGCGACCCGTCGTCCCCGCAGGGGTACGGCTACGTCGCCGGCTGGGCGGATGGCGAGGCGCCGGGCTGCTGGAGGGGTGCGGATCACCTCGAGCACGACCGCTTCCGGGTCGACGATCCGCACGTCGTCGCCGGTCCGCCGCA
This sequence comes from Solirubrobacteraceae bacterium, assembly GCA_050252545.1. Taxonomy (GTDB): domain Bacteria; phylum Actinomycetota; class Thermoleophilia; order Solirubrobacterales; family Solirubrobacteraceae; genus Patulibacter. The sequence continues at coordinate 9,827 of JBFWKS010000021.1, forward strand.
CGTCGCCGCCGAGCGGCGCCTGGGTGCCTGCGAGTACCCGGTGCGGCTCGAGGGTCCGGGGGGCGTCAAGGGCATGGCGCAGATCGAGCACATGGTCTACCGGCCGTACGAGCCGTACGGCCTGACCTGATCCGTCTAGCCAACCAACCGTCCGTTTGACAAATCGCCCGTCTCGGGGCTACCCTCGGGGTCGAGCCGGGGACACGCCGGGCGAGCAGAGGAGACCAGAGTGAGTGAGATTCGCTTCGACGGCCGCGTCGGCCCCTACGTCCCGCCGGTGGATCCGCCGGCGGCCGTCGCCGAGCTGCTGCACACCGACGCCACGGCGGTCGATCCGTCCCGGTTCGACATCCTGCGCCATGCGCTGTGGAACCTGAACATCGAGCACGGCAACACGATCATCCGCACGTCGGGATCGCCGGTGGTCGTGTACGCGCACGACTTCAACCCGGTCGTGCTCGACGAGTGGGGCAACTACGTCTACTTCGGGCCGTGGCTCCAGTACCTCGTGGCCGCCTCGAGCCCCGCCGTCAAGTGGATCCTCGAGAACCGGCACGACTCGCCCGGTATCGAGCCCGGGTCGATGTTCATGACCAACGATCCGTGGATCGGCGCGACGCACCAGTCCGACCTCACCGTGCTCGCACCGGTGTTCTGGGAGGGCAAGATCTTCTCGTGGGTCGGCAGCAGCCTCCACCACCAGGACCTCGGCGGCACCGCTCCCGGCGGCTTCAACCCGGTGGCCGAGGACGTCTTCTGGGAGTCGGGAGTCATCCCGCCGGTCCGGATCGTCGAGAACGGCGTCATCCGCAAGGACCTCGAGGAGGAGTACACCCGCCGCTCGCGGATGCCCGACCTCGTCGCCGTCGACCTTCGTGCCCAGATCGCCGGCTGCCGCGTCGCGGTGGCCCGGATGACCGAACTGCTCGAGCGCTACGGCGGAGCGACCCTCAAGGGCTCCATGCGCAAGGTGCAGGACGACTCCGAGCAGGCGTTCGTCAAGCGCATCGAGACCGTTCCCGACGGTGAGTGGCGCTCCGAGGCGTTCCTCGAGATGGCCGCTCCCGGCGACCGCAAGCTCCACCGCAACACGATCGTGCTGCGCAAGAAGGACGGCAAGCTCACGTTCTCCAACGAGGGCACCGATCCGCAGATCGGGGCGCTGAGCTGCACGCTCGCCGGCTGGACCGGTGGTCTTGCCGCGATGATCAACTCGCAGCTCATGTTCGACCAGCTGTTCGCCGTCGGCGGGGCGCTGCGCCGGATCGAGTTCAAGGCCGAGCCCGGCACGCTGAGCTCGGCGCTGCATCCCTCGGCGCTGTCGCTGGCGGTGCTCACGATCGACCAGTGCATCGCCCTTGCGGCCTCGGCGATCTCGAAGATGCTCAGCTGCAGCTCCGACCCCGAGCTGCGCGAGGAGATCCAGTCCTCGATGGGATCGGCGACCTTCCCGATCGCCGCGATCGCCGGCGCCGACGCGTCCGGCAACCCGTTCGCCACCCTGCTGATGGAGCCGGTCGCGACCGGCATGGCCGCGTGGTCCTGGCGCGACGGCCTCGATATGAGCGGTTGGCCCTGGGACCCGCAGGTCACGATGCCGAACGTCGAGGAGACCGAGGCGTTCTACCCGCTGCTGCAGCTCTGGCGCCGGATCGTGCCGGACACCGGCGGTGCCGGTCGCTACCGCGGCGGCAACTCCGGTGAGGCCGCGATCGTGCCCTACGGCGTCGACCAGGTCACGCACCACACCGCGTCGGCGGCGCACCACGCCGTCCCCATGACGCCGTTGTTCGGCGGCCTGCCGGGCAGCATCAACCGGTTCCTGCTCGAGCGCGGGACCGACGTCAACGCGCAGCTGCAGGGCGGGCACATGCCCGGCCCGGGCGAGGTCCGTGGTGGCACGCTCGAGGAGCTCGACCCCAAGGCGTTCGGCGTGCCGCAGAACGTCGACGACGTGTTCCTGCTCCAGTGGGCGGGCGCCGGCGGGCTGGGCGACGCGCTCGACCGCGAGGCCGACGCCGTCCTCCGCGACGTGCGGTCGGGGATGGTCACCGCCGACGCCGCCGAGCGCCTCTACGGCGTCGTGATCGCAGGAGACGCCGTGGACGCCACGGCGACCGAGCGGTTGCGGGCCGAGCGACGCTCCGCGCGCGGTGACTGGGACCGTCCGGAGACCGCCGGCGGCAAGGGCGAGATCCGCGACGGTGCCCTGACGTTCGGCCCGGGGCTCATCCACGGCCGTGTCGACGGCAAGCTCGTCACCTGCTGCTCCGAGTGCCACACGGAGCTGGCTCCGGCCGACGAGAACTGGAAGTCCGGTGCCAGCCGGCACGAGATCCCGGTCCCGGAGGCCAACGCCCACGTGGCCGACCCGGCCCGGTTCCTCGACGACGAGGTGGTCGTCCGGCAGTTCGCCTGCCCGGGCTGCCTGCGACTGATGGACAGCGAGATCGTGCGGAAGACCGATCCCGTGCAGTGGGACATGCGCATCCTGGAGGAGATCTGATGGCGTACCTGGGCGTCGATATCGGCGGCACCTTCACCGACATCGTCCACCTGGCCGACGACGGCTCGGTGGTCTCGACCAAGGTCTCCTCGACCCCGCCGCGGTTCGAGGAGGGCTTCATCGCCGGCGTCGAGAAGGTCGCCGGGCTGCGGGACGTGACCACGCAGCAGCTCCTCGGCGGATGCGAGCTCGTGCTCCACGGCACGACCGTCGCGACCAACGCGCTCGTGCAGCTGCGCGGCGCGAAGGTCGGGATGATCACCACCCGTGGCCACGCCGACACGCTGCCCGTGATGCGGGCGGCCGGCCGTGCCAAGGGCGTGCCGCTCGACCGCATGCTCCACGCGTCGCGCCACGACCGGCCGTCGGCGATCGTCGACCGGGCCCGGATCCTCGAGGTCGACGAGCGGGTCGACTCCGCTGGTGGCGTGGTCGTCGAGCTCGACGAGGCCGGAGTGGAGCAGGCCGTGCGCGACCTCGTCGCCGAGGGCGTCGACGCGATCGCGATCTGCTTCCTGTGGTCGGTCGTCAACGACGACCATGAGCGCCGCACCGAAGCCATCGTCCGCCGCGTCGCCCCCGACGTGTTCGTGACGACGTCGTCCGACGCCTCGGCGCGGACCGGCGAGTACGAGCGGTTCGCCGCCGCCGCGATCAACGCGTTCCTCGGGCCGGAGACCCACGGTTACCTGGAGCGCCTCCGCAGTGGGCTGGCCGAGCGCGGCCTGCAGGGCGAGCTGCTCGTCATGCAGGCCGCCGGTGGCGTGGCCGAGATCGAGCGGGCGGCCGGACAGCCGGTCCTCACGATCGGCTCCGGCCCTGCGGCCGGCGTGTCGGCGAGTGCCGTGCTCGGTGCCCAGCGCGGCGAGCCGGACGTCCTGGCCACCGACATGGGCGGGACGAGCTTCGACGTCGCGCTGCTCGCCGACGGTCGCCCCGTGCGGTCGCAGACGACGATCGAGCACCAGTACGAGTTCCACCAGGCCCGGACCGACATCCGCTCCATCGGCAGCGGTGGCGGCTCGGTCATCTGGCGCGACCCGGACTCCGGCGCGCTCCGTGTCGGACCCGAGAGCGCGGGCGCCGACCCGGGGCCGATCTGCTACCGCCGCGGCGGGACCAAGCCGACCCTCACCGACGCCAACCTGCTCCTGGGCTACCTGGATCCCGAGGCGTTCCTCGGCGGCGAGCTCGTGCTCGACCGCGAGGGTGCCGAGGCCGGCCTGGCCGCGGTCGGTGCCGAGCTCGGGATGAGCGCGGTCGAGGTGGCGATCGCCGCCCGTGAGATCGTCAGCTCGCAGATGGCGGACCTCATCCGTCAGATGACCGTCGAGCGTGGCATGGATCCCGAGGACTTCGTGATCTACGCCTACGGTGGTGCCGGCGGCCTGCACGTCGACGGGTACGTCCGCGAGCTCGGCGCCGGCCGGGCGGTCGTCCCGCACGGCACGCTGTCGACCACCTGGTCGGCATACGGGTGCGCGACGTCCGACGTCATGCACGTTCACGAGCGCTCGCTCCAGCTGTCGTCGCCGTTCGACGCCGACACGGTGCAGGCGGCGTTCGCGGAGCTCGAGGAGATCGCCGCCGAGCAGCTCACGCAGGGCGGCATCGCCGAGCCCCAGCAGTCGCTGGAGCGCATCCTCGAGATGAAGTACCCGCTGCAGATCCACCGCGTCGAGGTGCCGGTCCCCGCCGGGCCCGTCACGGCCGAGGTCGCCCGCGAGCTCGAGGTGCGGTTCGCCGCCAGCTACGAGGCGCTCTACGGCAAGGGCTCGGCGTTCGAGGGTGCCGGTTCCGAGATCGTGGCCTGCCGGGTGACCGGTCGTGGTCGCCTGCCGCAGCCTCAGGCCCGCGGCGAGGAGATCGGTGGTCGTCCCGACGTCACCGAGCGCGACGCGATCTGGCCCGGCGAGAACGGTCCGCAGACGATCCGCACCCGCATCGTCCCGATCGACGCGATCTCGACGATCGACGGCGGAGAGATCTCGGGTCCCGCGATCATCACCGGCCCGACGACGACGGTCGTCGTCCCCGACGGCTCGCGCGTGCGGCTCGACGACCAGGGCAACCTGGAGCTGAGCGTCGACCCGGCGGGGATCGTCGGAGCAGCATCCGGGTCCGCGGCCGCGTCTGCCTGAGATGACGTCGCTGGAGGAGGTCAACGCGCTCATCGCCGCGTTCTCGACCGCGCATGAGAAGACCATGCGCGCCGAGCGCCGGACGAGCATGAAGAGCGTCCTGTTCGACCTCCCCCGGCGCTCGTCGCTCGGCTGGGAGGCGATCTATGAGCACGGGCCACGCCTGGTCCGGGAGCTCGAGGCCCGCTGCCCGCCCGAGGAGCTCGGCCGGCGGATGCGCCGGGTCGGTTCGCGGCCCTACGCCATGCAGGCCTTCATGCTGGCGTGCGGCTTTCTCGCCGCGCGCCAGCAGCACCTGCTCGATGCGGGCATCGAGCCCGGGCGCCCCTTCGCCGAGGACCTGGACGGCCTGACGACGGTCATCGGATTCTGGGGACGGCTGATGCGCGCCTACCGCGGCGACGACGCCGTCCTGCCCGAGGCCGCCGGCGGGGCCCTGCGGATCCTCGACGACGCCACGGTGGCCGAGGCCGAGGCGCTGCTCCGGCCGGTGACGGGCGAGCAGATCGCCACGATCCGCCGGTTCGCGGCCACCCTCACCCTGTACTGCTTCATCCTCCACGGCGAGCAACGCGACGGGATCTTCGGTCACGGTCCGTACGCACGACCGGACGGCTCGACGCTGTTCGTCCAGGAGTACAACGACCTGGCGCAGAGCCCGCTCCCGTGGGCCGACACCGATGCGCAGGGGCCGTTCCCCGCCGTCGCGATCCTCTACGGCGCCCGCGACGTGCGGGTCGGCTGCGACCTGTTCGGGAGCATGGTCGTCGACCCGCCGGACTTCGCCGAGAACGTGACCCACGCCCGGGCCGTCGTCGCCGGGCCCGATGGCCTCCGCGCGCTCGACGACGCCGAGATCGACGAGGTCGAGCGCGCCGCGACCGCCGCACAGCAGGAGCTCTACCTGCGGGCCGTCGGCTGGGACGAGCGGTTCAAGATCACCTACGGGGCGCCGCTGTTCGCCAACCACATCGCGCCGTTCTTCACCCTCGCGGGTGAGAGGGACGCGTTCACGCGGATCGCGGCCGAGTTCTCCGTGACCGCCGAGCGGTTCGTCGACCGGCTCGCCGGGAGCGACGCGATCCCGACCATGTGGGAGCACATGGCCGATCCCGCCACCACCTTCTATTGGCCGGCTCACGCCGACCCGGGGCCCGATGCGCCCCGCATCGGTCCGGCCAACCCTACGACCCCGGAGACCCGATGACCCCCGTCACGTCGACGACCACCACCCGCGGCCTGGACCGAGCGTTCCGTCCGCGGTCGGTGGCGGTGCTCGGCGCGTCCTCCCGGCCTGGCGCGTTGTCCGGCCGGTTCATCACCGGACTGCAGCGCCACGGCTTCGCCGGCCGGATCGTCCCGGTCAACCCGCGCCGCGACGTCATCGAGGGCCTGCCGTGCGCTCCGTCGGTGGGCGCGGCGGCTGCCGAGGGACCGATCGATCTGGCGATCGTGTCGCTGCCGCGCGACCTCGTCCACGACGCACTCGCCGAATGTCAGGCGGCCGACGTTGGTGCCGCGGCGGTGTTCACCTCTGGATTCTCGGAGACCGGTGCCGAGGGCGCCGAGCACGAGGCGGGCCTGGCTCGGCTGCTCGAGGGTGGTGACCTCCGGGTGCTGGGACCCAACAGCCCGGGGCTCATCAACGTCAACGACGCCGCCTGCGCGATCGCGTCGGGTGTCGGGTTCCGCGAGGAGCTCATCCCGGGTGGGATCTCGCTCGTGTCGCAGTCGGGGGGTGCCGCCGGCCTCATCGTCGAGCGGGCCCAGGACGCCGCGGTCGGCATCCGGATGGCCGTCTGCACCGGCAACGAGGTCGACGTCCAGGTCGGAGAGGTCCTGGCCTGGTTCGCCGCGGACGACGAGACCAAGGTCGCCGCGGTGTTCCTCGAGGGCATCCGCGACGCGGAGGCACTATCGGTGGGCATGGACGCGCTTCGGGCCGCCGGCAAGCCGCTGGTGGTCCTCAAGGCCGGCGGTACCGACATCGCCGCCCGCGCCAGCGCGGCCCACACCGGGTCGCTCGCCAGCGACCACGACGTCGCCCTGACCTTCCTGCGGTCGCACGGCGCCGTCTGCGTCAGCGGGTTCGACGAGCTGATCGACTGTGCGGTCGCCCTCGAGCGGCTCGGGCCCGCCAAGGCCGGATCGGTCGGGATCATCACGACGTCCGGCGGCGCGGGCATCGTCGCCACCGAGGCAGCCGAGCGGGCGGGCCTGGATCTGCCGCCGATCACCAGCGCGACCCACGAGCGGCTCGAGGCGATCCTGCCCGACTTCGCTGCGATCGGGAACCCGGCCGACATGAGCGGCATGTTCTCGGAGCGCCCCGAGATCTTCCACGAGTCGCTGCGCGCGTTCACGGAGGCACCGGAGTTCGACACCGCGGTCATGGTCCTCACGGTGCATCCGCCGGAGGCCAGCGATCGCCTGGCGGGACTGATCCTCGACTCGAACGTCGAGGGCCTGGCCGTCCTCTGGACCGCGGGCGAGATGGCCGGTCCCGCCCGTCGCACGCTGGCGCGTGCGGGCGTCGCGGTGTTCGAGGACGCCGAGCGGTGCATGCGTGCGCTGCAGGCGCGGCACGAGGCGAGCACCACCCTCGGCACCGGACCGACGATCTCTGCGGCCGAGTCGATCACGGTGGCACCTGGCACCGCGGTCACCGAGGCCGAAGCGCTCGACCTGCTGGCGGGGACGGGGGTTCCCGTTGCGGAGAGCGTTGTCTGCGCCACGGCGGAGGACGCCGCCGCCGTGGCTTCGCGGCTCGGTGACGTCGAGCTCGTCGTCAAGGCATCGGCGCGCGACCTGCAGCACAAGAGCGACGCGGGCGCCGTGGTCGTCGGGGTCACCGGCCCCGAGGAGACCGCGGCCGCCCACGACCGCGTTGTCGAGGCCGCTCGCCGCGCGGGAGCCCACCCCGAGGGCTCGATCGTCCAGCGCAGGGCCGGCGGCGGCGTGGAGCTCATCGTCGGCGTGCGGCGCGACCCGGTCCTGGGGCCGGTCATCGTCGTCGGCGCCGGCGGGATTCTGGCCGAGTTGGGATCCGGCGTCGCGCGGCGGATGCTCCCGCTGCGCGAGGGTGACGCTGCGGCGATGCTGGCCGAGTCGGCCGCCGCACCGCTGCTCGCCGGGTACCGGGGTGCGCCGGCCGCCGACGTGGCGGCGGCGGCCGCGGCCATCGAGGGCATCGCCCGCGCGGCGGTGGCCGTCGGTGACACGCTCGAGGCCGTCGAGGTCAACCCGCTGATCGTGCACCCCGCGGGCGACGGCGCGAGCGCGGTCGACGCGCTGCTCATCACCGAGCCGGTCACCTCCTGAGCGTCAGGGGGTGTGGTGCCGGTCGACGGCCGGCACCACACCCCCTGTGCGTCCCGCGGGCTGAGCATCCACGTGGTGTCGCCCGCGTCGCGTTCCCCGGGGCGCGAACCGGAGGAGACGGCCCGCGCCCCGGAGGATGGTGGGCCCGGGTGCCCACCGCCGGGGCGCGGCGGTCCCGGGCGCGGTTCGTCAGGCGCTGGTCGCGCCCGCGCCGAGCCGGTCGGCCATCGCCTCGTACTCGTCCCGGATGCATGCCGGCAGCATCAGCGTCGACGTGTCCATGATCTCGTCGATGTGCGCGGCGACGTCGGCGGGGGACACCGGGCGGTCGGCCGGGCTCAGCCACCCGTCGCCGACGCCCCACACCACGCGCGCGTACCGGCCGCCGAGCGCCGAGAACGTCTCTCCCGTGACGGTGCAGGACGCGCTCGCGAGGAACCCGACGAGCGGCGACACCAGGTCGGTGCCGTAACGGTGGCTCACCGCGCTGAACGCGTCCATGAACCGCGTGTCCTCCGCGAACCCGGGGATCGGGTCGTTGGCCATCGCGGGCGTCGTGGCGTTGGGCATCACGCCGTTGACCCGGATGTCGCCCGTCGTGCACTCCAGGGCGAGGGACCGGGTGAACCCGACCACCCCTGCCTTGGCGGCTGCGTAGCTCGCGAGCCCCGCCATCCCGAATGCGGTGTTGGAGCTCGTGTTGACGATGCGGCCGTAGCCGCTGTCGCGCATCGCCGCGAGCGCGGGCTGGGTGACGTGGAACAGGCTCTTGAGGTGGACCGCCAGGGTCGACTCGATGTTGTCGTCGTCGAGGTCCTCGAACAGGCCGGGGCGGAGGATGCCGGCGTTGTTGACGAGGATGTCGACGCACCCGAACCGGTCCAGCACGTCGGCTACCGCGCCGTCCCCACCGGCCCGCGTCGAGATGTCCCGACGCGATGCCAATGCGGTGCCGCCGAGCGCCTCGATCTCGGCGACGACGTCTTCGAGGCCGGGGGAGCCCGGCGTGCCGTTGACGACGACGGTGGCACCGAGCCGCGCAAGCTCGAGCGCGTACTCGCGGCCGAGGCCGCGCCGCGCGCCGGTGACGAGCGCGACGCGGTCGGTCAGGTCGGGGGTGCTCACGCCCGGTCGAACTCGATGTGGAGCTCCTTGAGCCCCCGGGTGAACATGCTCGGCTTCCACTCGAACTCGTTCTTGCCGGGCGCGAACCGGATGTCGCTCATCCGATCGAACAGCGAGTTGAACGCCAGCTCGCCCTCGAGGCGGGCCAGCGGGGCACCGACGCAGAAGTGCGCGCCGTGGCCGAATCCCAGGTGGCGCTTGACGTTCGTGCGGTGGATGTCGAACCGGTCGGCGTCGTCGAACTTGTTCGGGTCGCGGTTGGCCGACGCGTACACGACGAGCACGACGCTGCCGCGCGGCATGTGGACGCCGCCGAGCTCGAGGTCCTCGGTGGTGAACCGGGTCATGAACTGCTGGGCGGACTCGAAGCGCAGCGCCTCCTCGAGCGCGGGAACGATGAGCGAGCGGTCGGCCCGCAGCTCCGCCATCTGGTCCGGGTGGTCGATGAGGAGCTTCATCGCGTTCCCGGTGAGGTGCGCCGTGGTGAGCACACCGCCGAGCAGCACCACGGTCGACTCGACCGTCAGGTACATGAGGTCGTCGTGTTCATCGCCGCGGAGCTCACGGTGCCCTCGGATGATGTCGCTCATCAGGTCGTCGCCGAGGTTCTTGAGGCGTTCCTGGACGATCGGCTCCATCTGCTCGTGCAACCGCGTGCCGGCGACGTCGATCTTGTCCTGCATCTCCTGGGGCAGGTAGCGCGTGCCGCCGCCCTCGAAGTCGATGTCGGTGAGCCACATCCAGTCCTCGACCGGCGCGTGCTTGGTGAGGCCGAGCAGCTCGAACATCACGTGCGCCGACATCGGCTCGGAGAACTCGTTGACGAAGTCCGCCGAGCCGCGGTCGATGAAGCCGTCGATCAGGTTGTCGACGATCCGCTGGACCTTGGGCTTGTAGTCCTTCAGGCGGCCGGGCTTGAACGACGCGTGCACGACCTTGCGCTTGGGCGTGTGCTCCGGCGGATCGGTCGAGAACACGCTCTGCTCCCAGCCCGGCTGCGCCTCGGCGTTGAGCGGCGTGTGGCTCGAGAATCGCTCGTGGTCCCGAGCGACCTGGACGATCAGCGCGTGGTCGGCGACGAGGAACTCGTTCTCGCGCCCGGGGATCGGCACGACGCCTCCCTGGTCCCGCATCTGGTCGAAGACCGGGTACGGGCACTGCACCGCCGACAGTGCCGGGTAGTTGACGGGGCAGCCGCCGGACTGCGGCTTCGACTCGATGGTGGCCATCTCTCTCTCCTCCGTGGACGGCCCGGCGCCCGGATGGGCACGCTCGTCGACCGTGGACGTTCTCGACATTGACCAAACGGTGGGTCGAAAACAACCGCAGTCTACGAGCGGCCCTGCGCCGCTGTCAACCGTCGGCCGGTGGGGTTCACCCGATGGCGGCCGGCTTGGTCCGCCCGACGGCCTCGTAGTACCGCTCCGGCCAGTCGGCGGGGTCCTTGTAGTGGATGTGGACCGTGTCGCCGTCGTGGTCGTCGAGCGGGTGCTCCTCGACCCACAGCGGGTGCCCGAGCTGGTCGATCGGGTAGATCTCGTGGAGCATCACGCAGTGGCACGAGTACACGGGGTACCCGACCTTGCCGTGGGTGATCGGCCGTGGCTCGCGGGTGACAGCGAACGAGTGGGGCGCGTCGTAGGAGCCGAACGACGGGTAGCGGACGCGGTCGTCGGAGACCCGGCGGATCTCGTACGGCTCGGCGGTGGCCCACAGGCGGGCGCAGTGGCCCAGCGGCTGCCCGCTGAAGAGGAACCGCTCGTCCTGCTCCTCGATCGAGAACGTGGACCCGTGGGCACGCCAGGCGATCGACCAGGCCCGGATCGAGTCGACGCTGCTCATGTCGCGGACCGTGTCGATGAACGGCGCCATCACGACGTCCGCCGTGTCGACCAGCGCCTGCTCGAGACCGGCTTCGCCGTAGCGCCGCGTGATCCAGGTCAGGAGCGCGCCGATCGACACGCCGAGCGGATCCTTGGCGATGACGAGCTCTTCGTCCCACCGCGAGGCGAGCGCGGCGAGCGCGTCCCAATCGCCCGCGGCGGCGGCGTTCGCGACCCGGACCGAGAGCGGCGTGGCGATCCGCTCCAGCTCCTCGTCGGTGAAGACGCGGGCCGTCGGCGACCCGGCGGGCACCTGCGGCTTGGCCAGGCCGTTGGCCGTGTAGACCTCCTCCGGCACGTCGGCGCCGTCCTTGGGCACGTCGAGCGTGACCGGATCCTCGGGACCGTCGCCCAGGCCGATGATCGCCAGCGGCCGACCGTACAGCTCGATCGGCACGGTCTCCCAGAACAGGACCTCGAACGCGAGGTTGGCCGGCAGCTCCGCGCGGCCCCGGGTCATCGGCCGGGCGCCGGTGAGGAGCGGGAAGCTCGTCGGCGGTCCGTACTGGCCGTGCCGCGGGTACTCGATGCGGTCGCCGACGCGATGGCGGTTGGTCCCGTCGGCCTGCCAGGCCGCCGGCTGCCGCCACCACCGCGCGGCGCCCCACGACGACAGGTGGAACCGGACGACGTCGTCGCGCTCCTCGACGTCGAACGTGCTGCCCGACGCCCGCAGCATCATCCCGACGCGCTCCACGCGCTCCCGGTCGTCGAGACCCTCGAAGTGGCGGACGAACGGCCGCACGCCGCTCTCCTGGACCCACGTCAGCGCCAGGTCGTGGGCGACCTGACCCCCGCGGTCGACGATGAGCCGCTGCAGCGTCCCGATCCACGGCACGTACGCGTCGTAGATCCACAGGCACTCGAGGTCGGCCTGCTCCGCGATCCAGGGCAGGAGCGAGGCATCGCGCGCCTCGACGGCCCGCTCGAGGGTGATCGAGAGCGGCGTCGCGAGTCGCGCCAGCTCGGCGTCGTCGAAGATGCGGGTCATCGTGCCACTCCCGTGGTGGGCGACCCGGGGGTCGGGTCGGTGTCGGTCGTCATGCGCCGATCATCGACCAATCGTTTGGCTGATGTCAACCTGCGTCGGCCGGACCGCAGAGCTCATCGACCACCGCACGGGTGGCCTCGAACGCGGACGGCACGACCGAGATCGCATCGATCCCCGCGTCGACGAGGTCGGCGACGAGGTCGGGGTTCTCCGCCGGCTGGTCCCCGCAGATCGACACGGGGCGGCCGACGGCGTGGGCGCCCTCGATGATCCGCCGCAGCGCCGAGCGCACCGCGGGGTCGTCGACCGTGTAGGCCCGCGAGAGCTCGGCGGAGTCGCGGTCGACCCCGAGCACCAGCTGGCAGAGGTCGTTTGACCCGATCGAGACGCCGTCGGCCTCCCGCGCGAACGTCTCCGGCAACAGGGCGACGGAGGGCACCTCGGCCATCATCCACACCTCGGTGTCGCCGAGCCCGGCCTCGGCGATGAGGGCCCGGACCGCGCGCAGCTCGGGGACGGTGCGCACGAACGGCACCATGATCCGGACCCCGGTGAAGCCCGCTTCGCGGACTTCGCGGACCGCACGGAGCTCGAGCGCGAACGCCTCGGGCTGACCGAGGTACCGGAACGCCCCCCGGCGGCCGAGCATCGGGTTCTCCTCGTGCGGCTCGTACTCGTCGCCGCCGCGGAGTCCGCGGTACTCGTTCGTCTTGAGGTCCGACAGGCGGAACGTGATCGGCCGCGGGTGGAAGGCCTCGGCGACCTCGCGGAGGCCGTCACGGAACAGCGCCACGTACTCGTCGCTGCCGCCGTCGGCGAGGACGGACGACGGGTGGACCCCGGCGCTCAGGGCGAGGAACTCGGCCCGGAGCAGGCCGACGCCGTCGGCCGGTAGCGTCGAGGCCTTCGCGGCCAGCGCCGGCACCGACAGGTTCAGCAGCAGGCGCGGCCGGCGGGTGGTCACGACAGCGTGATGGTCCCGGAGGCGTCGACCTCGACGGCCTCGCCCTGGCCCGCGTCGGCGGGAAGCTCCGCGCCCATGACGCACGTGATGCCGAACTCGCGGGACACGAGCGCCAGGTGCGATGTGCTCCCGCCGGAGCGGCAGACGACGCCGCGCACGCGCGGGAGCAGCGGGACGACGGCGGTGGCCGACGGCGAGTCGACGAGCAGGATCGTGGCGTCGAGGTCCGAGCGCTGCATCAGCGCGGTGACGTCGGCGATGTCGTTGGCGCGGCGCAGCGTGCCCGATGTGGGGCCCCCCGACACCAGGGCTCCGGCGGTGGGATGTTCGATCACGGCGTTCTCCTCCTCGGGGTGATGCGCCGACGGCCCGCGCGTCGGGGCCGACGGTGCTCCTCGAGCCCGATCGTACACGGCCACGACCCGTGAGCCAACCAATCGGCCGTTTGATTATTGGCGTATCGGAGTTGACAGCGCCCGCCGGGCGTGTCTAGGCTCACACAAACAAACGGTGGTTTTATTCCGGTCGGCGCCATCCCCGGCGTGGTCCGGGCCGACGATCAGAGGACACGCGAGAGAGATGTCACGCTTCACCTACAGGCGAGCGGTCACCGCCGCCATCGCCGCGACCGCGCTCTTCGTCGCCGGCTGCGGGGACTCCGACGACGACACGGCACCGGCGTCCGACGCATCCTCGACCCCGGCGGCGACGTCCGACGCGGCCGGGTCGGGGGGCCGCGAGACCGGCATCGGGCCGCTCACCGGCAAGGCCCGGGACGAGGCCGTCGCCGCGGGCGAGAAGGCCGGCAAGGACGCCGGCGAGCCCGTCGCTCTGCCCAAGGGCAAGAAGATCGGCCTGCTCCAGGTCGTCGGCGGCATCGAGTCGGCCGATCGCCTCGCCAACGCGATCCGGACGGCGTCCAAGGAGGTCGGCTACGAGGTCCTGTTCTGCGACGGACAGGGCGTGCCGAACAAGCAGCAGACCTGCTTCGACACGCTGCTGAACCAGGGGGCGGACGCGATCCTGTCGACCGGCGTCGACCCGAGCACGGTCGCCGGCCAGCTGCGCAAGGCCAAGTCCCGGGGCGTTCCGGCGATCACCGTCGGCAGCGTCCAGCCTCCCGGTGGCTACGTCGCCAACTACGGGCCCGACGAGGGCAAGCTGGGCAAGGTCGCCGCCGAGCGCCTGATGGAGGTTCTGCAGGACGCCCCGCAGAAGCCGGTCGACCTGGCCGTCCACAGCTTCCCGACGCCGACGTTCGCCGATCGCACCGCCGAGCTCGAGAAGCTCGTCAAGGCGAACCCCGACGCGGTGAAGATCTCGGCCGAGGCCACGACCGACTTCGCCAACGTCGCCGAGGGGACGCGCAAGACGGTCACCGACCAGCTCACGAACAACCCGGACCTCAAGGCGTTCTGGTTCGCGTTCGACACGGCCGGCCAGGCGGCCGGCCAGATGATCGGCTCGCGGTTCTCCGGCAAGGCGTTCCCGGACCGGCCGCTGGTCGTCACCTTCCACGGTGACCTGGCCACCAACGAGCTGGTCCGCAAGGGCTCGATCGACATCGTCGGCGAGGTCGCCTACGACATCGGCGTGTGGGTCGGGTTCGACCAGCTGCTCGAGTTCTGGGCCCGCGAGCGGCCGATGGACACGGACGACCGTCCGACCTACGGCGACCACGGTGACCTCTACGACTACCGCGTCCTCGACAAGACGAACCTGCCGCCCTCGGGTCAGTACCCGGCCCCGGCGTTCGACGTCGTGAGCTTCTTCCAGACCAAGTGGAAGACCGAGTTCAAGTGATCCGAGGCCGCAGCGGGGACGGTGCCACCCCGGCGTCGTCCCCGTCCACCGCCCCCCAAAAGAAGGAACGCAACGATGGTGCTTGAAGGCAAGACCGCGATCGTCACCGGCGCCGCGCGCGGACAGGGAGCGGCCACGGCCATCCTCGCCGCCAAGGAGGGGGCCCAGGTCGTCGTCATCGATGTGCTGGACCTCGGCGAGACGGTCGACACGATCACCAAGGCCGGTGGCGTCGCCCGTCCGGTCTCCGGGGACATCCGTGACGCCGCGACCTGGGACGAGGCGGTGCGGATCGCCGAGGAGGAGCTCACGGGCACCTTCCTGCTGGCGAACGTCGCCGGCGTGACCCCGCTGGACGACTCGGTCGTCGGCGGTTCGGACGAGACCTGGCAGCGCACGATCGACATCAACCTCAAGGGCGCCTGGCTCGGCATGCGTGCCGCGCTCCCGGCGATGCTCGAGCGGGGTGAGGGTCGCGTCGTCAACGTCGCGTCGCTCGCCGCGAGCCACGGTGTCGACGGCCTGTCGTCGTACTCGGCTTCGAAGGGCGGCCTCGTCGCGCTCACGCGCCAGGTCGCCGTCGACTACGGCAAGCAGGGCATCCGGGTCAACTGCATCAACCCCGGGGTGATCGACACCCCGATGAACGAGCAGAACACCCCCGAGATGACCGAGGCGTTCCTCCAGATGACCCCGGTCCCGCGACAGGGCACCGCGGAGGACATCGCCGCGACGATCATGTTCTTCGCGTCGCCGGGCGCCGAGTACATCACCGGGCAGGTCCTCGGGGTGGACGGCGGCTGGAGCGTCCGCTCCTGACCTCGGGCGGGGCGGCACACGGGTGACGCGCCCGGGTGCCGCCGCGCGCCGACATGCGGCCGCGGCGCCGGGCGTAGGGCCCGGCGTCGCCAGGGTCAGCCGAACGCGGGCGGCACCTGGGCCCGGAACCCGTACGCGGCGTCCTCCTCGGGCGGCGCCGCGAAGAGCTCGAGCGACACGCCGTCGCACCAGGCGTAGGTGCCGCCGGACGTGGCGTCGGGCAGCGGTGCGGTCAGGCGGTGGCCATCGGCGACGATGCGGTCGGCGAGGGCGTGCATGCGGCCGATGTCACGGTGGCCGATCGCCCCGTGCATGAACCCCTGGTCGCTCAGGAGCCGGTCGGCCGGCGCCGGGCGGCCCCGTGGCTCCAGGTACTCGACGACCTCGATCGCGACGTCGCCGCCACGCACCGCGAACGATCGCGACCGCGCTCCCGGCAGGGCCCAGGCGGCCTCGTGCTCGGGCCGGTGCGGCGCGTCGGTGATCGGCATGCCGAGCGTGCCCGTGAAGAGCGCGCGGGCCGGGACGAGGTCGGGAACCGACACGGTGGCGGCGACGATCCGCGGTGCCGCCCCGCCGGGCCGGCCGTCGAGCGGCGCGACGACCTCGAGCGGGACCGCGGTCCATGGGTCGCGAAAGCACGCACGCCGGGTGTCGGCATCGGTGACGACGGGTCCCAT
Organism: Solirubrobacteraceae bacterium; assembly: GCA_050252545.1. Lineage (GTDB taxonomy): Bacteria > Actinomycetota > Thermoleophilia > Solirubrobacterales > Solirubrobacteraceae > Patulibacter. Next base: position 26,060 of record JBFWKS010000021.1, read on the forward strand.
CGGCATGATCCCGTGGCGGGCGAAGACGTCGGTGGCCACGTCGAGGTCGGCGACCTCGATCGTCCACCGGGACCACCCCAGGTCACAGACCTGCTCGTCCGCGGGGCGGGGCCGTTGCGCCGGGACGGTGTGGTGGAACAGCTCGATCTGCACGAACTCCTGCTCGCTGACGAGCCACCAGATGACCGTCGCGCCGTCGTCGCCCAGCTCCTGGACCTCGGCCAGCAGCGGGCCCGAGAACACGCGTCCTCCGGCGTCGCGGAACCCCAGGTCCGACAGGAGCGCGACGGTGCGGGGGATGTCGGACGTGCAGAGCGCGACCTGGACGACGCGGGGGAGCGCGTCGTCGGACGGGTCGGTCACCACGAGCGGTTCGCGGTCATGGGCATCACGGGGCGGCATGGGACCTCGGGTTCGGGTTCAGAGCTTGTCGGTGCGGCCGCCGTCGACGACCAGCGTCTGTCCCGTGACGAAGCCCGCGGCCGGCGACGCCAGGTACCGCACGGCCTCACCGATCTCGCGTGGATCGGCCACGCGTCCGAGGACGGACGAGGCGGCGCGCTCGGCGCGCATGGCCTCGGGGTCGCCGATGCGCGCCCAGGCGTCGGTGACGACGGCACCGGGGGAGACGCAGTTGACGGTGGTGCCGTCCGGGCCGAGCTCCTGCGCGGCGGAGAGCGTGAGGCCCTGGATCGCCGACTTGGCGGCGGTGTAGGCCGACAGGCCGACGGACGGCGCGCCCTGCGCGACGATCGACGTGACGTTGATGATCCGGCCACCGCCGGTCTCGCGCATCGGTTCGGCGGCCGCACGGATGCAGAGCCACGCCGTGGTGACGCACCCGTGGAGCACCGCGCTCCAGTCCGCGGGCGACATCTCGCGCAACCCACCGGTCCGCAGCGTGGCGGCGTTGTTGACGAGCACGTCCCACCGACCGTGCCGGTCCAGGACCTCGGTCCTCAGCCGGTCGAGGTCGGCCTCGACCCCGACGTCGGCGACGACCCAGTCGGCGGACGGACCGACCCGGGCCGCGGACGCCCGGGCGCGATCCTCGTGGCGGTCGACGATCACCACCGGCGTGTCGGCGTCGTCCGCCAACGCGGACGCGATGCCGAGCCCGATCCCTTGACCGGCCCCGGTGACGACCGCCACGCGCCCGGCGCTCATTCGGCGAGCGAGTCCGCCAGCCGCGCCCGCTCTGCGGCGTGGTACTCGGTCCACTGGCGGAGCACGTCACGACGGGAGATGCGCCAGCGACCGTCGACGCGCCGGTACCGGTCGCGGTAGTGCTGCACCATGTACGTGTCCTGGTCGGACTCGCCGGCCCGCAGGTGCAGCGACAACCCGTACACGAGACCCTCGCCCTCGTCTCCGTCGACCTCGCAGTAGTGGTTGGCCATCAGGTGCATCGTGTTGTGGTACCCGGAGACCATCTGCGGGACCTCGGCGAGCGCGGCGCGGCCCTCGATCGTGCTCGACGGGGCGTCGAGCTCGTCGGGCTCGTAGATGGCGAGGACGGCGTCGTCGGTGAACACCTCGGCGAAGCGCTTGCCGTCGCGGGTGTCGACGGCGATCCCGTAGGCGTCGATCAGGCGCCGGAGCTCCAGCAGGTCGTGCGGGGAGGGCTCGGAGGTCATCGGTTCCTCGGGTCGGGGGCGTACCGGTCCGACGCTAGACCGGCCGGCCCATGGTTGTCAAACAATCAGTTGGTCGAATCGTCGCGGGCGGCCTTCTGCCGCAGGAACGCCTGGTAGCTCTCCAGATCGCCCGGGAGCGTCCCGCGTCCGACCGGGCTGGCCGGCCATTCGGCGTCGGGGAGGTCGAGCGGGTTGCTCGCCCGGGGGGCGCCGTACCAGAGCAGGTGCCGGCGGACGTGGAACAGCCACCGTCCGTCGCGGCGGACGTACCGGTCCTGGTACAGGATCGACTGGTCGACGAACGCATCGCCGAGCTCGATCTGGACCTGGCAGTAGACGGTGCCGTGGGCGTTGTCGGCATCGTCGAGCTCGATGATGTGGTTGCCGACGGTGAGGACCGAGACCCCGAGCCCGTAGAGCCACTGGTCGAAGTCCTCCCGCACCGTCGTGTAGGTGATGTCGGGGTAGGGGAGCGCCGGCGCGGTCCGGTCCCACAGGTCGTGGAGGCCGGCCAGGTCGCGCGAGTCGAACGCCATCGCGTAGCGGTAGGCGAGCTGCTGGATCTCGTGGATCGCCCAGAGCTGCTCGACACGGTCGGGCATATCGGTCATGGTCTGCGGTGCCTACCTATCAATCGTTTGGTCGCACATTGCCCGATGCGCGGCCCCGGGCGCAAGTGATCCCGGCCGTTTGACGCCCCGCATGCGGGGCCATATACTACCAACCGATTGTTTGATTAGACGGTCGACGTCCGTCAGGATCGAGAGGAACCCACCCATGCCCAGCGGACCCCTTGCCCACATCTGCCTCCTCGTCGAGGACCTCGACCGTGCGATCGAGGACTGGACGAAGATCCTCGGGGTCCTCGACCCGGCGCAGCTCGAGCA
>JBFWKS010000022.1:0-28412 GCA_050252545.1 Solirubrobacteraceae bacterium
CCGATCCCCGACGGACGCCGGCGGAGCGGCCCCGGCCCGCTGCCCGGGGCACCGGATCGCCGGCGGCGGCATCCCCGATACCCCCGACCGATCCGGGGTCGCGTTCCCCGTCCGCCCGGGTCCCGTCGAGCCACGCGGTCCACAGCCAGAGCAGGCCCGCGAGCAGCCCCGCCTCGGGGCGCAGCAGGCCCGCGAGCAGGAGCTGCACCGCCGGGCCCCACCGGGACGCGCGAAAGCCGTGGGTCGCGGCGCCGCTGCGGGTGTCCGTGCTCCGCCCCCGCGAACGGTCGACGGTCCACACCCCGGCCCACGCGACGAGCGCCAGGAACGGCATGTCCAGGTAGCCGCGCGCCGCCAGCAACAGGAAGGCCACGCTCGACAGCACGAGCAGCCCGGCGAGGAGACCGACCGCCACGCCGGTGCGACGAACCCGGTCCCCGGACGCCGCCACCTCGTCCGCCACGGTGCTCCGCGGACCGGCGACGTCGTCTCCGCGGACCGCGTCGTCGGTTCCCGGTCGATCCGGCACGGCGACGGCCTCACCCGCGATCCGCCCCAGCCGCACCGCGGCCGCCGCCAGGATCGCCAGCGACACCGCGCTGATCAGCACCAGGACGCGATCGCCGTCGTCACCGAAGATCGCGACGGTCGGCACGCCGATCGCCAGCCACAGCGGGTGCGGCGTCGACGCGGCATAGGCCTCGAAGCCCGGGGCGTGCCCGTCGAGGAGCTCGCGCGCCCAGACGAGGTTGAGCACCGAGTCGTAGTTGCCCGCCGACGGCCACGCCGCCCACGCGACGAGCGCCAGGACCAGCCCCAGGAGCAGGATCGCGACCTCGACCCGACGGCCCGGCACCGCGGGCGACGGGACGCCGGGCCGTGCCCGATCGCCGGTCGCGCCCGGCACCGTCGGACGCCTGGGCGGCGCACCCTCGCCGAGGGCCCCGCCCGATGGCCCGGCGGGCGTGTCGCCGGTCGGTCTCACGCGGCCGGGGCCGCCGGAGCCGCAGGCCGCTCACGCCGCGACGTCGGTCGCGGACGACCGGCGCCGCTCAGGCCCATCCCGACCGCGATCAGCACCCACAGCGCGGGATCCTCCAGGAACGATGCGTATCCGAGCGTGTGCACGATCAGGGCGACGGTCATCGCCGCCACGCCGGCGCGGGCCGCCGACGTCTCCGCCGCGCGGATCAGCCGTCGGATCAGCAGCACGATCAGCGCCAGGTAGGCGGCCAGGCCGATCAGCCCCTGCTCCGCTGCGATCGTCACCGGGATGGTGTGTGATGCGGCGACCGCGTCGCGGTTGCCGGTGCGCTGCGCCTCGCGGTACGCGCGCTCGAACGCGCCCGATCCGGCGCCCTTGACCGGATGGTCGGCGAACACGCCGATCCCACCGCCGATCAGCTCGACCCGGCCGGACGTCGCGTCGTCGAGATCGGGGGACGTGGCGAGCGTCACGGTCATGCCGATGACCAGGGCGACCGCCGCGACGCCGAGCGCGCGCCACGGACCCCAGCGCAACCCACCCAGGATCGCCAACCCACCGAGCAGCGCGACGAAGCTCGTCTGCGAGTAGGTGATGACGAGCGCCGCCCACAGCACGACGAGGACGACGCCGAGGATCGCGACGATGCGGGACGCACGACTCCACAGCAGCCACGCGGCCAGCCCGAGCATCACGAGCGCGAGGAAGCGGCCGTAGATGTTCGGATCGAAGAACAGCGAGTTGACGCGGAACGTGTCCTCGATCTGGTTGGACGCGATGATCTTCGGGTTGAGCAGCACCGTGCGGGTGGCGTACTCGTAGAACCCGATCGCCGCCAACCCGAGCGCCACCGCGGCCGACACCACCAGCGCGCGGGTGGCCAGCACCGTCGTCCACGCGACGCTCCGCAGCACGACGTACAGCATCGCGAACGGCATGTAGAAGAACGCGATCTGCTCGATCGCCTTGCCCTGGTCGATCGACCACTCGCTCTGCACCGCGTACAGCACGACGACGAGCAGCAGGGCGACCTCGGCCGCCACCGGGCGGGGGTCGGACACCTCGCGGGCGGACTCCTCGCGGATCCGGTCCCACACCCATGCGAGCGCGGCGGCACCGATGACGACGTAGAGCGGCAGCAGCAGGTTGACCGGCTGTGCGTCGCCGACGTCGATCGGGATCCGGAACGGCAGCACCGCCGCGACGACCAGTGGCAGCCAGCCCGGACGACGGCGGACGAGCATCGACCCGGCCACGACGACGGCCAGGCCGACGGCGAGCAGGACGAGCAGCACCAGCGGCCGGTCGCGCAGCCGCTCCATCGCGCCGCTGTCCCAGATCTCGCCGATGAGGATCACCGGGGTGCCGAGCAGCGCGATGCCCATCGCCCCGGCCTTCGCCGCGGGAGCGCGCAGCAGCAGCGCGAGCGCCACCGCGACGGTGATCGCCGTCAGCGCGAGAGTCGTCGCCATACGCTGTCCAGGAGCTCGTCGGTGTCGTCGTCGTTCAGGCGCCGCGCCAGCTCGGGCAGGCCGGTGCGGATCGACAGTCCACGGCCGACGCGGTGGGCGGCGATGATCACTCGGCCCTCGCCGTCGACCGCGCCCGCCACCCGCCGGCCGGGCTCGCGGCCCTCGACCGGCCAGCCGACGGTGTAGCCGTCGAACTTCCCGTCGGTCCCGCGGAAGATGCCGACCTCGTCGCCGTCGATCTGCAGCCCGCCGGTCAGGCGCACCGAGCCCGAGCTGGTGATGCCGAGGGCATCGGTCGGGTCGAACTCGCCGGGCTCCACCAGTCGCGGGCCGCGCAGCTCGACCGAGCGGTGCAGGCCGGTCGGCTCGAGCGCGGCGACCGTTCCGCCGGTGCGGACGAAGCGTCGCAGCGCCGCGCCGACGGCGGGCACGACCCAGCGATGCTCACCGACGAGCAGCACGCCGCGGCGACCCTCGATCTTCGGTCCCTCGCCGAGCGCGAGCGCCAGGTCGGTGGTGATCTCGAACCGCTTGCGCTTGCGGGCGAGCCACTCGAGCACCGGCTTCTCGCGACGGTTGAACCCACGCGGCAGCCCGGTGAGCACGCGCAGTGCGCGCACCCGCGACGTGGCGCCTCCGCCGAGCCCGTCGGGACGGCCGTCGCCGTCGTCGTCCAGGGCGTTGGTGCCCTGCCAACTGACGCCGGGGAGCACGACGAGGACCGGCTGGTCCTTCTCGTCGTTGGTCGTGGCCGGGACGGTGATGCTCGCCCGGCCGCCGCGACCGTCCTCGGTCGTGACGTCCAGCAGGTACGCGGCACCACGGGCGCTGCGACCGCGGACCTTCAGCACGGCGGCGTCGTCCGTGCCGCTGTCCACGGCGCGCCGGGTGCCGACGCGGCGCAGGGTCCAGCGGTAGCGGTGGCCTCGCGCGTCGACGAAGAACGTCATCCGGTTGCCGGCCTTCACCGGCCCCGGCTTGACCTGCACCGCCAGGTCGCGCACGGTGATCCCGCCCTTGCCGGAGAACCGGCCGTCGTCGCCGGGCACCGGCAGGCCCCGCGGTCCGCGCGCGGTCGGACCGCAGCCCTCGATCTCGGCGAGGTTCCGTACGCAGACCTGGACGACGTAGGTGCCGGCCGGGGCGGGCCTGCCCGCGATCGTGCCGTCCCAGACGACCTTGCCCTCCAGCGCACGCCGTTCGCCGTGGGGCTCCTTGCCGGCTCCGCGGGCAGCTCGGACGACGTCGGTCACCGGAAGCCGCCGGACGATCGTCACCGGCCGGGGCGACACGCGCACCACGCGGGCGGTCGGCTTCCACCCGCGCAGCCGCACGGTCGCCTCGGCCGGCCGTCCCTCGGCGGTCGGCATGATCAGCGGCCCGCCGGTGCGACCGGCGGCGCTGGCGGGACCGACGCGCAGCACGCGCGGGCTCGGCGGCCGGGTGGACAGGGCGAACGACGTGGTGTGGACGACGCTGCGGCCCTCGTCGGGGAGCACGATCTTCAGGCGATAGGTGCCCTCGGAGAACGGCCGCCCGTCGTCGCGGCGTCCCGACCAGGTCGCGCGGATCCGGCGGTAGGCCCGGGCGTCGGCGTCGCGGAGGATCGTCGCGACGGTGCGGGCGTCGCGGTCGACGATCTCGAGCGTCACGCGGGTCGAGCGCTTGAGCCGCAGGCCGAACGAGATCTCCTCCTGGCGTCCGTCGCCGTTGGGCGACAGGCTGCTGCGGTGGGTGATCTTCTGGATCAGCGGCGGCTCGCTCTTGAGGTGCTGGGCCAGGAAGAACGCACCACCGGTGGCGACGACGAGCAGGACGAACGCCACGAGGGCGATCCGACCCGGACCGGCGGCCGGGGCGTCGGAGGGGCCGGGGCTCACCGGGCCTCCGCGGGCGCGTGGGGGCGGCCGGGGCGGCCGTGACGTGCGGGCAGGAGCATGCGAACGCTGCGGGCGGGCTTCGCCGCCGCCCGCCGGAATCCTCCGGGGGCGTCGGGCGTCGCGGTGTGACCGATCAGGGGTTGGGTGCGGTGATGCCGGGCGCCGGCACGGCGTCGCCGGTGCCGGATCCGGTGCCGGCGTCCGATCCCGAGCCGGTCGTCGACTGCTGCTCCGGCGGCACGCCGCTCTGGTCGGCGGGCGCCACGCCCTGCCGGCTCGCGTAGTCGGCCCCGAGCACCACGACCACCTGCGGCGAGCCCTCGGCGGCCAGGCGGATGTTGGTGCTCATCGTCCGGACCTGGTTCGCCCTGATCTTCAGGAGCCTGGCGACGTCGACCGCGGCGGCCTTGGCCTTGCTGCCACCGCCCGCCCCGGTGCGGTAGGCGACGGTCGTCTGCGCCTGCGGGGCCCGGACGCCGTTCTCGGTGTAATCGCCGAACTCGCTGATGAAGCGGGCGTTCTCGAGCGACGTGCTCGCGCCCTTGGCCAGGCCCGACTCGCTCGATCCGTTGAGGACCGTGACCTTCGTCTCGGCGGGCGAGTAGGGCTTGGCGGCCCGCTCCCTGGTGATCGACCGCTCGGCCGCCTTGTTGTCCTCCTTGACGGGACTCGTCTCGCCGCCGCCGATCACGCCGAGGGCGAACAGCAACGCCGCGACCACGACGACGAGGACGGTCGCCACGCCGACCGCCTGCGGGATCGAGGGACCGCCGCCCGGGGGCCCGATCGCCGCCTCGGCGTGGGCCTGGCGCTCGCGCTGCGTCGACGCCGCGAGGGCCGCCGCGGTCGCCGGCGCAGGGCCGCTCGGCGACGGCGGGGTCGGCTTGGGTGGGCTCGAGCGGTCGGGGCCGTCACCGTCGCCGGTGGTCGTCGACCCCGGCGGCTTCGGCGGCGCCGGGCGCGCGGGTGCGTCGGCGGTCGCCGTCGCACCGGTGCCGGCGGCGAGCTGGGCCGGTCCCGATCCGGATCCCGATGCGCGTACCGCGGCGGCCGACGCGGCGGCGGCGGTGGCCGCGGACGCCGAGGCCGGGCCCGACGCGGACCCGACCGGGCGCGGCGGCACCGCCGCGCCGGGCGGGCCGACCGGACGGTTGGGCAGTGCACCCGGTCCCGCAGGACGCGGGGGGCGCGGTGCCGACTGGACGTTGCGTGGTGGCTGCGAGACGCCGCCGGACGCGACGCGCTCCTCGAGCTCGGCGAGCCGTTCGGGCGACGTTCCGACCCACTCCCGCAGGCGCTGCAACTCGCGTCCCTGGGCGAACACGAGGATCCCCATGGCGACGACACCGATGATCGCGACGAACCCCACGTAGGGTCCGATCACGTCGAAGTTGCTGGCGAAACTGGCCGCCGACGGCAGGACCCCGAAGGTCATAGCGGACCAGTGTAGGCGCTGGGGTGGCCATGTCGTTCACCCGTTTCGTACGCGACCTGCAGCTCACCGACCTTGGCCGCCAGCCCATGGGGGTCTCCGTCGAGGACCAGCAGGTTGATCTGATCGAACATCTCCTCGACGACATCGGGGGCCAGCCGGGGTCGCTCGGCGCGCTGGATCCGGTCGGCCTCGGTCGGTCCGGGCGCCTCGAAGACGTTGACGAGCTCCTCGTGGAGCTTCTCGCCGGGACGGGGGCCGACGATCTCGATCGCGATGTCCTCGTCGGGCCGCAGCCCCGACAGCTCGATCATGTCGCGGGCCAGATCCATGATCCCTACCGGGTCGCCCATGTCGAGGACGAGGATCTCGCCGCCGGTGCCGAACGACCCGGCCTGGATGACGAGCTGCACCGCCTCGGGGATCGTCATGAAGTACCGGGTCATCGCCGGGTCGGTGACGGTCACCGGGCCGCCCAGCCGGATCTGCTCCTGGAAGATCGGAACCACCGAACCGCTCGACCCCAGGACGTTGCCGAACCGCACGCACGACCACCGGGTCTCGGGCCACCGCTGCGAGCCGCTCTCGACCGCGAGCTCCGCGAGCGCCTTGCTGGCCCCCATCACGGTGGCCGGGGCGACGGCCTTGTCGGTCGACACGAGCACGAACCGGCCGACGCCCTGCTCGCCGCAGAGCCGCACCAGCGATCGGGTGGCGATCGCGTTGTTGCCGACCGCCTCGACCGGGTTCTGCTCCATGAGCCCGACGTGCTTGTACGCGGCCGCGTGGAACACGACGTCCGGCCGGTGCTCGGCGAGGACGTCGCGGATCCGGTCGCCGTCCTTGACGTCGGCGATGACCGACCGCACCACCGCCTCCGGTGTCTGACGCACGTCGAGCAGCTCGCGCTCGATCCGGAAGAGGTTGTCCTCGGCGTGGTCGAGCAGCACGAGCCGCGCCGGTCCGACCCGAGCGATCTGGCGGCACAGCTCGCTGCCGATCGACCCGCCCGCTCCGGTGACGAGCACGACCCGGTCGCGCAGGTAGGCGCCGACGCGGTCCAGCTCCATCCGCACCGGCTCGCGGCCGAGCACGTCCTCCACGCGGACCTCGCGGACCTGGCGCACCGCCGTGCCGTCGCCGGCCTGCAGCAGCTCGAACACCGTCGGCATCGTCCGCACGGGCACCCCGGCCCGGCGACCGGCGCGCAGCACGTTGGCGCGCAGCGTGCCGGGGGCGGACGGGATGGCGATGATGACCTCGTCGGGCTCGACCTCGTCGAGGAGCCTCGGCAGCTCCGCGATCGGGCCGAGCACGCGCACCCCGTCGATCCGGCTGCGCTGCTTGCGCGGGTCGTCGTCGACGAACCCGACCGGCCGCAGCCGCAGCTCGGGGTTGCGGACCATCTCGCGCGCGACCATCCGTCCGCCGTCGCCGGCACCGACGATCAGCACGGTGCGACCGGTGTCGCGGGAGCGGAACCGGAGCAGCAACCGCCGCTCGAAGATCGACCGGGTCAGGATCCGCACGCCCACGAGCAGCAGCACGCCGGATACGACGGCGAACGCCAGCGCCCCGAGTGGGATCCGCAGCACGCCGTGGCCACTGCCGGCGAACTCGGGAACGGGCCGCAGCACCTCGTTGACCCCGAACAGCAGGAGCATCCCGAAGATCACGCCCTGCACGACCCGCGCGACGTCGCCGGTGTCGGTGTGGCGCCAGCGGCGGTGGTACCCGCCGAACGCCCAGACGACCACGACGACGCAGGCCGCCGCCAGGTACCAGGTCTGGTTGAAGAGGTCGGAGTAGCGGTCGACGACGCGTTCGCCGTCGACCCGCATCTTGAAGCCGAGGTAGTACGCCCCCGCCGCGAGCACGAAGTCGATCAGCGCGTGCACCGGCGAGCGCCGGTGGAAGATGAAGGCCGCGGGGCGTCGCCGCACGTGGGGATTCTCGCACGGGGGCCGGGTGGCGGCCGGGCGCCGTCGCACCGCGCGACGCGGGGCGACCCTCGGATGCGGCGGGGACCGGTCACCGGACCGCCTCGTCGGCGGCCGCCCGACCGTCACCATGGGGAGCGTGGTCTCCCCGCACCCGTCCCGGCCCACGGCGGCCCGCACCGTCGCCGCCGCGACCGCCGCGACCGCCCCACGGCCCCTCGGCCCGTTCGTCCTGCTGATCGCCTTCGTCCTGATCGCCGTGGCGCTCGGCGTGATGGGCCGCGTGACGAGCACGAGCACCTTCCGCGGCGCGTGGGAGCTGTCGCGCCTCGGCGGACCGTGGCTGGCGGGAGCGTTCGTGGCGGGGATGCTCGCCGGTTGGCGACGACCGCGGGCGGCGCCGTCGGGCGGGGCGGCGCGCACGCTGCTCCTGGGCGCGAGCGGCGGGGCGATCGCGGTCGCCGGGGGGTCCCTGACCTACTACGCGATCTACCGGTGGATCGAGGACGCGACGACCACGTGGTACGCCGTGGTCGTCGGTACCGGGTGGGCGCTGGCCGGGCTGGCGGTCGGTGGCGCGCTCGGCGTGCTCGGCGCGCTGACGACGATGGCCACCGCGCGCCAGGGGGTGCGCGGCCTGGCGATCGGCGTCATGGCCGGGCTCCTCATGGGCGAGTCGATCGCCCTCCTGTGGGTCTGGGAGGACGGCGGTCTGCGCAAGATGGCGCTGCTCGAGGGCGCCGGCGGGTGCGTCGTCCTGGGCGGGGCGATCCTCGTCGGCTGGCGCGCCGTGATCGCGTCGCTGCCGGCGGCGATGGTGACCGCCACGTTCGCCCCGCTGGCCGCGACGGCGCTGCGCGAGACGCTGCGGCGGTTCGGGTGGGGCGGGGCGTAGCGCACGGGCCGACAGGACCCGGTCGCGAGCGACCCGCCCCGGCGCTCAGGCGCCCGGCGGCGTCGACAGCACGGCGTCGAAGATGTGCCGGTCGAGCGTCGTCGTCAGGTCGACGTGGACGTGCTTGGCCTCGGTGTACTCGTCCAGGGCGCCGGGGCCGAGCTCGCGGCCGACGCCGCTCTGGCGGTAACCGCCGAACGGCAGGGCCGGGTCGATCTGGTGCCAGTTGTTGATCCAGACCGTGCCCGCCCGCAGGCGGTCTGCGACCTCGATCGCCCGCTCGTAGTCGCTGCTCCACACGCCGGCGGTCAGGCCGTACTGCGAGGCGTTGGCGATCCGCACCGCCTCATCGACCGACGAGTAGCGGATGACGCACAGCACCGGCCCGAAGGTCTCCTCGCACGCGATCTCCATGTCGTTGCGCACGTCGGTGAGGATCGTCGGCTCGATCCAGAAGCCCTTGTCGAACTCCGGGCCCTCGGGGACGCCGCCGCCGAGCGCGATCGTGACGCCGTCGCGCCTGGCGCCCTCGATGAACCCGAGCACCCGCTCCTGCTGACGCCGGGACACGACGGGGCCCAGGTCGGTGTCGAAGTCGGCGGGGTCGCCGACCTTGATCGTGCTGGCCCGCTCGACGAGCCGCCGGACGACCTCGTCGTGGATCGCGTCGGGGACGAGCAGGCGGGTGCCGGACTCGCAGATCTGGCCCGAGAAGAGCATGCAGCCGAAGAGGATCCCGTCGATCGCGACGTCCAGGTCGGCGTCGTCGAGGAGCACCGCGGCGCCCTTGCCACCGAGCTCGAGCGACACCTTCTTCACGGTGCCGGACGCCAGGCGCATGATCTCCCGGCCGACGGCGGTCGACCCGGTGAACGCGACCTTGTCGACATCGGGGTGCGACGCCAGCCGGGCGCCGACCTCGGCCCCGTCACCGGTGACGACGCTGAAGACGCCCTTCGGCACGCCGCACTCGTGGGCGATCTCGGCCAGGCGCAGCAGCGACCGCGGCGTCTTCTCGTCGACCTTGACGACGATCGAGTTGCCGGCGGCCAGCGCCGGGCCGATCTTCCAGATGCCCAGCAGCAGCGGGAAGTTCCACGGGACGATCGCCGCGCACACCCCGACGGGATCGCGACGGATGCGGTTGCTGGACACCGTCGGGTACGCGGCGGTCGGGACCTGGGTCTCGAACGGGTACGAGGCGGCCTGCTCGGCGAAGTACAGGAAGTGCGGGGCGGCGAGTCCGACGAGGAAGCCCATCGCCTGGCGGATGGTGGCGCCGTTGGCCGAGATCTCGAGCTCGCTGAGCTCGTCGGCCTCGTCGCCGAGACGGTCGGCGATGAGCCGCATGATCCGCGACCGCTCCTCGGGTGCCTGCCGGGACCACGATCCGGACTCGAAGGCCCGGCGGGCGGCCTCGACCGCGCGGTCGGCGTGCTCGACCGTGCCCTTGGCGGCGGTGCACACCAGCTCCTCGGTGGAGGGGCTGATGATCTCGAAGTGGTCGTCGGCGTCGACGTGCTCGCCGTCGATGAACATGGTGTGGTGGCGCACGCTGGTCGTGGACACGATCCGGCTCCTCTGCTCGTGGTCCGCCGCGGTCCCGCCACGGCCTCGTCGTCCGACGCTACGTCGCGCGAGGGCCCGCGACCATCGGCTGGCAGGGGGATCCTCGTCTCCCGTTCAACGCGTTGACGGGCCACCGTGCTCCGGGGCCACCGGTCGATCCGGTGGCGAGCCGACGGTCGATCGACCACGGCCACGGGCCGCCGACGCGGTTGGTCGATCCACCGTCACGGGGACCGCCGGTCGACCACCCCCGGACGCCCCTGAACGCGTGGTCGATTCGCCGCCGGGCGGCGCCGCGTCCTCCTCGGCTATGGGATGGTCCGGCGGCGTCCCGTCCGTCACCGGCCCGGCGGGCGCGTCATCGACCGGCCGGACGGAGAGCCATGACCATCGACGATCCGATCCGCCACCGCTCCACTCGCTCAGGTCTGGTCGCACTGACCGTGGCCGCCGCGGTGGCGATCGCCATGCCGCCGCCCGCCGCGGCCGCCGACCCCGGCCTGCCGCAGGGCGATCTCAAGCAGGCCGTCACCGCCGACGGGTGGACGTTCGAGCTGTGGGGTCCCGCCCGCCCGATCCTGCAGGTGAACGGGATGCGGACCGAGGTCGTCGTGCGTCGAGAGGGCGACCCGTCGATCGTCGCGCGGCTCGTCCCCGACCGGGCGCTGCCCTGCCGGACCGGCGGGCCGGACGGGTGCGTGCCGATCGACCTCATGGGACGGACCTCCGCGGCGGTCAAGGCCACGAGGCTCGTCGTGACGAACCACGACGGCGGGGATCCCGAGCTGTCGACGGCGTTCTACACCGGCGGCGGGTCCTGCTGCTACGCGTCGGTCGGGTTCTGGCGCGGCACCGACGGCAACTGGCGGTCCGATCTGCTGCGGGGTGGCGGACGGACGGAGCCGATCGCGGATCGCGCCGGGCGGGTCCGGGTCGGCGCCGCGCGCTGGGAGACGCTGGACTGGTCGCGCGGGAACGCCCGGCCGCTGTTGAGCTGGCACCGCGTCGTGGGCGGCACCGGGTGGGAGGACGCCACCACGCCTGCGGACCACCGCCGCGAGATCACGCAGGCGTCCTCCGCGATCGCACGCCTGGACCGGCGCAGCGGTCCGGCGTCGCGCCAGCGGGCGCGCTCGGCCCGCGCGGTGCGGATCGCGCACCAGCGCGCGCTCGGCCAGACGCGCAAGGTCCGTGAGGGTCGCCGGACCTACCGCCGGATGTACGGCGCCCGCTCGCTGCGGCGGCTCGACGCCGCACTGCGGGACGTGACACGCGGGCGCTGACCCGTCGGGTGGCGCCGGGGCCGGCGGTGGTCGATTCGCCCTCGACGCGGGACACCGGCGCGACGGCGGCCGATTCGCCGGAAGGTCGCCTCTGCCGGTCCGCCGCGCCGTCGTGGTGCTCGCTGCCGGGCTCGCGCCGTCGCCGTCGACCGGACCGCGTCCCGGCGTCCGTGACGGATCGGCCGTCCTCGTCGAGGCCGAGCCGTCATGGGTGAGCCACGACCGGCCCGGGCCGGTCAGCCCACGGGGGCCAGCAGCAGATCCGTGAACGCACCGATGTCGCGGCGGATCCGACCCGTGCCGGTGGCGGCCTCGGCGGCCCGGTCGCGGCAGACCAGGTCGATCGCGTCGGGGTCCTCCAGCCGCCGCAGACGACCGTCGGCGATCAGGGCGTCGTCGACCGCACCGGGGCGCCCGTCGAAGGTCGTGTAGACCGGGGTGCCGAGGGCGACGGCCTCGCGGTTCATCGTGCCGCCGGCGCTGACGACGAGGTCGGCCAGGCCGACGAGCGACGGACCGTCGATGGGCCGCTCGGGGATGACGAACCCGCCGGCGTCGCGCAGCTCGCGTCGCTGGTCATCGGTCCGCGGGAGGACGACGACCTGACCCTGCTCCCGTAGCCGGGTGAGCACCTGGGCGAAGCGGTCGTTGTGGAACCGGTGGTACAACGACACCTCCGGCGGGGTCCGCACGACGGCCAGCGGCGCGCCGGCGTCCAGGCCCAGCTCGTCGAGGACCGCGGGATCCGGCTCCAGGTCCGCGAGGTAGTACTCCTCCTTGAGGCCCGCGTAGGCGCGGATCTTGCCCGTCGCGCCGTACGGGGCCAGCCGCTCGGCGGGGATGACGTCGGGCACGACCACCGCCTGCGCCAGGCGGCAGTTGATCTGATGCTGGACCGTGGCCCACTCGTAGTCGAACGCCGTCGTGACGGGGATGCCCAGCAGCGCCGCGGCAACCGTGACGTCGTTCGATCCGTGACCGATCGCGAGGTCGAACGGCGCCGATCCCGCCAGCCCGCGCCACCCGCCGCCGGGCCAGCCGCCGACCGATCGCGACCACGCCAGCAGCGCCCGGGTGCGCGACGCCAGCCCGCGGGCCTTGTCGGGCAGCCGCTCGCCGCGGTGATGGCCGATGGCGGTGTGCTCGATCCCCAGCCGGTCGCAGAGCCCCAGCGTCTGGGCGAAGTCCCGGGCGGTGACGTCGACGCGGTGGCCACGACGGCGCAGCTCCTCGATCACCGGACGCAGGACGAGGACGTGCGGGCTGTTGGTCAGGTCGATCCAGACGCGCATCGGCACCGGGGATCGTCGCGCATCGGGGGCCGGGCGGAGCGGACGCCGGGTTGCCAGGTACCCGGCCAACGCTCGCGGCTCCCGGTGCTCGCCCGCCGCAAGGCACCGGACGGACGTCGACATCGGCCGACGATCGGGCGCGACGCGGCTACCGTGGGGCGATGCGCGACGCCTCGCCCGTCGGGCGACGCGCGACTTCCGCCGCGGAAACACGGCACTGCGGCGCGGGGCGCGCGTCGTTCCCCGGGTCCGACGCATGCCCGACCCGGGCCGCCGGATCGCCCTGTCCCACGTCGCGGCGGTCGGTCAGTCCAGCGTCGCGGCGACCGCCGCGACGACCTCGGCGATCTGCTCGTCGGTGATCGTGCCGCTCACCGGCAGCGCCAGGTGCGTGCGGGCGAGCTCGTCGGTCACCGGCAGGTCGGCGATCCCGTCAGGCTGGAAGACGGCCATCGGTGGCTGTCGGTGGACCGGGGTGCGGTAGTAGCCGCGGGCCCCGACGCCGCGCTCGGTCAGGCCGGCCTGCAGCTCGTCGGCCCGATCGTGGTGCACGACGAACAGGTGCCAGGCAGGCGTGGCGCCCGTCGCGGGCACCGGCAGTCGGACGTGCTCGCCCAGGCCGGCGGAGCGGTACCGCTCCAGCGTGCCGGCGCGATGATCGGCCCAGCCCTGCAGGTGCGGGAGCTGTACGCGGAGGATCGCCGCCTGCAGCTCGTCCAGGCGACTGTTGTAGCCGATGTCGACATAGTCGACCTTGTCGCTGCTGCCGTGGAAGCGCAGCGTGCGGACGCGCTCGTCGATCGCGGGATCGTTCGTGGTGATCGCGCCGCCGTCGCCGAACGCCCCCAGGTTCTTGGACGGATAGAAGCTGAACGTCGCCACGTCGCCGAGGGCCCCGGGGCGCAGCGGCCCGTCGCCGTCGGGGGCGGTGGATCCGCGACCGGCCACGATCCGGTCGACGAGGGTGCCCGCCGCCTGGGCGCTGTCCTCCAGCACGGGCAGACCGGTCCGCGAGCGGATCTCGCCGATCGGCGCGACGTTGCCGAACAGGTGCACGGCGATGACGGCCTTCGTCCGCGGCGTGACGGCCGCCGCGACGGTGTCGGCGGTGACGCAGAGCGTGTCGCGGTCGACGTCGCAGAACACCGGCGTGGCCCCGGTCGGCGGGATCGCCTCGGCGCTGGCCCAGAACGTGAACGACGGCACGACGACCTCGTCCCCCGGGCCGACGCCGAGCGCCCGCAGCGCGATCGTGATCGCCTCGGTGCCGTTGGCCACCCCGACGGCGTGCCGGGCTCCGGTCCAGGCGGCGAGCTCGGCCTCGAACGCGTCGACCTCGGGGCCGAGCACGTACCGTCCGTCGCGAGAGGCACGCAGGAGCGCCTCCTCGATCGCGGGACGCAGCGGTGCCAGCGCGGTGCCGGTGTCGAAGAGCGGGACGGCCATGGGCGCAGAGCCTACGGACGCCCAGCGGTGCCGGTCCGCTCGCCCGACGGGCGAGCCGGTCCGGACCGGTCCCACGTCGTCGCTCGCCGATACGACCGGATCCGTCACGGCGTAGCCTCCCTCGTCGTGCCGGACCCGGTTCCCCTACCGCCCCCCCGCGCGCTCGCGGCCGCCCAGATCGCCGGGCTCATCCACGGACCGGCCGAGGCGCTCCCCGTGTCGTCGTCGGCCCACGTGGCGCTCGTGACCCGGCTCGTCGCCGGGCGGCGCGGCCAGCGGCCGGCGGACGCCGAGCTGGCCAAGGCGGTCGAGGTGGCCGCGCACGCCGGCACGCTGATCGGGCTGGCGATCGGGCTGCGGGAGGAGGCGGTCACGGTCGCGCGGGGCGCGCCGGCCCACCCTCGGCAGGCTCTGCGCGCCGCCGGGCTGCTGACCGTGGCATCGGTGCCGGCGGCCGTGGCCGCGCTCGCCTTCGAGCGCCGGATCGAGGATCGCCTGGGATCCGACCGGACGATCGCCGCCGGGCTCCTCATGGGCGGGGTGGCGATGGCGATGGCCGATCGCGACCGACCGTCCGCGACCGCCGGTGGCGGACGCGCCTGGACCGACGCCACCGTCGTCGACGCGCTGCTCGTCGGCACCGCCCAGTCGCTCGCCCTGTGGCCCGGCGTGTCCCGCAGCGGCGCGGTGCTCGCAGCCACGCGGGCCCGCGGGTTCGCCCGGGCCGACGCGGGCCGGATCTCGGCCGCGATGGCCGTGCCGGTGGTCGGCGGCGCGACCGCGCTGAAGTCGGTGCGGCTGGCACGTCGGGTCGCCGACCGCACGATCCTTCCGGGCCGGCTGGCCCCGATCGGAGCGCTCACGGTGGCCAGCGCGGTGTCCGGCCGGGCCGCCGCGCCCCTCGCCCGGCGCACGCTCCACGGCGTGCGGCTGGCGCCGTTCGCCGTCTACCGGGCGGCGGTGGCCACGGCGCTCCTCGTCAGCGGGCGCTGACCGACCACCGTCTGCGAGAACGCCGACACCTCGCGCTGCACGCCCTGAAGCCCCGCGGCGGCGAACGACCGGATCACCGCGTCGCGGCCGAACATCCGCAGGCCACCGGCCGCGGTCGCCGCGCCGACCAGGCCCCGTACGGCCGCGGGTCCGCGGTGACAGGTGGTCAGGATCGCCAGCCGTCCCCCGGGGCGCAGCACCCGCGCCATCTGCGCGATCACCTCGTCGGGCCGCTCGACGAGGTACAGCGCGCCGTAGCAGGCGACGGCGTCGAACGACCCGTCGGCGAACGGCAGTCGGTGCGCGTCGGCGCGGACGTAGGCGACGGCGTCCGACGACGTGTCACGCACCGCACGGGTCAGCATCGTCGCCGAGTAGTCCAGGCCCACCACCAGGCCGTCCCCGACCGCGTCGTGCAGGCGCCGGGTCGTGTTGCCGGGCCCGCAGGCCACGTCCAGCACGGTCGCCCCCTCGCGCAGATCCAGCCGCGACAGCAGGTGACGCTCCTCGTGCGCGGTGGTGTGGCCGGTGAAGGCCGTGAACCCGACCGGCCGCCATGCCCGCTCGTAGATCGCCGGGAGGAACGCCGAGCGCATCGCCCGCTGCGCCGCCGACGTCGGGGCGGCAGCGTCGCCGCCGACGAGATCGAGGTAGCCGTCGGTCATCGTCGGCGACGCCGGCGCGTCAGGCATCAGCGCCAGGGTCCGGGCCAGAGCGTCGGTCGGCATGCGCGCAAGGGTACGGGCCCGCCGTCGTCGCCACGGGCCGTCGTGGCAGGAGGCACGCGTTCGGGTCGGGCGGAACGACCGCCGCCGGGTCCGCGCCGCGACGCCCACCTGCGGGTCCCGGCGGGCCATCTGCCACCATCACCCGCGATGAGCGACGCCTACGCCGCATCCGGAGTCGACACCGACCAGTCCGACGCCGGGGTCGGCGGGCTCGTGTCGGTCCTGCGCACGATCGACACCGGCCGACCGTCGCGCAACGCGCTGGAGTCCGGGCACTACGCGTCGGTGCTGCGGGTGACGCCGGATCTGGGGATCGCGGTCGCCACCGACGGCGTCGGGTCCAAGCTCATCGTGGCCGAGGAGACCGGGCGGTTGGACACCGTCGGGATCGACGCGATCGCGATGAACGTCAACGACCTGGTGTGCGTCGGGGCCGAGCCGATCGCGCTGCTGGACTACCTCGCGGTGCAGGAGCCCGACGAGGCGCGCCTGACCGCGATCGCGCGCGGGCTCAAGGCCGGCGCCGAGGACGCCGGGATCGAGATCCCCGGTGGCGAGCTCGCCGTCCTGCCGGAGCTGCTGCGCGGCCATCCCGATCCGGGTGGGTTCGACCTGTGCGGCACCGCGATCGGCACGGTCGCCCTCGACCGTCTGGTGACGGGCGCGGGGATCCGGCCCGGCGACGCGCTGATCGGCGTCCCTTCCAGCGGCATCCACTCCAACGGCTACACCCTGGCCCGCAAGGCGCTGCAGGTCGACGGCGGCCTGGCCCTGGGCGACCGGCCGGGCGACCTGGGCGGCGCGTCGGTGGCGGATGCGCTGCTGGAGCCGACGGTCATCTACGTGCGGGCCACGCTCGACCTGCTCGCCGCCGGCCTGCCGGTGCTGGGCCTGAGCCACATCACCGGCGGCGGGCTGCTGAACCTGCTGCGGCTGTGCCCGACGAAGGCCGGCGCGATCGCGCCCGCCCGCGACGCCCACGCCGACCGCGCCGGCGATCCGGTCGCGATCGGGTTCGCGATCGAGGATCCCCTCCCCCTCCCCGCGATCAACGGCCTGATCCAGCACCTGGGCGGCGTGAGCGACGCAGAGATGTGGGAGGTCTTCAACCAGGGCTGCGGCCTGGTCGCCGTCGTGCCGGCGGAGCACGCCGACGAGGCGGCGGCGGTGCTCGCTGCGCGTCACGCAGGCGCCCGCCGGATCGGCACGGTCACGGATCGGGCCGGCGCGTGCACGGCACCGGGTGGCGTCCTGCTGCAGGGCTAGGAACCGAGCCCGTCGGCGGCGGCGGGGCACCCGTCGCAACGCACAGGGGGGCGTCTCACCGTCGTCCCACGACGGTCAGCCGACCCGCTCTCCGCCGACCACCGGCCCCGGCCCCCGGCTCGTCCCGCCCACGCGGCCTACCGTTCAGCCGACGCCCTGGATCCGCACCACGCGCCCGTCCTGCTCCTCGACGTTGATCCGGTTGGGTCGCAGATCGAGGGTTCCGGGCAGGTCCTCGCCATCGCGCCGGACGACGCGCACCGTGCAGCCGACCCCCTGCGCGCGATCGGACGCCTCGTCGACCGACAGGTCCAACAGGTCGCGGGCGTCCAACGCCCCGGTCGCCGGGGTCGGTGTGGTGCGGTCCGCCCCCAGACGCGGCGTCGCCTCGCTCGGGCACGGGATCGCCTCGGCCGGCCGCTCGGCCTTCGGGCCGTCGTCGTCGCCGCAGCCGACCATGAACACGAGCATGACGGGAAGCAGGGCCAGGGTGCGACGCATGCGGGCAGTCTCTCCGATCGTCGCGCCGGCCGGGATTCCTCAGATGCCCAGCACGCGCACGCCACCGAGGCCGTCGGCCAGGCTGCTGCAGGTCCCCGCTGGTGACGATGACGTCGCCGCGGCGACACGCGCTCACCGCCACCAGGGCGTCAAGCGCGTCGTCGGCACCACATCGGGCCTGTAGCTCGCCCGCCCTCCGCGCCGGCGCATCGTCGACCGGCGCGACCACGCGCCCGGGATCGCCGCCCACCGCGCGACGAAACCACCGCCCGAGAGTGCCGATTCTGCGCCGATCCGCGATCAGAGCGCCGGCGCGACCACAGCGGGTCGTCTCACCGTCGTCCCACGACGGTCAGCCGACCCGCTCTCCGCCGCCACCGGCGCGCCCGCCACGTGCAACGCTCCATGCAACCGGGGGTAGGAAGGCCCGATGGAGCGCGCGGCGTGACGGCAACAGGCAGGATGGGGCAGGTGAGCGTGTCCCCGGCCCCCGTACGCGTCCCCGTCCGGACCGCGGACGGGCCCGTCGCGGACACGGTGTCCGCCGACGACGCCACACGGAACGCCCTCGGGCCCGCACAATAGGTGCGTCCCGTGACCATCGACTCCGGCACCCTGCTCGCGGATCGCTACCGCCTCGAGGCCCAGATCGGGTCCGGTGGCATGTCCACGGTCTATCGCGCCTTCGACACCGTCCTCGAGCGGACGGTCGCGATCAAGCGGATGCACCGCAGCCTGGCGGAGCACTCCGAGCAGCTGGAGCGGTTCCGTCGCGAGGCCCGCGCGGTCGCGCAGCTCAACCACCCGCACATCGTGCAGGTGATCGACGCCGGCGAGCACGAGGACACGCCGTTCATCGTCTTCGAGCACGTGCAGGGCGAGACGCTCAAGGAGCGGATCCAGCGCGCGGGCCGGCTGTCGGTCACCGAGGCGGTCGCCTACGCGATCGAGATCGCCCGCGCCCTCGGCGCCGCCCACGAGCGCGGGATCGTCCACCGCGACGTCAAGCCGCAGAACGTCCTCATCAACTCCGAGGGCGTCGCCAAGGTCACCGACTTCGGGATCGCCCGGACGCTCGACGAGCACGGCCTGACCGCCGACGGCCGCGTGCTGGGGACCACCGACTACGTGTCGCCCGAGCAGGCGATGGGCCACGACGTCACCGGCCAGAGCGACGTGTACTCGCTCGGCATCGTGCTCTTCGAGATGCTCACCGGGGAGGTGCCCTTCCTCGGGGAGAACCAGGTGGCCGTCGCGATGAAGCACGTCCGCGAGGAGCTCCCCGACGTCCAGCAGATCAGGCCGTCGGTCGGATCGGCGCTGGCGGCGGTCGTCGACCGGGCGACGGCGAAGGAGCTCGACGTCCGCTACCCGTCGACCGACGAGCTGATCGCGGATCTCGAGGACGTCCTCACGATCGAGACGAGCCGCCGCGGCGTGGCGACCGGCGAGGCCACGGCGGTCCTGCGCAGCCTGCCGCCGCAGAAGCGCGATCGGGTCAACCTGCGGCTGCGCCGCCGCGGACTGCTCGTCGTCGCGGTGCTGCTCGTCGTCGGGGCGCTCGCGGTGATCGCCGTCAACGTGCTGCCGGAGCGCTCGTCGCGGGGTGGCGGCCAGACCTCGTCGACGCCGGCCGAGCCGGGCGAGGTGGCCGTGCGGCTCAACCCGCGGCAGGCGGGCGACTACGACCCGCCGCCGGGTGATGGTGAGGAGCACCGCGACGAGGTCGTGCGGGTGCTCGATGCCGACCCGGAGACCGCGTGGACCACCGAGGGCTACCGGGGCGGCACCTTCGGCGGCAAGACCGGCGTCGGCATCCACCTCGACGTCGGAGAGGGCGCCCGGACGATCGCCGCCACCCGGCTCGACGTCACCACCCCCGCGGGCGGCTGGGCCGCCACCGTCTACGCCGCCCCCGACGGTCCGCTGCCGGCCACCGTCACCGATCAGGGCTGGACCGAGGTCGGCAACCTGCCGACCGCACGCCGCGGCACCAACCAGATCCGCCTGAGCACCGGTCCCACGCGCTACCGCTACTACCTGCTGTGGATCACCCAGCTGCCGCCCGAGGAGTCCGGCGAGCCGTCGCGGGTCGCCGTCAGCGCGCTGAACCTCTTCCGCCGCAACCCGGCGCGATAGCAGGGGGCGTCTCCGACGACCACCGTGCTGCGGCCTCCGGCGAGCTACCCGCGGCGACCGTCAGTACGCCTGACGCCGCTCGCGGGCGTGGCGGTCGATCGCGAGCTCGACGAGCCGTGACACCAGGTCGGGGTAGGGCACGTCGCTGGCCTGCCACAGCGCGCCGTAGACCGAGGTCTCGGTGAACCCCGGCAGCGTGTTGAGCTCGTTGAGGAGCACGTCCTCGCCGTCGACGAAGAAGTCCGCCCGCGCCAGCCCCTCGCAGCACGACAGCGTGAACGCGCGTCCGGCGAGCTCGCGCACGCGGGCCGCGGCCGTGTCGCTGATCCGGGCGGGCACGCGCAGCTCCATCCCGCCGGGCGTGTACTTGGCCTCGTAGTCGTACCACGCGTCCGGATCGGCGTCGGCGAGCACGATCTCGCCGATCGCCGAGACCCGCGGGTCGTCGCCCGAGCCGAGCACCGCCGTCTCGGCCTCGATCCCGGGCGCGGACGCCTCGACGATGACCCGCGCGTCGTGGGCGAGCGCCGCGTCGATCGCCGGCGCCAGCGCGTCGGCCGTCCGGGCGGGGGCGATCCCGACCGAGCTGCCCAGGCGCGACGGCTTGACCCACACCGGCAGCCCGAGCCGCTCCAGCCGCCGCAGCACGCCGTCGCGGTCGGCGCGCCAGTCGCGGGCATGCACGGCCTCGTAGTCGACCTGGGCGATCCCGGCGGTCGCCATCAGGTCCTTGAACAGCAGCTTGTCCATGCACACCGCGGAGCCGAGCACCGGGGATCCCACGTACGGCACGTCGAGGAGCTCCAGCAGGCCCTGCACGGAGCCGTCCTCGCCGAACGGGCCGTGCAGCACCGGGAACACCGCATCGGCGCCCAGCAGGCCCTCCCCGGGAACGAGCGCCACGGCATCGGTGGCGTCGGCGTGACGCCACGTGCCGTCCCGCTCCAGGGTCAGCTCGACGACGTCGTGCCCGGCGGTCCGCAGCCCGGCGGCGACCGACGCGGCCGATCGCAGCGACACGTCGTGCTCCGACGAGCGCCCGCCGCCCAGCACGACGATCCGGCGCGCCATCAGCGATCGTCTCCGGTCCGGCGCGCGCGAGTCGTGCCCCGCTCCTGCGCCCCGTGCACCGCCGCGTTCTCGGTCTTCGGTGCCGCGGACGCACCCGGGCTCTGCTCCTGCGTCGTCGTCGGGGGCGCCGGTTGCAGCTCGCCGACCTGCAGCTCGACCCGGTCGCCGGGACTCGCCCGGCCACCGTTCGGGGTCTGCCGCACGACCACGCCGTCCTCGTCGTCCTCGGTCACCGGCACGAGGCTCACCCTGACCTCGAGGCCGGCGCGGGTCAGGGCCCGTTCGGCCTCGGCGCGCGGACGTCCCTCGACGTTGGGCACCTGGACGTCGTCGGTCGTCGTGGTCGTCGTGGTCGTCGTGCGCTGCGGCTCGCGGGCGACCACGAGGCCCACCTCGCTGCGCTCCGGCACGTCCTGCCCGCTGGCGGGGGACTGGTCCAGCACGGTTCCCGGCTCCTCGTCGTCGCTCTCCTCGCGGCTGACCTTGACCCGCAGCCCCAGGGCCTCCAGCGCCCGGCGGGCCTCGGCCTCGGTGCGGCCCTCGACGGCCGGGACCTTGACGGTGCGCTCGTCGCCGCCGTCGGGGCCGATCGACACGGTCAGCGTCACCGGTTCGTCGCTGGCGGTCTGGGCCCCGGCCTGCGGACTGACGGCGCTGACCGTGCCGGCCGCGACGGTGTCGCTCGCCTGCGAGATGACCTTGACGTTGGTGAACCCGGCACGGGCGAGCACCTGCTTGGCCTCCCGCTCGGGGCGGCCGATGACGTTGGGGACCTGGATCCGGGCGACGCCGCTCGACACGACGAGCGTGACCTCGCGGCCGTGGCGCACGCGACTGCGCGCCCGCGGATCCTGGCTGATCACCCGATCGGCCCGCACCTGGCTGCTGCTGCGCGCCTCGATCCGGACCTTGAACCCGCGCTCCTCCAGCTGGGCGGTGGCCTGGGCGACCGGCTTGCCGGTGACCGCAGGCACGGTCTCCATCCGCCCGAAGAGCAGGTAGCCGACGAGCGCGACGGCGACGACGAGCGCCAGCGCCCCGGTGATGATCCACGCGCGACGGCGACGACGACGGGCAGCGGCCTCCTCGGCGAGCTCCTCTCGATCGACGCCCGCCGGTACGGCCATCCCCGCGGCAGGCCCGAGCCAGCCGCCGGTCTGCTGCACCAGGTCGTCACCGACCGGTGCGCTGCGCACCGGCGGACCGTCCGGTACGGGCGCACCGGTCGCGATCCGGTGCCGCACGACCTGTAGCGCGTTGAGGAACTCGTCGGCGTCGGCGAACCGGTCGTCGGGACGCTTCTCGAGGGCGCAGAGGACGACCCGCTCGAGGTCGGCGGGTACGTCGGCGTTGACGACCGACAGCGCCGGAGGCGGCTCGTTGACGTGCTTCAGCGCAATCGCGACCGGCTGCTCGCCGTCGAACGGCATCCGGCCGGTGAGCATCTCGAAGAGGACGACGCCGACGGCGTAGAGGTCGGCGCCCGGGGTGATCGGCTGCCCCGACGCCTGCTCCGGCGACAGGTAGTGCGCGGTGCCGACGATCATGCCGGTCTGCGTCATCTGCAGGTCGTCGACGGCACGGGCGATGCCGAAGTCGGCGACCTTGAGCGTCCCGTCGGATGCGACGAGGACGTTCTGCGGCTTGATGTCGCGGTGGACGAGGCCGCGCTTGTGGGCGTAGCGGAGCGCGTCGAGGACCTGGGAGATCTGGTCGATCGTCCGGATCGGGTCGAGCGGTGCCTGGTCGCGGATGACATCCTTCAACGTCACGCCGTCGACGAGCTCCATCGCCATGTACGGGATGCCGTCCCAGTCGCCGCGGTCGAAGACCTGGACGACGTGGGGGTGCTGGAGTCCCGCGGCGGAGTGGCTCTCGCGACGGAACCGGGCCACGACGGTCTCGTCACGCGACAGCTGCTCATGCATGAGCTTGAGCGCCACGTGACGGCCGAGCTGCAGGTCCTCGCAGTCGAAGACGTCGGCCATGCCGCCGGTGCCCAGCCGACGGACGACGCGGTAGCGCCCGTCGATGGTCTGTCCGGTCCGGTTCATCCGTCGCCTCCGAGCGCGGCCTGCATGACGTCACGGGCGATCGGGGCGGCGACCACGCCGCCGGCGCCGGTCGTGTTCTCGACGACGACCGCGACCGCGACCTTCGGATCCTCGAGCGGGGCGAACCCGATGAACCACAGGTCGTTGAGTCCCCGCCGGATGTCCCGCTCGGCGGTGCCCGTCTTGCCGCCGGCGGTGATCCCGCTCAGGGCCGCCCCGGTACCGGTGCCGTCGTTGACCACGTCCCCCATCATCGACCGAAGCACGTCCGCGGCGTCGGCACCCATCACCCGCTCCTGTTCCTCCGCCTCGACGCGACGCTGCACCCGGCCGTCCGCGTCGACGATCCGGTCGACGAGGTGGGGCTTCATCAGCCGCCCGCGGTTGGCGACCGCGGCGCTCACCATCGCCATCTGCAGCGGCGTCACCTGGAGCTTGTCCTGACCGATCCCGAGCCGTGCGACGTCGACGAACCGGCTCGTCGCCGGGATCAGGCGACCGTTGCGGTAGGAGCCCGACGCGCGCAGCTGGTCGTCCGGATAGTCCAGCGGCGGCTTCTCGTTGAACCCGAACCGCTCCATGTAGCGCTGCATGGTCGGCTTGCCGACGAGCTCGGCGACGTTGCCGAACGCGGTGTTGACGGAGTTCGTCAGCGCCGTGCGGAGCGTCACCTGGCCGTACTGGGCGCCGCCGTAGTTGTTCATCGGCGTCCCGCTGAAGACCTGGCCGTTGCTCCCGTCGACGGTGCTGTCGGCCGTCATCTTGCCGGTGTCGATCGCCGCCGCGGCGGTCACCACCTTGAACACCGATCCGGGGACGTAGGCGTCCTGGGTGGCGCGGTTGAGCAGCGCCCGGTCAGTGCGCTTGGTCAGGCTCGTGAAGTACTTCGGCTCCTTGATCGCCCGGTTGGGATCGAACCCGGGCCGCGACACCATCGCCAGGACCTTGCCGTTGCGCGGGTCCAGGGCGACGACCGATCCGGGACGCTCGCCGAGCCCGTCGATCGCGGCCTGCTGGACCTCCGGACGCAGGGTCGTGCGCACGTCGTCACCGCGCTGGTCACCGCTGACGAGCCGATCGACGGCGGTGGTGAGCTTGACCGCACGGCCGGCGAGCGGCTCGTTCTGCGACCGCTCGAGCCCGCTCTGGGTGAGCGACGTGTCGCTGTAGCCGACCGCGGCCACGTACTTGGACCCCTGCGGGTACCGGCGGACGTAGCGGATCGTGCCGCTGCTCTGCGACCGTCGCTCGACGCTCCGCGCGAGCACCGTGCCGTCCGCGGCGAGGATCCGGCCGCGCGGCACCCGCTCGGCCCGGATGACGTCGCGACGGTTCTGCGTGTCGGCACGCAGCTCGCCCTCCTCGAAGACCGTCCACCGCGACGTGAACGCGATGAGCAGCCCGAAGAGCAGCACGAGGACGACGAAGAGGTTGCGGATCGACGTGTTCACGCCGGTCGCCTCGCCGTCTCCGACACGCGCAGCAGCAGGGCCAGGAGGATGAAGTTGGCCATCAGCGACGACCCGCCGTAGCTGATGAACGGCAGCGTCACGCCCGTCAGCGGGATGACCTTCGTCACGCCCCCGACGATGACGAACACCTGCAGCGCGAAGACCGCGCTGAGGCCGGTCGCCAGCAGCTTGTGGAACGGATCCCGCGCCAGGCTCGCGATCCGGAACCCGCGCTGGACGATGAGCAGGTACGCCAGCAGGATCGCCGCGCCGCCGAGCAGGCCGGTCTCGTTGACGATCAGCGCGTAGATCATGTCCGTCTGCGACGCCGGCAGCAGCGGGGTGGACACGACGTCGCCGTCGATCATCGTCCCGAGCTCCGCCTGCCCGAACCCACGGCCGAAGAGCCCGCCGTCGGCCTGCGCGAAGAGCGACTGGGCGAGCTGGTAGCTGCCGCCGACCGCGTCGAACAGCTCGGGGTCGAGCGGATCGCGCCATGCGGCGACGCGGTCCTGGACGTGCCCGACCCGGCTGCCGACGAGGTACGCGCCGGCGGCGAACGCCCCGATCCCGGCGAGCGGGTACACGAGCCGGCCGGTCGCGACGTACAACAGCGCGAGGAACGCGCCGAAGAACATCAGCGACGACCCGAGGTCGCGGATGAAGATCAGCATGAGCATCGCCGTGCCCCAGATCACCAGCAGCGGACCGAGGTGCCGCAACGGCGGCAGCGCGATCCCCAGCAACCTCCGTCCGCCGTGGATCAGCACCTGGCGCGTGTCACGCAGGTAGCCGGCGAGGAAGACGACGATCCCGATCTTGGCGAACTCGGCCGCCTGCACGCTCAGCGGACCGAGGCTGATCGACAGGTAGGCACCGTTGGTGGACTGGCCGATCCCGGGCATCCGGGGAAGCAGCAGGATGACGAGCGACGCCAGCGCGATCGTGTACTTGTTGTCCTGCAGCCAGCGCAGGTCGCGGACCACGACGAGCGTCACGGCGAACAGGCCCAGCCCGATGACGAACCACCGTGCCTGGGCCTGGGCGAAGCTCTCGTCGATGCGGTACAGCTCGACGAGCCCGAAGCAGGCGAGGACCGCGACGAGCGGGAAGATGTACGGGTCGGCGTTGGGCGTCGCGTAGCGGATGACGAGGTGCGCGGCGAGGCACACCGCCAGGAACACCGCGCCGTAGACGAGCGACTCGTTGCTGAGGAACTCGTCGCGCCGCAGGAAGACGGCGGCCAGTCCCGCGGTCAGCAGGAGCGCGGACGGAACGAGAGCGAGGGCCTCCCGGTTCCGTGCCGTCACGGACGCACGACCTCCCCGCGCTCGAGCCGCGACACGAGGTCGTTGGCGTCGGCGAGGGAGCGGATCCGATGATCCAGGAGCCGGGTGCGCGTGCCGTCGTCCAGCTCCGACACCGGCACCGACGAGTAGTAGTTGGCCCGATAGAGCTTCAGGCCGCCCGGGAGCTCGTACGGCAGGCCCCGGTAGACGACGACCAGGCCGCGATCGCTGCCGACGAAGTACACCGTCTGCGACGCGAAGTACCCGCCGACGCCGAGGCAGAAGACGAGCATCAGCACGACGAACGGCCCCGCACGCACGCCTCGCCGGCGGGCCTTCCGACCCACGGGCCGGGACGGGTCGCGCGGGTTCGTGCCGAGCGGGTCGGGGTCGCGCTCGGGCTCGGTGCCGACCTCGCCCTCGGGGTCGGCGACGCCGACGGCGACGGCGGGCAGGACGGCGGTCGGTTGCTCGGTCGTGTCGACCGCGGCATCTGCGACGGCGTGCACCCGCGTCGCCTCGCCCGGGCCCGACTCGACCGCCACGCGGAAGAGCAGCACCGTGATGTTGTCGCGCCCGCCGGCCTCGTTGGCCGCGTCGACGAGCCGGTCGACGGACTCCTGCAGGCTCCCGTCCTCGGCGAGGATGTCGCCGATCCGGTCGTCCGCGAGCATCGTCGTCAGGCCGTCGCTGCAGAGCAGGAACAGGTCGTCCGACTCGACGCGGACGACCTCGGAGTCGACGGTGACCTCGGACTCCGGACCGAGCGCGCGGGTGATGATCGACCGCTGCGGATGCTCTGCGGCCTGCTCCGGCGTCAGCCGGCCCTGGCGGACGAGCTCCTCGACGAGCGAATGGTCGGCGGTCAGGCGCGACAGCTCTCCGCCACGCAGGCGGTACAGGCGGCTGTCGCCGACGTGCACGACGACGAGGGCGTCGTGGTCGACGTAGGCGGCGGTGAGCGTCGTCCCCATCCCGGCGCTGGCCTGGTCGTTCTGGGCACGGTCGTGGATCCGCCGGTTGGCCTCGACGACCTGGTCGGTCAGGCGCTCGGCCACCGTGCCGCGACCGTCGCCCAGGCCCTCGTGGAGGACCTCGACGGCGAGCCGCGACGCAACCTCGCCCGCCTGCGCGCCACCCATCCCGTCGGCGACCGCGAACAGCGGCCTGCGCGCGACGTAGGAGTCCTCGTTGTGGGGACGCTGGCGGCCGGTGTCGGTCCGCTGGGCCTGTTCGACGATTCGAAGCACGATCAGGCCACGATCATCCCGCACCGGGACCGGTCGCCGTGGTTCGGGCGCGACGCCGTCGTGCCGGCGCGCGTGGGGATGCGGTCGCTCATCAGTCGTCCAGGTAGGTGAACTCGGTGTCGCCGATCCGGATGCGGTCGCCGATCTGCAGCGGCTGCGCCCCGACGAGCGGCTCCTCGTTGAGGAAGGTTCCGTTCGTCGACGACAGATCCTCCACGATCACGACCGAGCCCTGTCGCACGAGCCGCGCGTGACTCCCCGACGCGTACGGATCGTCGATCCGGATGTCGACCTGGCCGCCACGACCGATCACCGCCCCCGGACCGACGTCGTACTCGTCGCCGGACTGGTGCCCGACGGCGCGCTCGACGCGCAGGCGCGGCTCCCCGGCGCCCCCGCCCGAGAGCCCGGAGCCCTCGGCGACGCCGGGCGCCGTCGAGCCCATCGGGACGCGCGCCAGGTCGGTGATGCTCGACCGGGCGATCCAGACGAGGAACAGGTAGAGGACGGCGACGATCCCGAACTTCAGTGCGACCGAGACGGGTTCGACGAGGTCGCCGACGGGGAGTGCGATCACGGCGCCCATCATCCCGCCTCGACGCGCAGCAGGAGGGTGCCGAGCTCGATCCGGTCGCCGGGCACGATCCGGGCGGGGCCGTGCGGATCCGAGCCGTTGATGCGGATCCCGTTCGTGGATCCGAGGTCGGTGATCGTCCACCCGTCGGCCGTGCACCGCAGCTCGGCGTGGCGGCGCGACACCTCGGCGCTGGCGATGACGACGTCGCACTCGCGACTGCGTCCGAGCGTGCCGCCGTCGGGCCCGACCGGTACCCGTCGCCCGTCCATGACGAGCACGAGCGATCCGACGAACGGTCGGGGACGCGGCGCCGCCCCGGCCGGGTCCGGCGCGACCGGGGCGCGCGGCGCGACCGGGGCCCGGGGCTCGACCGGCCGGGGGGACTCGACGTGGTGCGTGCGCTCCGGGGCCGCCTCGGGCTGATCCGCGGCCTCGTCGGCGAAGCTCGCCTGGACGCCGTAGCGGCTGCGCCCCAGCTCCGGGGCGACGTGCAGCTCCACCCGCGGCGGGTGGGCGAGCGCGTAGTGCGACTCGCGCGCGTGCAGCAGCAGGCTGTTGGACAGCTCCTCGACGAGCGCCGGACCGATCTCGCTCATCCGGCGGTGATCGGTCCGCGAGAGGTGCAGGTCGTAGCGGTGGGCGACCCAGGTGCGGTCGACACCCTGGCGGCGGGAACCGTCCATCTCGCGCGCAAGGCCCCGCGCGAGCTCCGCAGGGCTCACCTCGCTCCGGAAGAGCCGGCCGAAGGTGCCCTCCACCAGGCCGGCCAGCTTGCTCTCGATGTCGCGCAACTCAAGGGGTCCAGACTCGGGGCACAGGATGCTACGCGCTGCGGCGCCGCGGCTGGGCCCGGGGCACGACCCCGCGACCCACGAGCTCGGCCACCGCCGACCGTGCGG
>JBFWKS010000023.1:0-28367 GCA_050252545.1 Solirubrobacteraceae bacterium
GACCGACGAGACCGCGGTCGTTCCACCGGTGCCGGCGGCACCGCGGCGGCCCGTTCCGCCCCCGCTCGACGAGGCGGCCGCGTCGCGGCCGCGCGCACCCCGCCGCACCCCGCAGCCCGCCGTCCCTCCGCCGCCGGGCGACGGGTACGCCACCGGGCCGGCCCGCGGTCCGCACCGTCGCCGCACCGCGCTGATCATCGGCGTGCTCGTCCTGCTGGCGATCGCCGGCGGCGTCGCGGTCGGCCTGACCGCCGGCGGCGACGACGATCCGCGGACGGTCGCATCCGATCCGGGCACCACGACGACGGATCCGCCCACGACGACCACGGCGCCGACGACCGACACCACCACGTCGGTCCCCACGACGCCGACCACCACGACGACCCCGTCGACGACCGAGACCTCCACCCCCGGCGACACGATGCGCGTCGACGGCGGCGGGACCGTGGCGCCGGCCGACGGCGAGGGCGCTCTGACCGATGGGACCGCGACCGCGGCCTACCGTGCCCCCCAGGCCGCGTGGTCGGCCGTCGTCGCCCGCCCCGGCGGCGGGTGGGCCGCCCCGACCCGCACGTGGCTCACCGCCGGGCGGCTCTCGCGGCTGCGTCAGTCCGGGCCCGGCGGCCGCGTGATCATCATCGACCACACCCCGCGCGAGGCCGCGACCTTCGACCCGTCCCGCGCCGACGAGCAGCGCAGCGTCGGCGGGACGATCGCCGGCGAGTCGACCGCGTTCGTCTTCCGCGACGCCGAGTTCGTGCCCGAGTGCGGCCGCCTGACCTGCGTCGACATCCCCGTCAACGCGGGACCGAACGGTCCCGGCTGGGGCATCCTCGTCGCCGCGCCGACGGTCGACGAGGCGCTGGCCGACGCGACCCTCGTCGCCCGGTCGGTCGCCCCCGGCGGGTGAGCGCCGACCCGCCCCCGTGGGCCGGCCCGTCGACGGGCGCGTGGGCGCCGGAGCGTCCCGGTCGCCACCGAGGGGGCCGCGGGTCGGCCGACCCGGACCGGGCACCCGGTACCGTCCGGGCCGGTGCACGTCCGGATCGTCGACCCGTCGGCCTACACCCCGCCATACGACCACGCGCTCTGCAGCGCACTGGGACGGGCGGGGGATCGGGTCACGCTCGTCACCAGCGAGTTCCCCTATGGCGAGGTGCCCGGCGCGGACGAGTACCGGATCGAGCTGGGGTTCTACCGTCGTACCACCGGTCCCGCCGGGTCGCGGGCCCGCACGCTGTCCAAGCTCACCCAGCACGTGCCCGACATGCGCCGGCTGGGCCGGGCCGCCACCGACGCCGACGTCGTCCACTTCCAGTGGCTGCCGGTGCCGCAGGTCGACCGGTGCCTGCTGCCGCGCGGCCGGCCGGTCGTGCTGACCGCCCACGACGTGCTCCCGCGCGAGCCGCGGTGGGGACAGCTGCGCGCCCAGGCCCGCCTGTACGACCGGGTCGACGCGGTCGTCGCCCACTCCCGACATGGCCGCGACCGGCTCATCGACACGCTCGGCCTGGACGCCGATCGCGTGCGCGTGATCCCCCACGGCGCGTTCCAGCACCTCACGACGGTGCAGCCGGCACCGCTGCCGCCGGAGCTGGCGCGGACGGAGCGACCGGTGGTGCTCTTCTTCGGCCTGCTGCGGCCGTACAAGGGCGTCGACGTGCTGATCGACGCGTGGTCCAGGCCCGGTGGGCCGGGCGAGGTGGCCGACCTGTGGATCGTCGGCCTGCCGAAGATGGACATCCGTCCGCTCCGCGCCCGTGCCGGCGCCGGGGTGACGTTCGTCGACCGCTTCGTCACCGACGCGGAGGCGGCGGCGTTCTTCCGCCGCGCCGACGTCGTCGTCCTGCCCTACCGCGAGATCGAGCAGTCGGGCGTGCTCTTCACCGCGCTGGCGTTCGGCCGCCCGATCGTCGCCAGCGCCGTCGGCGGCTTTCCCGAGATCGCGGCGGAGGGTGCGGCGGAGACCGTGCCACCGGGGGACGCGGACGCCCTGGCCCACGCGCTCGCCCGCATCCTCGGCGATCCGGAGCGCCGTGCGGCGTTGGCGGCGAGCGCCACGGCCCTGGCCGCCGGCCCGTATTCCTGGGCGTCGGTCGCGGCCGAGCACCGTCGGCTCTACGTCGATCTCGTCGGGTAGGCGCCGACCCTCGGGATCGGGGACGTTCCCGACGTTCACGCGAGGGCCTCGACTCTCACGCTACCGTCGGTAGGATTGGGCCATGCCGCCTCGCCTGCCCGACATCGTCGATCGCCTCGATCGTCTGCCCGCGGGTCGCGCGATCGCCTCGCGCGCCTACCGGGCCGCCGCGCCGTACTTCCTGTCGATCCCGGTCCACCTCGACGAGATCGGGCCGGGACGCGCGGTCGCGTCGATGCCCGCCCGCCCCTGGACCCGCAACCACCTGGGCGGCGTCCACGCCATCGCCCAGTGCAACCTGGCGGAGTACGTGATGGGCGCGGCGGCCGAGGCATCGGTCCCGCCCACGCACCGTTGGCTCCCCAAGGGGATGACCGTCGACTACCGCACCGTCGCCCGCGGACGGCTGACCGCGACCGCGACGGTGGACGTCCCGGCGATCTGGAACGAGGGGGTCGAGCTGCCGATCGCGGTGGCGATCACCGACGAGCAGGACGTCGAGGTCACCACGATCGAGATCCGGATCTGGGTGACCCCCAGGCCGGTGGGCGGTTGAGCCCAGCCGGTGGTCGAGGTCACCGGGTCGACCCGGGGCCGGCTCAGGCGGCCCGCAGGTCCGCCAGCCGACGCCGCTGGTCCCCGGCGTCGTCGAAGTTGCCGGGATCGAGCCAGGCGCGCAGCGCCGCGTCGACGGCCGGCCACTCGCCGTCGACGATCGAGAGCCACGCGGTGTCGCGGTTGCGTCCCTTGATCACGAGGTCCTGACGGAAGGTCCCCTCGTAGACGAAGCCGAGTCGCTCCGCCGCGCGCCGCGACGGCGCGTTGCCGGCGTGGCACTTCCACTCCACGCGCCGGTTGCCCAGCCCGGTGAAGGCGTGCCGGACCGCCAGCCACAGGGCTTCGGTGGCGGCCGCGGTCCGCTGCAGTCCCGATCCGAACCAGACGTGGGCGATCTCGATCGAGCCGTGGGCCGGGCGGATCCGGGCGAACGACAGGCTGCCGAGCGGCCGACCGTCGGCGACTTGACAGATCGCATAAGCATGGTGATCGTCCGCCCGGGCGTCTCACGCAGCCAGGCGTCGAACCCGGTCCGGTCGGGGAACGGGCCGTACGGGAGGAACCGCCAGAGCGCCGGGTTCCCGGTGGTGGCGGTCCACAGGTCCGGGCCGTGACGGGCGGGATCGAGGGGCTCCAGCCGGACCCGGGGACCGGCGATCACCGCGTGGTCGGGCGTGCGGGCCGGGACGAAGTCCAGCGGGGCTCCAGGTGGATCGGGCACGCCGTGAAGGTAGCGGGCAGGCACGATCGGCCCGTCGGGACCGACACCGCCGCGGCCGTCGGCACCGTCGCCCGGCCCGCTCGGTGGGGGTCCCGCGGCGCGGTGACCGGGCGTGGGACCGCGTCGCCGCCGGGCCAGACGCCCGTGCTCTGTCACGATCCGCCGCGTGCGTGCGCTGCACCTCATCGCCCTCGGCCTGCTGGCCTGGACCCACGTCGGGTGGGGGCTGTTCCTCCGCGTCGCCCGTGCCGCCGGACTCGGACGCGTGACCGAGGGTGGCGCGGTGGGGGAGGCCCGGAACGTGTCCGCCTCCTCCGGCCCGACCGCGGCGCCGCCCCCCGACGTGACGCTCGCGGGCGGCGACGCCACGCGCGGTCCCGGCGAGCCCGCGCGGGCTGCGATCGACGCGGGCGCCACCCCGCCCTTCGGCCTGCGGGTGCCGCCGCGCGTGGCGGTCGTCGTCGCCGCCTACACGGAGGAGTCGTCGATCGCCACGACCGTCGCCGGCCTGCGCGACCAGGCGTGGCCGGGCGAGCGTCCGCGGATCGTTGTCGCCTGCGACGGGTCGCCCGACGCCACCGCCGACCGGGCCCGTGACGCGGGCGCCGACCTGGTCCTCGAGCTGCCCCGCGGGGGTAAGCACCGCGCCCAGGACACCGCGGTCGCCCGACTGCTCCTCGGCGACGCACCACCGGACGTGCTCGTCTTCAGCGACGCCAACACCCGCTGGGAGCCCGACGCGCTCGCGCGCCTGGTCGCCGCGTTCGACGAGCCCGAGGTCGGCTACGCCTGTGGCCGGGTCACCTTCGTCCGTCAGGACGGCGCGACCAACCAGGAGGGCGCCTACTGGCGGGCCGAGATGGCGCTGCGGGCCCGCGAGAGCGACTGGTGGTCGGTGTCGGCCGGCAACGGCGCGATCTACGCGGTCCGGGCGGCGCTGTGGCCCCGGCTGCGGACCGACATCGGTCACGACCTGTCGCTGCCTCATCAGATCGTGCGTGCGGGCTACGTCGCCGTCGACGTGCCGACCGCCCGTGCGACGGAGCCGATGGTGCCGTCGCTGGAGGGCGAGTGGCGCCGCAAGCGGCGGATGATGAACCAGGTCTGGAACATCGTCCTGGCCGGTGGCCCCGACGACGGGCCGGCCGGCGGCGTCCTCGACCCGCGCGGCCTGCCGCCGGCGTACGTCGCGACGCTGGCCAGCCACCGCTGGCTCCGCTACGCCAGCCCCTTCCTGCACGTCGGCGCGCTCCTCGCCGGTGCCGGCGCGGCGAGCGGCGCCCGTGGCTCGCGGGCGACGACCGAGCGGTGCGGCCCCGGCGCGCGCCGGGGCGCGGGCGGGGCGGATGCCGGGGCAGGGCGCGGAGGCGCCGGACGCGGGCGTTCGGCAGCCGTCCTGCACCGCGCGCTGCTCGCCGCGCACCTGGCGGTCGGTGTCGGTGCGGCCGCCGCGTCGGTGCGCCCGTCGCGCCCACTGCTGCTCTGTCGGTACTACGTGCTGATGACCGCGTCGATCGCCGCCGGACTGCTCGACCGGATCCGTCACGGCACGCCCCGCGGCTGGGATGCGGCCGAGGGCACGCGCGCGGACCGCTGACCGGCGGAGGCCGCCGCGGGCCGGTCCGCCCCCGTCCGGCCCCGGTGCGGTTGACTGACGGCGTGCCGACCGCCGACGTGGACCCCACCGCCGTCGATCCCGCCGACCGTCACGCTGACCTGCGCGCCCGCATGCGCGCCGCGGGCCTGGACGTCGGCCCGGACGGCCCGATCGCCCGTCCCGCCGGCACCCGGATCGGCGGGGCGTTGCGCCGCCTGTTCGACATCGTCGTCGCCGGGGGCGCCCTGGTCGTCGCCGCGGTGCCGCTCGCGGTCGCGATGCTCGCCATCCGGCTGGAGTCGCCGGGCAGCGCGATCTTCCGCCAGCGCCGCGTCGGGCTGGACGGCCGCGAGTTCGAGGTGCTCAAGCTCCGCACGATGGTCCAGGGCGCACAGGGGATGGGGGCCGGACTGGCGATCGAGGCCGGCGACACGCGCATCACCCGGCTGGGCCGGCTGCTGCGCCGGACGTCGGTCGACGAGCTGCCCCAGCTGCTCAACGTGCTGCGCGGCGACAGGGGGATCGTCGGGCCACGGCCGACGGTGATGTCGCAGGTGCGCGACTACGACGATCGTCAGCGCGAGCGGCTGCTCGTCCGGCCGGGCCTGACCGGGTGGGCGCAGGTCAACGGTCGTACGACGCTGACGTGGCCGGAGCGGATCGAGCTGGACCGCTGGTACGTCGCGCACCGCTCGCCGTGGGTCGACGCGCGGATCCTCGCGCGGACGGTCGGCGTCGTGATCGGCGGGGCCGGTGTCGAGCGCGACGGCTCGGCTTGGCGCGAGGAGCCCTGAGCGCCGGACGGTGCAGCGGCAACGCCGGCGGTGCCGCGGCCCGGCCACCGTCGGCGACGCTGCGGTGCCGCCGACCCGGTCACCGTCGCAGCGCCACGGTCGCGGTTCGTCGACGCCCGTCGACGACGAAGCTCATCCGCAGCCGCCGGACGCGTGGCCCGACCGCCACCGTCACCGATCGGCCGCCCCTCGCGGTGCCGACCCGCAGCGGCCGGCGCCCCCCGGTCACCATGACCCGTCGCCGCAGGCTCTCGCCGGTGCACGGGTAGCCGACCATCGGCCGCAGCCGCACCCGGCCGTGACGCACGCGGAGCGGACCGGTGGGCCGCAGCAGCCCGACCGTGCACCCGGCGCGCTCGTCCCGGACCCATCCGGTCCCGCGTCGTGCGTGGGCCACCCACGCCTCGTCGACCCCGGCCGCCGCCATGGCGTCCTGCAGCAGCCCGCCCTCCCGCGCCGTTCGCGGCACGGCATGCGTCGCGCCCGGCGGGCACGCCCGCTGCGCGACCGCGCGCGGCAGCCGGCCGACGGGCACCGTCCATGCACCGTCGGCCGTCCGACAGGCCACGCGCCGGCGGACCCCGCAGTCCCGGACCGCCCAGCGGCCGTCGGCGCGCTGCACCGCACACGACCCGTGGTCGGGCCGTGGCTCGCCGGGTGCCCAGCTCCACACCAGCGCGCCGCGTCGTGGATCGTCGCGGAGTAGGTGGTCGAATCCGATGATGTCGACTCCGCAGCGCTGCATCGCCCGCACGAGATCCGGCCCGATCGGCGTGTGGCCGGTCCCCGTCAGCGCCCCGACCGCGGTGCGGTCCTCGTAGTAGCGCACCGGGAACGCGTCGTACTGCCCCCGTGAGAAGTCCGGGCCGCAGTCGGCCGCGGGACGGAACGCGGCGTTGTCGGGGGCGGTCAGTCGGTCGGCTTCGTCGAAGCTCCACGACGGCCACGCCTTGCCCTGCCCGCAGGGGCCGAAGATCACCACCCGCCGGCCCGACTCCAGGATCCGATCCCGGCTGAGCTCCCGCGGCAACGGGTCGCAACGCGCGCCCGCCGACGGCGGGCGGTAGACGAGATCGCCGAGCGTCGCCGCGACGATCCCCGCCGCGGTGTCGTAGCCGCGCGGGCCGGCCGCGCTGTCCAGGTGCGTCTCGACGTAGAGCAGCAGCACGCTGTCGGGCCGCGACCGCGACCACGTGGCCACCCGCGCCAGCACGTCGGCGAGCGGCCGCTCGAGCGTGCAGATCGTGTGACAGCTCTGGGGCGCGGGAAGGCCGAGCTCCGGCAGCGGGGCGAGCGCCGGGTGGGCATCGATCTCCAGGTGTCGCACCCCGGCGTCGAGCTGCTCGACGACCGTCAGTCGCTGGTTGGGGTCCAGGGCCGACAGCGTCGTGCCCATCTCCGCGGTGCTGTTGTACGAGTTGTGCGTCGACACCCACGGGACGTCGCGCAACGGTACGTCGCCGGCGAGTCGCTCCTGCAGGGCCAGGGCGCGGTCGGTCCATCCCGGGTCGGCGGCCGACGCGGCCCCCGGGCCCGCGGTCGCCGCGATGCCGAGCGCGATCAGGCTCAGCGTGGCGGCCCGCCGGGGGTGCCGGAGGGCCCGCCGGATCGGACCGGGCACGGCGATGCGTCGGCCGCGACCGGGCGCGACGGCCCGTGGTCGTCCTGAGTGGCCACCCGTGCCGCGCTCCATCGGATGACCATAGGCGGGCCTTCCGACAGGATCCAGTCAGGACCGCGTCGGAGGGGCCTGTGGCCCGGCTCGCGCGATACGCGACGCCGGCCGCCGTGGGGCGGCCGCGCAGGGTCACGGCCGGCGGCCCGGCCCGCCAACCCGTCTGACACCGGCGGTGCCGTGCGGTATGGTCCGCGCAACCGTGACGCCTGCGTCAACTTTGTCGCGCGGCGGGTCGCGGTCGTCCGTACGTCAGTGGCCGCACGACCGGCCCGAAGAGGAGCGTCATCCATGGCCCAGCAGCCCCGAATCCTGGTCGGCAAGGTCGCCGCGATCACCGGCGGAGCCCGCGGCATCGGCAAGGAGACCGCCCGCGCGATGGTCGCCGAGGGCATGAAGGTCGCGATCGGGGATCTCGACCTGGCGCTGGCGGAGCGGACCGCGGCCGAGCTGGCGGCGGGCGGGACCAACGTCCGTGCCTACCCGCTGGACGTCACCGACCGGTCGTCGGTCGACGCGTTCATCGACGCCGTCGAGCGCGACCTGGGGCCGATCGACGTCTTCGACAACAACGCCGGGATCATGCCGATCGGCACCTTCCTCGAGGAGACCGACGAGAGCACCCAGCGCCAGATCGACATCAACGTCCACGGCGTCATCAACGGGGCCAAGGCGATCCTGCCGCGGTTCGTCGAGCGTCGCCGTGGTCACCTCGTCAACGTCGCGTCGATGGCCGGCAAGGCCGGCTTCCCCGGCGTCGCCACCTACTGCGGCACCAAGCACTTCGTCGTCGGGCTGTCCGAGTCGATCCGCGGTGAGCTCCGCTACGCCGACGTGCCGGTGGACGTCACCTGCGTGATGCCGGCGATCGTGCAGACCGAGCTGGCCGCCGGCGTCAAGGCGACCCGCGGGGTCAAGCCGGCGACCGCCCCCGACGTCGCCGCGGCGATCATCGACGCGCTGCGCCAGCCGCGGTTCGACGTCTTCGTGCCGAAGTCGGCCGGGGTCGCCGGGCAGATCATCGGCGTGCTCCCGCGCCGCGGCCGTGAGGGCTTCTCGCGCCTGCTCAAGGCCGACACGGCACTGATCGAGGCCGACACCGGTGCCCGCAGCGGCTACGAGCTGCGTGCGGCGGAGAGCGATCCGGCGCTCGCGGCCGGGAGCGCGCCCGCCGCGCTGCAGGCGGGCGACGAGGGCTGACGGCCGGGCTGTTCGGCATCGGGCGTGCGCCCGATGCCCGCGCCGCTCCAGGCTCAGGCGGTGGCGGCCCGGTGGTCGATCAGGCGCTGCTTGGCGGCGGCGACCGTCTCCAGCGCCTCCTCGCGCGAGCGGAAGCCCTGGACCTCGACGACCTTGCCCTCGGGCTGCTTGTAGATCTCGAAGAAGTGCGAGATCTCGGTCTTCAGCTGGTCGGAGATGTCGTCGAGGGTCTCGACGCCCTTCCAGTTGGGGTCGGCGACGGGGACGCAGATGACCTTGTCGTCGACCTCGCCCTGGTCGATCATCTTGAAGAGCCCGATGACGCGGATCGGGATCCGGCAGCCGGGGAAGGTCGGGTCGGACACGAGCGTCAGCGCGTCGAGCGGGTCGTCGTCCTCGCCGAGGGTCTCGGTGATGAACCCGTAGTCGGCGGGGTAGACGACGGACGAGTACAGGTAGCGGTCGAAGAGGATCGCGCCGACCTCCTCGTCCCACTCGTACTTGTTGCGCGACCCCTTCGGGATCTCTACGAACATCAGCAGATCGTCGGACACGCACGCGAGTCTATGCCTCGGCGGGTCCCTGTCGCACGGAGATACCGCGGTGGTGACGGCTCCCGGCGTCGTCGGCCATCGACCGGTGGACGACGCCTCCCACCGGTCGCGCGGTCGGGTCCGGGTGGTGCGACGGCCCGCGCTCGGTCATGATCGGACCCGCGATGCCGTCGTCGACGCTCCCCGCACTCCTGCGGCGCCTCCCGCAGGCGGCGCTCGTCGCCCTCGCCATGCTCGTGGTGCTCGTCGCCCCGGGTGCCGGCACCGCGGCCGCCGCACCGGAGCGTGCCACCGCGGCCGACGACCTCGTCGACTCGATCGGCGTCGCGATCCACCTGCGGTTCGAGGGCACCGAGTACGACCACCGCTTCGACCGGCCGTTCGCCGGTGGGCAGCCGAGCCTGCGGGCCCGCCTGCGCCGGTCGGGCATCCGTCACGTGCGCGACGAGATGCCCGGCCAGTCGTCGTCCTTCCGCGACACGATCCTGCGCCGCCACGCGCAACTCGCCAACGACGGCATCCGCACGACGATGATCTGGGATCCCGCCCTCGGGGTGGGGTCGTTCCCCACCGCCGACGACGGCCCGGCCGGTCGTCCCAGCCACACCGTCGACGGCGAGCTGCGGCGGATCCGCCGCTTCCAGGCCGCCGACGCGAAGGAGCGCGGCATCTCGGTGCGACCGCTGGCGGTCGAGGCGATCGAGGGCCCGAACGAGACCGACGGTCGGGCCTGGAGCTTCGCCGGACGACCGTTCCCGCACGGCACCGCGAGCTTCCAGCGCGCTCTGCACCGCGCGGTCAAGGGCAACGCCGACCGCGAGATCGCGGCGCTGCCGGTGATCGCCCCGTCGGTCTCCGTCCCGGAGCGCGTCGACGCGCTCGACGACCTGGCGCCGTACTGCGACCTGGCCAACATGCACTCCTACCCGTCGGGCGGAACGCCGACCTACTTCCTCGACGCCGGGCTGCGCGGCCGAGCCGACGGGGAGGGACACATCGCCCTGGCGCGCAGTGGGTGCACGGGCCGTCCCGTCGCCGCCACCGAGACCGGGTACCTGTACGGCGCCAACGATCCGGCGACCGGCCACCCGCACGTCCCGGAGCGCGCGGGCGCCAAGTACATCCTGCGGATGATCTTCGAGTACGCCCGGCGCGGGATCGCCCGGACGATGCTCTACGAGCTCCTCGACAGCTCGCCGCAGCGGTTCGGCCTGATCGCCGAGGGTGGTCGCGCCCGTCCGGCGTACGCGGCGGTGCGCAACCTCATCGATCTGCTGGGCGACCCGGGCCGCTCGTTCTCCCCCGAGGCGCTCGACCTGACCGTCGACACCGACCGGCCGACGGTGCACCGGATGCTCATGCAGCGTCGCGACGGACGGTTCTGGCTCGCGCTCTGGAACGACGTGCCGAGCACGCAGAGCGGCCTGTGGGGATCGACCATCGACCGGGATTCCGAGGCCGGCGTGCGGATCACCCTGCCGCCCGGCGTCCGCGACATCCGGGTGTACCGACCGTCCCAGGGCACCGATCCGATCCAGACGGCCACGTCGCCGACGTCGCTCGCGCTCCAGGTCCCCGACGACGTGCTCCTCGTACGGATCGACAACGGTCGGCGCGCGGTCCCCGCCCGCCGGGCGACGCCGAAGTGCCCGCGGCCGTCGCGCCGCGCGAAGGCCAAGCACCGCCGGGACCGTTCCGCCGCCCAGGCCCTGGCCTGTCGCGGCGGCGACTGACCGCGAGGCCGGCCCCGACACCGCCGATGCACGACTCGGGATCGGCCGCCACGGCCGCGCGACCCCGATCGGCGCCCGCGCGCCACGACCGCGGCACGAGACCGGTTCCCGTCGCGGTGCCCCGGGCCGGCCGCGACCGCGATCGACAGGCGGGATCGGGATACTGCGCCTGTGAGCCCCGCCGCCGACTCCGCCACCCTCTCCATCAACACCATCCGGACCCTCTCGATCGACGCGATCGAGCAGGCGAACTCCGGTCACCCGGGGTTGCCGCTGGCCTTCGCCCCGGTCGCCTACCTGCTCTACGCCGAGCGGATGAAGCACGACCCGGCGGATCCGCTGTGGCCGGACCGCGATCGGTTCGTCCTCTCGGCCGGGCACGGCTCGATGCTCCAGTACGCGGCGCTGCACCTGGCCGGGTACGACCTGACGTTGGACGACATCAAGGCGTTCCGTCAGTGGGGCTCCAAGACGCCCGGCCACCCCGAGCGCGAGTTCCACGTGGCGGTCGACGGCGACGGCATCCCGCAGCCGGGCGCGACGGTCGGGGCGGGGGGTGGACACAGGGTCCCACTGACGCCGGGCGTCGAGGTCACCACCGGTCCGCTCGGCCAGGGCATGTCCAATGCCGTCGGCCTGGCGATGGCCGAGCGGTTCCTGCGGGAGACGTTCGGCACCGACGTCCAGGACCACCGCACCTACGTCATCGCGTCGGACGGCGACCTCATGGAGGGCGTCGCCGCCGAGGCCGCGTCCTTTGCCGGTCACGTCGGTCTGGGCCGGCTCGTCGTGCTGTACGACGACAACGACATCTCGCTCGACGGCCCGACGTCGCTGTCGTTCAGCGAGGACGTCGAGGCGCGGTTCAAGGCCTACGGCTGGCAGACGCTGCGGGTCGACGACGCCAACGACCTGGACGCGATCCGTGGGGCGCTCGACGCGGCCGAGGCCGACGAGGCACGTCCGACGCTGATCCACGTCAAGTCGATCATCGGCTGGCCGTCGCCGAACAAGCAGGGCTCGCACAAGGCGCACGGCGCGCCGTTGGGCGAGGACGAGGCCCGCCTGACGAAGGAAGCGCTGGGCTGGGATCCCGACGCGCGCTTCCTCGTGCCCGACGGGGTGACGGAGCAGTTCCGCGCCGGCAACCGCGGGCCCGCCGAGCGCGCCGCCTGGCGGGAGCGGTTCGACGCCTGGCGCGCCGCCAACCCCAGCTGCGCCGCCGCGTGGGACGCCGCCTGGGCGGGCAAGCCGCTGCCCGGGCTGAAGGACGCGCTGCGCGCCGTCTCGGCCCAGAAGGAGGCCACCCGCGTGAGTGGCAAGCGGGCGATGGCGGCGTTCGCGCCGTTCGTGCCGACGCTCGTCGGCGGCGCCGCCGACCTGGCGTCGTCCACGAACACCGTGCTCCCCGACGGGGGCAACTTCACGCGGGACGGGGTCGGCCAGAACGTGTACTTCGGCGTGCGCGAGCACGGCATGGGCTCGATCGTCAACGGCATGGCCGCCCACGGCGGCATCGTCCGCCCCTACGGGTCGACCTTCCTGCAGTTCGTCGACTACATGCGCGGCGCCGTGCGGCTGTCGGCGCTGCAGAACCTCCCGGTCGCGTGGGTCTACACCCACGACTCGGTCGCGGTCGGCGAGGACGGACCGACCCACCAGCCGGTCGAGCACATCGCGTCGCTGCGGGCCATCCCGGACCTCGTGGTGCTCCGCCCCGGCGACAGCGTCGAGACGCAGGTCGCGTGGGCGACGGTGCTGGAGGACCTCGACGGGCCGGCGGTCTTCGCCCTCAGCCGCCAGGGCATCGCGCCGCTACCGCGCGACGGTGGTGACGACGCGGCGTGGGAGGGCGTCCCGCGCGGCGGCTACGTCGTGCGCGACCCCGCAAGCGATCCGCAGGTCGTGCTCGTCGGCACCGGTGCCGAGGTCGGCGTGGCGGTCGACGCCGCGGCCCTGCTCGGCGAGCAGGGGATCCCCGCCCGCGTCGTGTCGCTGCCGTCGTGGGAGCTCTTCGACGCCCAGGACGACGAGTACCGCGAGTCGGTGCTGCCGGTGAACGTCCCGTCGGTCTCGGTCGAGGCGGGCGTCACGTTCGGCTGGGAGCGCTACGTCGACACCGCCGTCGGGATCGACCGGTTCGGCGCGTCCGCGCCCGGTGGCACGGTCCTCGAGCGACTCGGGATCACGCCGCAGGCCGTGGCCGAGCGCGCGCGGCAGCTGCTCGGGGTCTGACCGGGGGTCGACCGCCGGGCCCTCGCTCGCCGGTGGGCCGTCCGCCCGCGGGTGATGTGGATGTGGCGGTCCGGCGCGCCCGGGCCACTGGTCGACACCGGCGCG
Source organism: Solirubrobacteraceae bacterium (assembly GCA_050252545.1). GTDB lineage: Bacteria > Actinomycetota > Thermoleophilia > Solirubrobacterales > Solirubrobacteraceae > Patulibacter. The sequence goes on from JBFWKS010000023.1 coordinate 13,313, forward strand.
CGCCGGCGCGGCGCGAACGGCGCCGCGCCGGGTGTGACCACATGTCCCGGCGATCCGCGCGATCCTGCATCCGATGCGCCGGGCCGTCGTCCTTCTGCTGACGCTGCTCGCCGTCGCGCCGGCGGCCGTGGCGATCGTCGGCTGTGGCGATGGCGATCCGACGGGCCGGGAGCGTGGCCGATCGCATGCCGACCGGTCGGGCGGCGAGCGTGCGACGCGCGACGCGCCGAGGCGGACCAACGCCCACGCCCGCGATCCACGCGATGACCCGCGCCTGAAGGTGACGCAGGGCAACGGGCTGGCGTGCCGTCCCGCGCCGCCGGTCATGCGCCGGCGTGGTCCACGGGCCCCCAAGCGGATCGCGCTGACCTTCGACGACGGCCCCTCCCCGTACACCAAGCGATTCCTGCGGACGCTGCGGCGGCTCCGCGTGCCCGCGACGTTCTTCGTCCTCGGCCGGGAGATCCGCGGCCGGGAGCCGATCCTGCGCGGGATCGTCCGTGACGGTCACGCTCTCGGCAGCCACGGCTGGACGCACCGCAGCCTGGCCCCGGCCGATGCGGACACCCGCCGCGAGCTGCGCCACACCCGCCAGGCGATCCGGGCCGCGGTCGGTCACTCCAGCTGCCTGATGCGCCCGCCCGGCGGCGACATCGGCGAGCGACTGCGGCGGCTCCTGCGCGAGCGGGGCGAGCAGGCGATCCTCTGGCGCGTCGACCCCCAGGACTGGCGTGGCCCGGGGTCGCCCGCGATCGTCCGCGACGTGCTCACCAACGCGTTCCCCGGCGCGATCGTGCTGCTCCACGACGGCGGTGGCGACCGCACCCAGACCCTCGAGGCGCTGCCGACGATCGTTCGCAAGCTCCGCCGCCGCGGCTACACGTTCGTGACCGTCCCGACGCTCCTGGGGCTGAAGCGCACGGACCGCTGACCCAGCATCCTGATGGGCCGCCATGGTCATGGGCTAAGCTCATGGCCATGAGGACGTTGCGCATCTCCCGAGGGGGTCAGGTGTCGGTTCCCGCCGAGGTCCGCCACCGTTGGGGGACGTCGACCGTCGAGGTCGAGGATCGCGGCGACGAGCTCGTTCTGCGCCCCGCGCCCGATGATCCCGTCGCGGCGCTTCATGGGCTCTTCGCAGGCCGCGGTGGGGCGATCTCCACGGAGGACGCGCGGGCCGCCCTACGTGCCGATGACGCCGCCGCGGACGAGCGGCGCTCCGGTTCCGCGTGAGCGCCCTGCTCGACGCGGCGGCGTTGGTGGCCTTCGTCCGGGGAGAGCCGGCCGCCGACGCCGTTGCCGCCGCCCTGCGGGACGGGGAGGCATCCGTGGCCTCCGTGAACCTCGCCGAGGTCCATGACGTGCTGGTCCGACGGATCGGGCTCCCGGAGGACGAGGTGGCGGAGGCGCTTCGCCGCCTCGGCTCGCTGCTGACCGTTCGCCCGGTCGACGCGGCGCTGGCGCTGCGGGCCGGGGCGCTCCGTGCGCGGCGCTACGACCGGTCGGTCGCCCCGATCTCGCTCGCGGACTGTCACTGCTTGGCGTCGGCCGGACCCGACGACGTCGTGCTGACCTCCGACGGCCCCCTCCTCCGTGTCGCCGAGATGGAGGGGATAGCCACGCGGGCCCTGCCCGACAGTCACGGGCGGCGACCGGGCCCGGCCTGACCCTTGGAGACGGCTCGCCAGGCGACACGCGGTCCGGCGGGCGGGGCGTGGGCGTCCAGCTGGGCCACAGGGCCCCGCGACGCCGCCTTAGCCGCCCAGCGCCTTCGCCAGGACCGGCGCGAACACCTTCCCGGCCTCGGGCGCGAAGGTCAGGTGGATCGCGGTCGGCTCGCGGACCCAGGCGATGAGGTTGAGGGCCTGCAGCCGGGTCAGCGTCCACTGGAACGCCGTCGCCTGGGATCCGCTGTACCGGCGGCCGATGTCGATCGCCCAGCCGGTCGTGTGCTGCGAGCGGGCGGCGGTCGCCTGGACGTTCTCGCTGCCCAGCCGCGCCTGGTAGCGCTCATCCCGCACGGTGCTCGTGACCGTCAGCCGGCCCCGCCCGCGGTTGAGCTCCTTGACCGCCGCGCCGATGCTCAACAGGCCCGCGAGCGCGCCGGGGCGCAGGGCGCGGTAGCGCGACCGTGGCTGGTCGAGCCGGGCGGCGAGCTCGCCCATCTCGGAGCTGATCGTCAGGCCGTTGCGGCGCATCGCCGCCTTCGGCAGTGCGCGGACCTCGCTGCGTTGCTGCGCCGTGCGAAGCTCCGCCGGCGTGGCGTAGGCCTTCGTCTCGTCGGGTGGGTGGAGCAGGTCCTCGGCCGACGCCTTGCGGCGCTGCAGCTCCGTCTCCCGGGCCAGGCGCACCGGATCGCGACGGAACTGGCGCATGATCCGCTGGGCCGCGAGCACGCGCCAGTAGTACGTCTGGGAGTCGTCCTCCAGACCCGCGAGGATCCGTGCCGCCTGCGGCGTCGACTGCGGATCCGTGCCGAAGAACAGCCGCACGAAGGGCACGTTGCCCTTGCCGTACGCGTTCAGCACGCGCTGGAGGTTGCCGACGCCCATGTGGTAGCTCGCGACCGCCAGATCGCGCCGGCCGCCGAGCTCGCCGCGCGCGAACTCCAGGTACCGGACCGTGGCCTTCAGCGCCTCGGCCGGGTCGAACCGCGGATCGACCCGGCGACGCTCCGCTTCGCGGGCCGCCTGCTTGCGCCCCCCGAGCCTGATCAGCCGGGTCAGCTGCCGCGACCGCTTGAGGTCGATCTTCATGTCGAGCAGGTTCGTGCCGGTCTCGGCCACGATCTGGGTGAACCCGGACGCGGCGGCGACGTCGTCGGAGGCCATCGCGTCCGGTCGCCCGGCGCTCTCCAGGAACACGATCGCCTCGAGCAGGTCCGGGTTCTCCTTGCCGTCCTTCGCGATCCTCTCGATCAGCGGACGGTAGGTCGCCACGCGGGCCGCCGTGACGATCGGTCCCCCCGGCGTCAACCGGTAGAGCGGATGGGCGAATCCGCGCGTGGCGCGCTCGGTCAGCTCGCCGGCGCGGGCCTCGGGGTCGGGCCGCAGGACATCGAGCGCCGCCGCGGTGGTGGCGTCGGCCGACTGCGTCGTGGTGGTCGCCGGGGGCCGGGACGCGTCGTCGTCGCCGCACGACCGGAACGCCAGGACGATCGCGATGAGCAGCACCAGGACCGCCGCGATCGGCAGGATCGGCCGGCCGCCGTCGCCGCCCGATCGCGCCGCGGCGCCTCGGCGTAGCGTTCCGGCGGCACGGCTCGACGCGCCACGCAGGCGGTCGGCGGCTGGCCGTGGGGATCGCTCGGGCACGACGGGGATCGTCGCACGTGGCGCGTGTACGCGGCTGCGGTGCGCTCACCCGTCCCGACGACACCAGGCGGCCTCGGCCTCCGCATCGATGATCCGCAGCAGCCGATCGAGCTCGGCCCGGTCGTCGGGGGGCAGCACTCCGATGAGGTCGTCCGCGGCTGCGGCCCGCGCCCGCCGCATCTCCCGCAGCCGGGATCGGCCCGCGTCCAGGATGTGCACGCGGACCGACCGCCGATCCTCCGGATCGGGCCGGCGCTCGACGAGGCCGGCCTCCTCGAGAGCGTCCACGACCGACGTCGCGGACCGTGGAACGACACGCAGGCTGTCGGCGAGCTCGCGCATCCGCAGCGGGCCGTCCGCGCGGGCCAGGACGACCAGCGCCCGCCCGGCGGCGGGCGTGACCCCGAGCGGGGTGAACGCTCCGCGCGACCGCCCGTGGACCCACCGTGCGGTCCGGAGCAGCAGCTCGCCGGTCGTCGGGCCGGCACCACCATCGTCCATGTATCGAGTCTACGACATTGTGAGCCTGCCTCAGTACCTGCTACGATGCTGAGGCAAGCTCAGTACATGGCTCGTGGTGGCCGGACGGACGACGTCCCGGCGGCGCGCCGCCGGCCACCGATCCAGTCCCCTCCCTGGAGCCGCTCTTGACCCCATCGCCCACACCCGGCCCCGACCGCGTCGACCTGCGACGGATCGTGGCGCTCTTCCGTCCCCACCGCGCCCGGATCGCCGTCGTCGCCGCGCTGATCGTGGTGTCGGCCGTGCTCGGGCTGGCGCAGCCACTGATCATCCGGGAGCTCGTCGACGTCGCGCTGCCGCAACAGGACACGACGCTGCTCACGATCCTCGTCGTGGGCATGGTCGGTGCGGCGGTGCTCGGTGCGGCGATCGACGTCGGGCAGACGTGGATCTCGCACACCGTCGGCCAACGGGTGATGCACGGCCTGCGGACCTCGGTCTACGGGCACCTGCAGCGGATGTCGCTGGCGTTCTTCACCCGCACGCGCGGCGGCGAGGTGCAGTCGCGGATCAGCAACGACATCGGCTCGATGCAGGGCGTCGTCACGTCGACGGTGACGAGCCTCGTGTCGTCGTTCACGACGGTCGCGGCGACGCTCACCGCGATGCTCGTGCTCGACTGGCGCCTGGCGCTCGCGACGCTCGTGGTGGTGCCGTTCTTCGTCTGGCTCGCGCGCACCGTCGGTCGGCAGCGGCGGCGGATCGTCGCCGAGCGGCAACGCCGGATGGCGGACATGTCGGCGATCGTCGAGGAGTCGCTGTCGATCGGCGGCATCGTCCTCGCGCGCACGACGGGCCGGGGGCCGGAGCTGACACGCCGCTTCGCCGGCGCGTCGGGCGAGGTCGCGGAGCTGGAGGTCCGCTCGGCGATGGCGGGTCGATGGCGGATGGCGACGGTGCAGATCGCGTTCGCGGCGATGCCCGCCCTCGTGTTCTGGATCGCCGGCTGGACGAGCGCCCACGGCGGTGGGCTCGTCACCATCGGCACGCTCGTGGCGTTCACGACGCTGCAGACGCGCCTGCTGATGCCGATGGTGACGCTGCTGCGTCTGGCGGTCGAGGTCCAGACGTCGCTGGCGCTCTTCACGCGGGTGTTCGAGTACCTCGACACGCCGATCGACGTGCTCGAGCCCGACCGCCCCGTCACCGTGCCCGCGGAGCTCCGGGAGGGTGGTGCGCTCCCGGTGCGCCTGGAGGGCGTGCGGTTCGCCTACGACGCCCGTGCCGGGGACACCCTGGACGGGATCGACCTCGACGTCCCCGCCGGGGCGACGGTCGCGATCGTCGGTGCGACCGGTTCGGGCAAGACGACGCTCGGCCACCTGGTGTCGCGGCTGTACGACCCGGACGAGGGCCGGGTGACGGTCGGCGGGATCGACGTCCGCGACATGGCGGTCGAGGACCGGGCGGCGCTCGTCGGCGTCGTGTCGCAGGACACCTACCTGCTGCACGCGTCGGTCGCCGACAACCTGCGGTTCGCCCGCCCGGACGCCACCGACGGGCAGCTGGTCGCGGCGGCCCGTGCGGCGCGGGTCCACGATCTGATCACGAGCCTGCCGGACGGCTACGACACCCTCGTCGGCGAGCGCGGCTACCGGTTCTCGGGTGGCGAGCAGCAGCGGCTGGCGATCGCCCGGGCGATCCTGCGCGACACGCCGGTGCTCGTCCTGGACGAGGCGACCAGTGCGCTCGACGTCGGGACCGAGCGCGAGGTGCAGGAGGCGCTCGACGCACTGTCCCGGGGCCGCACGACGATCGCGATCGCCCACCGGCTGTCGACCGTTCGCGACGCCGACCTGATCGTCGTCCTCGACCGCGGCCGGATCGTCGAGCGCGGGACCCACGACGAGCTGGTCGCGCGGGGCGGACGCTACGCCGGGTACGTCGAGCGCGATCGCGTCGACGCGGAGGGCGTGGACGCCGCGAGCGATCCCACCGCCGGTGCCACCCGGCCGCGCGGCGCCGGTGCCGGCCCGGTCCGGCTGCGCGGCGAACCGGCCCCGGCCTGACGCGGCGCCGGTCGCCTCGTCGGGTCGGGCCACGGCTCCCGCCGGGTCACGACTCGCGCGGGGTCACGACCCCGCAACACGATGGCCGAGCCGACGCGGGACCATCGGGACATGCTCTTCGTCGAGCACCTCCCCGTCAGGCCCCCGCGCCGCCTTCCCGGCGTGGTCGGGCTCTTCTTCGCGGCGCTCGTGGTCCCGGCCGCCGGAGACCCCGACGACGACCGCACGACGGTCGCGGTCCACCCGCGCGACGGTGCCGGCGCCGTCCGCGACGCCTGAGCCGCCGCGGCATCCTGGTCCCGGTCGCCCGCGTCGACGGGCCGGTCGACCCTGTCGGATGCCCGGCGCGATCGGTCTCGACGCGCCACGGGATCGTCGTCGCGTACGACGTCCTCGATCTCACCGGCCCCTCGCGATCCGCCGCGCGTCGAGCTCATGAGCCACGACCTACCGGGGCCTCGCCATCCGGGCCCGGCCCCGGTACCGTCCGCAACGTCGCAGACCCCCCATCTGGAGGGTCGACGCGACGTGCGCTACCCTTCGCCTACGCATTTCCTACCGCCGGTAGTTCTCGGCGGACCGCCTTCGCCACCCCGGGAGTCCCCGCATGCCCGCCTCCGTTCGTCGCGTCGCCATCGTCGGCGGCAACCGCATCCCGTTCGCGCGGTCCAACGGCGCCTACGCCACCGCGTCCAACAGCGACATGCTCGCCGCCGCGCTCGACGGCCTGATCGACCGCTTCGCCCTGGAGGGCAAGGTCATCGGCGAGGTCGCCGCCGGCGCCGTGCTCAAGCACAGCCGCGACTTCAACATGACCCGCGAGGTCGTCCTCGGCAGCCGCCTCGACAAGGCCAGCGCCGCCGTCGACCTGCAGCAGGCCTGCGGCACCGGCCTGCAGGCGATCAACTACGTCGCCAACAAGATCGCCCTGGGCCAGATCGACTCCGGCATCGGCGGCGGGGTCGACACCACCTCCGACGCCCCGCTGGCGATCGGCGACAAGCTCCGCAAGAAGCTCGTCAACGTCAACATCCAGCGCTCCACCGCCGACAAGCTCAAGGCCCTGGCGAAGATCCGTCCCGGCGACATCGGCCTCGACATCCCGGCCAACAAGGAGCCGCGCACCGGCCTGTCGATGGGCGACCACCAGGCGATCACCGCCAAGGAGTGGGCGATCACCCGCGAGGCGCAGGACGAGCTGACCGCCGCGTCGCACCGCAACCTCGCGGCCGCCTACGAGCGTGGGTTCTTCGACGACCTCATCACCCCCTTCCGCGGCCTGGAGCGCGACGGCAACCTCCGCCCCGACTCCACCGTCGAGAAGCTCGCCAAGCTCAAGCCGGTGTTCGGCGGACCCGACGGCACGATGACCGCCGGCAACTCCACCCCGCTGTCGGACGGCGCGTCGGTCGTGCTGCTGGCCAGCGAGGAGTGGGCCAAGGCCAACGACCTGCCGGTGCTGGCCTACCTCACCGACGTCCAGACCTCGGCGGTGAGCTACGTCGCCGGCGAGGAGGGCCTGCTCATGGCCCCCGCCTACGCCGTGCCCAAGCTGCTGGACCGCCACGGCCTCACCCTGCAGGACTTCGACCTCTACGAGATCCACGAGGCGTTCGCCGCCCAGGTGCTCTCGACGCTCAAGGCGTGGGAGGACCCGACCTTCTGCAAGACGAAGCTCGGCCGGGACGCCCCGCTCGGTGCGATCGACCGCGACAAGCTCAACGTCAACGGCAGCTCGCTCGCCGCCGCCCACCCCTTCGCCGCCACCGGCGGCCGGATCGTCGCCACCCTCGCCAAGCTCCTTGACGAGCGCGGCGGCGGCCGCGGCCTCGTCTCCATCTGCGCTGCCGGTGGGCAGGGCGTCACCGCCATCGTGGAGCGGTGAGGACCGGACCATGACCGACCGGTACAAGAACTTCGTCAACAGCGCGATCGGCAAGCAGATCGCGCCGCGGCTGGGCCTGCCCCAGCCGCCCGTGCTGCGGCGTCACCAGCCCGGCGACCGCGTGATCGACGGGCCGGTGCTCGTCGGGGCCGCCCCGGGCGGGCGCCTCGGGGCCGCGATCGCGCAGACGCTCGCCGCCGTCGGCGCGGAGACCTGGACCACCGAGTCCGGTGACCTGCGCGAGACCGCGGCCGACGCGGGCCTCACCCCGAAGATCTACGCGGCCGGCGCCGCTGGTGACCAGCGGTTCAAGGCCCTGGTCTTCGACGCCACCGGCATCGCGGACACCGCAGCGCTCGGTGAGCTCCACGCGTTCTTCCACCCCGTCGCGCGTCGCCTGCAGGGCAACGGCCGGATCATCGTGCTGGGGGCCACCCCGGAGCTGCTCGACGGGTCCGCCCGGATCGCGCAGCGCGCCCTGGAGGGGTTCACCCGCTCCACCGGCAAGGAGATCAAGAAGGGCGTCACCTCGCAGCTCGTCTACGTCGCCTCCGGCGCCGAGGATCAGGTCGCGTCGACGCTGCGGTTCCTCCTGTCCCCCCGGTCGGCGTTCGTGTCCGGCCAGGTCGTGCGCCTGTCGCCCAGCGGCCGTACCCCCGACCTCAACTGGTCGGAGCCGTTGAAGGGCAAGGTCGCGCTGGTCACCGGCGCATCGCGCGGCATCGGCGAGGCGATCGCCCAGACGCTCGCCCGCGACGGCGCGCACGTCGTCGGCCTGGACATCCCGCCGCTGGAGGACGAGCTGCGGGTCGTCATGGAGCGCATCGGGGGCAGCACGATCACCCTCGACGTCACCGCCGACGACGCCGGCAGCGTGCTCGCCGAGCGGCTGAAGGCCGAACACGGCGGGGTCGACATCGTCGTCCACAACGCCGGGATCACGCGCGACAAGACCCTCGGCAACATGAAGCGCGAGGTCTGGGACCAGGTCATCGCCGTCAACCTGCAGGCGCCCGAGGCGATCACCCGCGCGCTGCTGGACGCCAAGGCGATCAACCGCGACGGCCGCATCGTCGGCGTCGCGTCGATCGCCGGCATCGCCGGAAACTTCGGCCAGACGAACTACGCCACGTCCAAGGCCGGAGTGATCGGGTTCGTCGACGCGCTCGCCGCGGAGGTCGCCAAGAAGGACATCACGATCAACGCGGTCGCGCCCGGGTTCATCGAGACCCAGATGACCGCCAAGATCCCGCTCGGCATCCGCGAGGCCGGCCGTCGCCTGTCGAGCCTGGGTCAGGGCGGACTGCCGGTCGATGTCGCCGAGACCATCGGCTGGTACGCATCGCCGGCGTCGGCCGGGGTCAACGGGAACGTCGTCCGTGTCTGTGGTCAGAGCCTTCTCGGCGCGTGAGGTGACGCCCGCCCGCCGGGTCGCGGTGCGCCGGGCGCTCGCCCCGGCCTGCCGTCACGCGGGCGACCGGCGTACCGTTGCGGGCCTGCGGCCGTCGCGCGTCCCCGTGCGCGCGCCCCGCCCGATCTGCCGTCGATCCTGGAGAGCCCTGTGACCACCCGTGAGCTGAAGTCGTCCCCGAACACGCTCGCGCTGTACGGCAGGGCGGCCCTGCCGTTGGTGCCGGGCGCATCGCGGCTCCCGTTCATCGCCGGTGGTGGCGGCCGGCCCGAGCTCCCCGACCTGACGCTCAACCTGCGCGACGTCACCGTCGAGCGGGACCGCGTCGCGAAGTACGCGGACCTGACCGGGTTCACGCTCGGCGACACGCTGCCCGTGACCTACGGCTTCCTCGTCGGGTTCCCGCTGCACATGGCGCTGATGACCGACCGGCGCTTTCCGTTCGCGGCGGTCGGGCTCGTCCACGTCCACAACCGGATCGTGCAGTCCCGTCCGATCGGGATCGGCGAGCGCTTCGACGTGCGCGTGCGGACCGAGGCGCTGGAGCCGCACCCCAAGGGCCACGTCTTCGACCTGGTGACCGAGATCCGCGTCGGCGACGAGTTGGTCTGGACGGACGTCGCCACGATCTTCCGTCGCGGCAAGGGCGACGAGTCGGCGACCGCTGCCACCGACCCGACGCGCGTCGTCGGCAAGGACCTGCCGGTCACCGTCGGTGCCCGTTGGGAGCTCGCGGGTGATCTGGGCCGCCGCTACGCCGCGGTATCGGGCGACGTCAACCCGATCCACTTGCACCCGCTGTCGGCCAAGGTGCTCGGCTTTCCGCGCGCGATCGCCCACGGCATGTGGACGAAGGCCCGCTCGATCGCGGCGATTCCGGTCGAGCTGCCCGACGCGATGACCGTCGACGTGCGATTCCAGCGGCCGGTGCTCCTGCCGGCGACCGTGCGGTTCGGCAGCACCCTCGCCGACGATGACCGGATCGCGTTCCTCCTCCAGGGCGACGATGACGGCCCCAAGGGTCCGACCCCGCACCTGCGCGGGCTCATCGTTCCGCGGGTCTGAGCGGCGGGATTCGCCGCCGCGGGTGTGGGGGTGCAGGGTTGTCCACAAATAGCGTGGGCGATCCGGCACCCCGTCGGCCTCGGACCGGTCTCGCGCCGAAGGGGGTGCAGGGTTGTCCACAAATAACGTCGGCAAGCCTGCACCCCCTCCGCCTCGGGGCGGATCCCCGGTCTTCGCCCCCGGGGCCGGCCTACAACCCGACGATCCCCTTCAGTACCTCGAAGAGGCTGTTCTGCTGCTCGCCGGCGCCGCCGAGGACGCCCTTGGCGAGCGCGGTGGGCGACCGCGGGTCGACGCCGTGCTCGCGCTCGTACTCGCGGGCGAGCTCCTCGTTCCCGATCGCCAGCACGAGCTTCTCGCGCGTGGAGCCGAACCGGCACGCCGCGTTGTCCAGGCCGAGCAGCGCAACGTCCTGGGCGGCGCCGTCGAGGCCGCCGGACCCGGGCGACGAGCGTTCCTGACAGGGATCGGCAACGACGACCTGGGGCGGCCGCGCCTCCCGCGAGACGAGGACCTGTAGGCCGGCGGCGCCCAGCGCGGCGGCGGTCAGCACGATCGCCAGACCCGGGTGTCGCCGGACCGGTGGCAGGACGAGCAGCGCCGCGAGCAGCGCCAGGATGCCGGTGATGATGAACGCGGGACGGAAGGCGCCGTTCATCGCGGCGACGAGGGTGTCGTCGGCACGGTCGGTGAACCGGGCGTAGACGGCGGCGTCGTCCTCGTCTCCGGCGAACCGCTGGGCCTCGTTCGTCAGCGCGGTCTTCAGCCCCCGGCGGGGCTCCACCGGGTCCAGATCGCCCAGTGCCGGGCCGACGACCTCGAGCTTCTGCTTCGGCGGGAGCCGCGCGTCGAGGACCAGCGCGGTGATCTGCTCCTGGGTGTGGTCGACGGTCCGGTCGAGCTGGGCGGCCGTCACCGGGGCCAGGACCACCAGTGCGAGCGTGATCCCGACGTGCCGGAGCGACAGCAGCCCGGCGGCGTCGCGGGCGTTGCGCTCGGGCAGCAGCTCGCCCGCCAGAGCCGGGAGGCTCATCCCCATCCCGACGCCGGCGAGGACCTGCGGCAGGACGACCCACCACGGGCCGACGTCGGGCAGCGCGGCGAGGCCGAGGATCCCGGCGCCGACGAACCCGCAGCCCGCGGACGCCCGCACCCACGGATCTCCCGGGATCCGGCTGCCGGCGATCGCGGCGATCGGGAGCAGCGACACGCCGACGGCGGCCTTGAGCGGCTCCACCGCCCAGCCGGACACGAGCAGCAGGACGAGCAGGAAGACGACCGCCGTCAGCGCGGCCGAGACGAGGGCGAGCGCGATGCCGGCCCGGACACGATCGCCGCGCGGGAGGTCGGCGGCGCCGCGGCCGGGGTCGGGCGCGCGGCCGATGTCGGGACCGGCCCGGTGGCCGGCACGGGCGGAGGCACCGGACGGCGACCGCGGTCCCGGCGGCGGACCGGCGGCGGGATGGGCGAGCCGGTCGGGATGCAGGTGGGTGGCGGCCGTCGCCTCGTGCGCCGACAGCGGCCGGGTTGCGGCGGTCCGGTCGTCCGGGGCGTCGTCCTCCGCGTGGTCGGCGTCGAGCCACGCGCGGTCCGGGCCGGCGGCGTCGTCGGAGGGCCGGTCGGCGGGGCTGCCGGGTCGCGGCACGATGCTCGTCGGGTCGTCGTGGCCCGCCGGTCGGGCGGTCGACGCGGCGGGGCGGGGCGGCGGGAGCGGCCACGGACGCTCCTCGGGCGGCAGTTCCGATCCGGTCCGGCCCGGGGCGGTGGGCCCGGGGCCTGCCGGCGCGGCGTCGGCCGCGTCGGGCTCGTCCTGCGCGGGATCACCCAGCGGGGCCAGGCAGGCGAGCGCGGCGAGGATGCCGAACGGTGCCTGGGCCAGGAAGATCGCCCGCCAGTCCCAGAGCTCGGTGAGCGCGCCGCCGAGCGCGGGCCCCGATGCGGCCCCGAACACGGCGCCGGCGACCCACAACGGGTCGGGTCGGCGGCCGTGGCGGTGCAGCAGGGCGAACGCCGCGACGAGCGCGGCCCCGGCCCCCACCGCCTGCACGGCCCGCGCGGCCAGCAGCAGCGACAGCGAGTCGACCAGGCCGCAGGCGACGCTCGCCACGGCGAACAGCCCCATCCCGGCAGCGCCGAGCGCCGCGCTGCCCACGCGTCGGCGCAGCGGCACCGCGGCGAGGACCACGCCCGACAGGACCAGCGTGTAGACGCCGATGACCGCCGCCAGGCCGGGCACGCCGGTGTCGAGTGCGACCCGGATCTCCGGGAGCGCGAGCGTGACGACCGACGCGTCGGCCAGCGCCAGGGCGACCCCGAGCGCGAGGAGGATCCGCGCGACGATCGTCAGCGGGCGACGGTGGGTCGTCATCGTGTGCATCCTGCTCGGCGGCGCCGTCCGGCCCACGCCGACCACGTCCTTGCCGCGGCGAAGCGGCGGGACGGGGCGTCACCGCGCGGATCGGTGGGCCCCGTCACGTCGGGCTACTTGCCGATCCGGCCGAAGTTGACCACGCGCCAGGCGCCGCCCTGCCGTGCGAGCCGCACGACGTAGCGGGCACCGGGCCGCGTGCCCAGCGCCGTGGCGCGCTTGTCGCGGTTGCTCAGGAGCGACGTGACCTTGAGCTTGTAGTTGTTCTTGGGGACCTTGGCCACCGCGCTGTCGGTGATGTAGCGCCCCTGCGAGCAGGAGGACCGGCCACCGAACTTGTTGGCGTTGCCGGTGCTCAGCAGCTTGCACACGCCGTTGATGTCGCGCCCGCGCACGGCGTTGAAGAACCGGCGGGTCGTCGCCGTCGCGGAGTTGCGCAGTGCCTGCTTCCGTCGCGTGGCGGCGGAGGCCCTCGGGGTCGTCCGGGGGGTCGTCGTCGCGGTCGTCGTCGGCGCCGGGCTCGGCGGGGGGACGTCGACCTGGGTCGAGGTCGTCGGCGTGGTGGGCGTGGTCGGCGTCGTCGGCGTGGGGCTCGGCGGCGGCGTGTCGATCCCGGTCGGCGTCGTCGGTGTCGGAGTGGTCGGCACGGAGGCGGTGGTCGTGGTGGGCGGTGCGCTGCCGTTCGTCGCCGTGACGGTGACGACCTTGTCCTCGCCACAAGCGGCCAGGCCGAGCGAGGCGGCGAGCAGTACCGGCAGGGCGAGGGACCGTGGCGCGGTCCCCGAGCGACGGGTGGTCAGCATGCGGGAAAGATGTCACGCCCGCGCGCGCCCGGGAAGGGCCCCTGCGGGGGCTCCGCGTCCCTCGCCCGGACCGGACGTCGCCGACGACCGGCGACCCGCCACCATGTGCGGTGATGGCCGCGCCCGCCCGCAACCTCGTCAACCTCAAGGACGTCGACAAGGGCTACGCGAGCCGGTCGGTGCTGCGTGGGGTCACGCTCGGGGTCGCGGCCGGGGACCGGATCGGCATCGTCGGGCGCAACGGCGACGGCAAGTCGACGCTCCTGCGCCTGATCGCCGGGAACGACGAGCCGGACGGCGGGGCGGTCACCCGCGGTAACGCGCTGACGGTCGCCACGATCGCCCAGGCCGACGTGCTCGACTCCGACCGCACGATCGGTGAGGAGCTGGTCGGGGATCGCCCCGAGCACGAGTGGGCCGGCGACGCGCGGTTCCGCTCGGTGCTCGACGGGCTGCTCGGTGGAACGGGCCTGACCCGCTTCCCACAGGGGCTCGACACGCCGATCGCGCCGCTGTCGGGCGGGGAGCGTCGCCGGATCGCGCTGGCCAAGCTGCTGCTGGATCCCGCGGAGCTGCTGCTGCTCGACGAGCCGACGAACCACCTGGACGTCGAGGGCGTCGACTGGTTGGCCCGGCATCTGGCCGCGCGGCGCGGCGCGCTCGTCGTCATCACCCACGACCGGTGGTTCCTCGACGCGGTCTGCACCCACACGTGGGAGGTCGCCGACGGCACCGTCCACCAGTACGAGGGTGGCTACGCCGCCTACGTCCTGGCGCGGGCGGAGCGCGACCGGCAGGCGGCGGCCGCCGAGTCACGGCGTCAGCAGCTCGTCCGCAAGGAGCTGGCGTGGCTGCGGCGTGGCCCGCCGGCGCGGACGTCCAAGCCGAAGTTCCGGATCGAGGCCGCCAACGCCCTGATCGCCGACGAGCCGCCCGCGCGCGACGGCGTCGAGCTGCTGCGGTTCGCCAGCGCCCGCCTTGGCGGCAAGGTGCTGGACGCGGAGTCCGTGTCGGTGCGGTTCGGCGACCGGCCGCTGATCGACGACGTGACGTGGCGCCTGGGACCGGGCGACCGGGTGGCGCTCGTCGGGGTCAACGGCGCCGGAAAGTCGACCCTCGTCAAGGTGCTCGCCGGGGCGGTCGAGCCGACGTCGGGGCACGTCGATCGGGGTACCACGGTGCGCCTGGCCCACCTGACCCAGGACGCCGAGGAGGTGCCCGGGCACCTGCGGACGCTCGAGGCGCTCGAGGAGGTCGTCCGTGGCCGCGCGACGACGAGCGGCGGCGAGGAGCTGACCGCGGCGATGCTCGTCGAGCGGTTCGGGTTCGCCGGCGAACGGGCGTGGACGCACGTCCGTGACCTGTCCGGTGGCGAGCGGCGTCGGCTCCAGCTCATGCGGCTGCTGCTGGAGGAGCCCAACGTCCTGCTCCTCGACGAGCCGACCAACGACCTGGACATCGACACGCTGACGGCGCTGGAGGACCTGCTCGACGGCTGGCCCGGCACGCTCGTCGTCGTCTCGCACGACCGGTACTTCGTCGAGCGCGTGTGTGACGACGTGTACGCGATCGAGCCCGGTGCGGGGCTGCGCCACCTGCCGGGCGGGATCGACCAGTACCTGAAGGAGCTCGAGGCGGGATCCACCGCCGGGATCGCGGCGGGCGCTCTGGAGGAGGG
>JBFWKS010000024.1:0-28190 GCA_050252545.1 Solirubrobacteraceae bacterium
CCGCCCGATCGGCCCGGGACGCGTAGAACGGACCTCACGCAGGTCCGGCTCGACCACCGACCACTGCAGCAGCTGGCCGTCGGTCGGCTCGGAGCTCTGCTCGACCTCCAGCCCGCCCACCGGGATCGTCACCTGGGCGTGCGAGGCGGCCCGCTCGCGGGCGGCCTCCAGAGCCTGCTCGGGGTTCACGCTGGGCCTCCTGCGGGGTCGGGAGAGGGGGCGTCGGGTGCAGCGCTCGCACGGACCGGGGCGGTCGCGTCCTCGAGGCGGTGGCGGTACGACGCCAGCACCTCGTCGGTGGGGCCGTCGACCGACACGCGCCCGCCCTCCAGCAGCACCGTGCGGTCACAGGTCCGCTCGATCAGCGCGAGGTCGTGAGACACGAGCACCAGCGTCGCGCCGCTCTCGACCTGCTCGGCGATCCGGGCCTCGCACTTGCGCTGGAAGGCGCCGTCGCCGACGGCGAGCACCTCGTCGATCAGCAGCACGTCGACGTCGAGGAACGCCACGATCGCGAAGGCCAGGCGCACGAGCATGCCGCTCGAGTACGCCTTCAGCGGCAGGTCGACGAAGTCGCCGAGCTCGCTGAACGCGATGATCCGGTCGAGGCGCTCGTCGACCTGGGCGCGGGTGAGCCCGTACAGCGCGCCACCCATGATGATGTTCTCGCGCCCGGAGAAGTCACGGCTGAATCCGGCCGCCAGGTCGAGCAGCGCCGCGACCGAGCCGCCGATCCGGACGGCACCGGAGTCCAGCGGGATGATGCCCGCCAGGACGCGCAGGGTCGAGCTCTTGCCCGCACCGTTGCGCCCGACGAGCGCGACCGTCTCGCCGGGCTCGATCCGCAGGTCGACGTCGCGCAGCGCGAAGACGTGGTCGTCGATCGGCGTGCCCGCCCGCAGCGCCTCCGCGTTCCGATCAGCGGTCGGAACGGGAACGGCCCGACGACCACCGCGGCGCAGCAGGGTCTCCTTGAGCGTGCGGCCGGTGTCGACCTGCACGCGGAAGCTCCGCGTCGCGGACTCGAGCACGACGGTGCCCGCGGGGACCCCGTCCTGCAGGTACTCGCCCGTCGCGCTCACAGCATCACCGCCAGGTCGCGCTCCAGCCGCCGAAAGATCGCTCGCCCCGCGAACGCGGCCACGCCGACCGCGACGAGCATGTAGGCCCACAGACCCCACTCCGGCACCTGGCCGTAGTACAGGATCGACCGCATCGCCTCGACGAACGGCGCGACCGGGTTGCCCCACTCCAGGGCGGCAACGACCCAGCCGGGCGCGTCGGGCGCGGTGAGCAGCAGGTCGTCCGGCTCGTAGAAGATCGGGGTGACGAAGAACCACGGCACGAGGATCGCGCTGATGATCGGCAGCACGTCCCGGAAGTGCGCGTGCAGCACCGACAGCGCCAGCGCAAGCCCCTGGACGAACGCGATGATCAGCGCCGCGACGACCGGCAGCAGCAGCAGCGCGACGTCGAACGTCCCCCGGATCGGGACCGTGATGACGGTGACGATCGTCAACAGCGCCAGGAACGTCAGCGCCTGGACCGTGACGACCGCCGTCGGCACGAGCTCACGGGGAAAGCGCGACTTGCGCAGCAACGGCGCCTGGGACAGCAGGCTGTCACCGGCCGCCGGCAGGGTCTGGGCCACCAGCAGCCAGACGACCATCGCCGTCATGACGAACAGCGGGTAGGCGTCGTGGGACACCGGCTTGAGCAACAGCCCGAAGAGCAGGTAGTACGACCCGAGCAGCAGCAGCGGGTTGATGAGGTACCAGACCAACCCGAGCACGGACCCCTGGTACTTCTGGCGCAGCTCGCGCTGCACGAGCTGCCGGAAGAGGAACCCGTGACCCCGCAGGTCCGCCCACCGGGTGATGGAGGTGGCGCTCATCGGCGAGGGATGATCGCGCGCCGGACGCTCGCGCGCGATCCGGGTGCGACCGACGACCGGTCCGTCGGGAACCGGAGCGGCCCGAGCGGCGGGTCCGCGCCGCCGCTCCGCGGACGGTCCGGGACCGGTTCCGGCGGTAGGTCAGAACGCGCCGCGGCGGAACAGGACGGCCGGGACGGTCTTCACGAGGATGGCCAGGTCCATCGAGACCGACCACCGCTCCAGGTACAGGAAGTCCAGGCGGACCATGTCGTCGAAGTCCAGGTCCGAGCGCCCGGACACCTGCCACAGCCCGGTCACTCCGGGCAGCACGTGGTAGCGCTTCTTGTGCCACTCCTCCAACCGGTCGTAGTCGCGCTGCGGCAGCGGGCGCGGGCCGACGAGCGACATGTCGCCGCGCAGGACGTTGAACAGCTGCGGCAGCTCGTCGAGCGAGAACTTCCGCAGCACCCGGCCGACCGACGTCAGGCGCGGATCGTCGCGGACCTTGAAGATCGCCCCCGACGCCTCGTTGAGCTCCTCCAGCTCCGCCTGACGCGCGTCGGCGTCGACGTGCATCGTGCGGAACTTCAGGCAGTCGAACGGCATGCCGCCGACGCCGGGCCGGCGCGAGCGGTAGATCACGGGACCGGGGCTCGTGAGCTTGACCGCGGCGGCCACGATCAGCATCAGCGGGCTCAGGACGACGAGGACGCCGATCGACACGACCAGGTCGAACGTGCGCTTGATGGCGAAGTCGACGCCCTCCGACACCGGCGGCTTGAGCTCGAACAACGGCACCGTCTGCCCGGGCAGGAACTCGGCGCGCTGGACGAGGATCTCCATCGTCGACGGCGCGACCCGCACGTGGATCCCGCGACGGTGCGCCTGGTCGACGACCTCGAGCGCCAGCTCCTGCGGGAACGCGGGGTCGGTGATGATGACCTCGTCGACGACCTCCTGCTCCAGCAGCCGTGGCAGGTCGTCGACGAACCCCAGGTGGCGGGAGCGCACCGGTGGGGCCAGCTCCGGGTCGTGGTCGACCGTCAGGACGCCCGACACCTGGATCGCGGAGTCGAGGTCCTCGGCGAGCGCGGTCGCGACCGCGTCCGAGGGGCCCGCCGGGCCGATCAGCACCGCGCGACGCTGCTGGCCGATGCCGCGCAGGATCCGGCTGGTCGTGCTCTCGTACACCAGCCGCAGCACCCCGATGTAGATGATGCTGAAGGTCAGCGTGCCGTAGAAGATGTAGAAGCTCTGGAACTGCTCGCGGCCCCCGTCGATGAGGCTGAAGACCATGCAGACGATGGTGGCCTGGAACAGCCCGGCGACGATCTTCCCCAGGCCCGGGCGTTCGTTCCGCCTGCCGTAGAGCCCCAACCGGGCGAAGTTCAGCAGCACCACGGTCACGGCGAACGGGGCGATCTGCCCCGCCTGCTGGACGTGGACGCCGGCGTCGAACGTGTCGAACCAGGCGGCCTTCAGCCCCAGCGCGGTGAAGATCGCGACCCACACGGAGATCGCGTCGACGGCGAGCAGGAACCCCAGTCGCAGGGCGCGACGCAGCGTGTCGGTCCGCAGCAGGAAGAGGAGTGCGGGCGGACGCTTGGCCCGAACGTCGACGGTCGGCAGCACGACGGTTCCGCTTCCACCCGACGGGGAGGCGTGGACCGGACGGGACACGGTCGGTCGTTCGGGGCGCTCGGAGTGTCGAGGGGACGGAGGCACCGACCCGTCAGGATCGCAGATGCCCGGACCCTGCGTCACGGGCGCAATCGGCCCACCCGCCCGGCCGGGCGGGCCGTGGGCCGGGTCCGCGCGCCTGGCGTCCGGGCCGTCGGTGCCGGTCCGGCTCAGACCGGCGGCCCGATCAGGCCGCTCTCACCGGCCTGATCGATGGTCAGCCGCAGTCCGTCGCGCAGCGACACGTTCGGCGCCCAGCCGAGCAGGTCGCGCGCCCGCGTGATGTCGGGTCGGCGCTGCTGCGGGTCGTCCTTGGGCAGCGGCTGGTGGACGATCTCGCTCTTGGAGCCCGTCACCTCGATGACCCTCTCGGCCAGCTCCAGCAGCGTGAACTCGTCGGGGTTGCCGACGTTGACCGGGTCGTGGACCCCGGACTCGGCGAGGGCGATGATCCCCGTGATCAGATCGTCGACGAAGCAGAACGACCGGGTCTGCGAGCCGTCGCCGAAGACCGTGATCGGCCGCGACTCGAGGGCCTGGCGCAGGAACGTCGGGATCGCGCGCCCGTCGTGCGGGCGCATCCGGCTGCCGTACGTGTTGAAGATGCGCACGATCGACGTGTCGACGCCCTGCTGGCGGTGGTACGCCATGGTCAGGGCCTCGGCGTAGCGCTTGGCCTCGTCGTAGACGCCGCGCGGGCCGATCGGGTTGACGTGGCCCCAGTAGGACTCCTCCTGCGGGTGGACCTTGGGGTCGCCGTAGACCTCGCTGGTGGAGAAGAGGAGGAACCGGGCCCGGTGCTTCTTGGCCAGGCCGAGCGCGTGGTGGGTCCCGTGGGAACCGACCTTGAGCGTGTGCAGCGGCAGGCGCAGGTAGTCGATCGGCGATGCGGGTGAAGCCGCGTGGTACACGACGTCGACCGGTTCGTCGACGAAGAACGGCGTGATGATGTCCTCGTGGATGAACCGGAAGTCCGCGCCGCGGATGTGCTCGATGTTGCGCAGCGAGCCGGTCTCGAGGTTGTCGACGCAGAGCACGCGGTGCCCGCGCCGCAGCAGCTCGTCGCAGAGATGGGAGCCGAGGAACCCGGCTCCGCCGGTCACGAGACAGGTCGCCATGCGCGCCAGCGTAGCCGGTGGCGGGCCGGGGTCGAGCGCCGGGCCGGGTGAAGCCCGAGTCGCGTGGGGCACGCCCGAACGCGGCTGCCGGTCACCGTCGGGCGTGCTTCAGGTCCTTCTTCTTCAGGCGCTTCGACGGCCGGTACACGAGCTTGTCCTCGCGCTTCGCCAGGCCCTCGGACTCCAGACGCTTCCAGACCACCGGGCAGCGCTTGCAGCGCGGGCTGCTCTTGCAGCACTTCTTCTTGGTCTTGACGTCGGCGGACATCCGTCTTCCAGGGTAGACCTCGTCGTCTGCCGCGTCGTCCGGGATCCGAGATCCGTCGGGGATTCGACCGTCTAGCATCGACGCATGCCCGCCCCAGCGTTCGTCGACGCGCTCAACGACCAGATCGCCCACGAGTTCGCCGCCAGCCAGCAGTACGTGGCCGTCGCGGTGCACTACGACCGCGAGACGCTTCCGCGACTGGCGTCGTTCTTCTACCGCCAGTCGATGGAGGAGCGTGGCCACGCGCTCAAGATGGTCCAGTACCTCATGGACCAGGACGCCGACGTGGTGATCCCGGCGGTCGCCGCGCCGATCAACGCGTTCACCGACATCGTCGAGCCGGTCCGCACCGCGCTGGAGCAGGAGCGCGAGGTCACCCGTCAGATCGAGCATCTCGCGAAGGTCGCGCGCGAGGCCGGCGACTACCAGTCCGAGCAGTTCGTCCAGTGGTTCCTGAAGGAGCAGGTCGAGGAGGTCGCGACGATGTCCGACCTGCTGACGACCGTCACGCGGTCGCAGGCCAACCCGCTCTGGGTCGAGGAGTTCCTGGCCCGCGAGGGCTTCGGCGGCGACGACGAGACGGGCGCGCCGCCCACCGCCGGCGGCGACGTCTGATCGACGGGCGGCGCTCCGCCCGTCGGGCTGCGACCCGACCGGGCCCGCGACCCGACCCGGCCCGCGACCCGACCCGGCCCGCGGCGGATCCCACCGATCGGGCTCGGTCCCCGGCCCGGTACGCCGATCGGCCCGGACCGATCGACGGACGACCTGCAACATGCGTCGAGTGGAGGCCCGCCGGCCTCAGCCGCCGACGCCCCGGACCGATCACGGGGTCATGTACGCCGTCGATCCCACGCCTCGTCGTCGCGCCACCATCGCGGTCGTCGCGGTCGTCGCGGTCGTGACGCTCTCGTCGGGCGTCGCGACGGCGGGCGCCGACGCCAGGTCGACGGTGAGGTCGTCGGTCTCGACGGCCGCGCCGCGGGTGTCGGTCGACGGTCGCACGGCGACGGTCCGCTGGCGGCGCGTATCCGGTGTGCGGCGCGTCGAGGTACAGGTGCGCCGCAGCGGCACGCGGAGCTTCCGCACGAAGGCGCGCAAGGTCAACGGCCGGAGCGCGCGGGTCCGGCGCCTGACCCCCGGCAGGCGGTACGTGTTCCGCCTGCGGTACCGGCTGAGGACCGGCGGGGTCCGCCGCACGCGGTCGCGCAGCGCTCGCATCCCGGGCGTCGAGGGTCGTCGTGCGGCGACCGCCGCAGGTCTGCGGCTCCTCGCCCCGATCCGCACCACGACGTCCGGTGGCGTCGCGACCGTCGCCTGGGACGCGGTCCCGGAGGCCGATGCCTACACGGTGACCCGGGTCGATCGGACGTCCGGCACCACGGTCGAGGTCGCCGGCGGGTCGTCGGCGCTGAGCGTCACCGACCCGCTCCCCCCGGATGCCGCCGGCCACTGGCTCGCCTATGTCGTGACGCCCCTCGCCGACGGCGACGCGGGCGTGCCCGCCGAGGGTCCGTCGGTCCGGCCGCCCGGGGTGATCCGCTACGCCAACCACATCGCGCTCGGCGACTCGTACGCGTCGGGTGCCGGCGTCGGCGGCGCGCTCGGCTCGGCGGCGTGCGGGCAATCGCGCGGCGCGTGGTCGCGCAAGCTGCCGACGACCCTGGCGCCGGCGCCGGTCCTGCTGGCGTGCAACGGGGCGATGATCCCGCACCTGCTGCGCAGCGCCGACGGTGGCATCGGCCAGCTCGGCGGCGAGACGCAGATCGACGGGCTCGTCCGCGAGTCGACCGTCCGCTCCGGACCGACGCTCGTCACCGTCGTCGCGGGCGGCAACGACGCGAACCTCATCGGGATCCTCGGTCAGTGCCTCGACGGTGACTGCCTCGGCGCGCGCGGCAAGGCCGAGGCGCAGATCCGCGGCCCGCTGCGCCGGTCCTACGACCGGCTCTTCGCCCAACTCCGCGACGCGGCGCCGGGCGCCGACATCCTGGCCCTCGGCTACCCGCACGTCGTCGACGAGCACAGCAGCGGGTGGAACCCGTTCGCCAGCTTCACGTTCACCGCCGCCGAGCGCCGCGTGGTCGAGGACCTGATCTCGCTGGTCAACGAACAGATGGCGCAGAGCGCCGCCGCGCACGGCGTGGCCGCACGGGCCGATGCCGCCGAGCGCCGCTTCGCGGGCCACGCGATCGGCGCCGGCGACCCGTACCTGTCGGCGCTGCCGGCGCTGCAGGGACCGGCGGAGCTCATCCGGCAGCTCCTCGGGGCGAGCACGCAGCGCGCCGGCGCCCCGTCGGCGCCGGTGCACCCCAACGATGCCGGCACGACCGCCCAGGCGTTGGCGGCCGCCGACACCCTCGGGAGCTGGGCGGGCCGGCCACAGCAGCGGTAGGTCCGGCGCGATCCGGACGCCGCCGCCCGGCGACCGGGTGCGACGCCGGCCCGGAGCGGCCACCCGAGGGCGGTCGGCCGCCCGCGGGCTCAGGTCCGCCGGCGACGGAGGACCAGGACGCCACCGGCGAGCACCACGAGCACGACGAGGCTCGGGATCGCCCAGCCGGGAGCGCCGTCGTCGCCCTCGTCGGTGACGTCCACCGGGGCGTCGTCGGGGGCGGTCGTGGCCGTGGGTGCCTCGGTGGTCGTGGCGTCGGGCGCGGGTGCCGTGGTCGTCGTGGTGGCCGTCGGCGTCGCGGCCGGATCGGGACCGGGCGGGTCACGACGGTCGGTGCTCACCCGCACGGTGCGGCCGCCGGCGAGCCGCACGATGGCGGAGACCTCCCACTCGCGCCAGGCACCGCGCGAGCCGCGGGCGACGTCGACGTGGTGGGTGCCGCCCTCGTCGCGGGTGGCGCGGGCCCGGAACTCCTTCCCCGCGACCGGACGGACCCAGAACGTCACGCGGGACTGCGGGCCCGATCCCGGTCCGGTGAGGACCGCCGACAGGTCGACCCCGCCGGATCCGTCGGCCAGGTCCGCGCCCTGGACGACGATGCGCGCGTCGCCGGCGCGCCCGGTGGCGAGGGTCGTGCCGCCGTGGGCGCCGGCCGACGCCGTCAGCGGTGGGCCCACCAGGAGCGAGCCGACGAGCAACGGAAGGACGCGAGCGCGGAGGGCGGGGACCATCGACCGATGGTCCCACGACCCTCTGCGGGACGCCCTGCGCTGCGCTAGCGGACGCGGACCTTCACGCGGTTGGTGACCGTGCGGCCACCGACCTTGAGCTGCACCCGGACGGTGTGCGTGCCCCGGCGCGCCTTGCGGCTGACGCGGAGCCGCACGTTGACCGAGCGGGCCTGTCCGGCGCGGAGCGTCTTGACGCGCAGCGTGCGCCGGCCGGACACCTTCAGCCGCTTGGGGACCGTGACCTTCGCGGTCGAGCGGCCGACCCGGGCGGTCGTCGTGTTGCGGACCGTGAAGCCCAGGCGCAGCAGCCGTCCCCGTCGCACGACGGCGGTCTTGGTCCGCTTCGTCGTGAACGAGAGCGTGCCGTCGGCGCCCTTGTCGCCCTTCGGGCCCTGCGCACCGGTCGCGCCGACCGGACCCTGCGGGCCCGGGGTGCCGTTGTCGCCCTTGAGACCCTGCGCACCGGACCCGCCGGTGTCGCCCTTCGGACCCTGCGCACCGTCCTGACCCGGTGCGCCGACCTGACCGGGCTGGCCGTCCTGGCCATCCTCACCCGGAGCGCCGTCCTGGCCGTCCTCGCCCGGCTTGCCGGTGTTGGGCGGCAGGCTCGTGCCGGTCAGCGTGACCCGGTGCTCGCGCGCCGCGGTGTTGTCCGCGATCACGAGCTCGGCGCTGGAGGTCACGTTCTCGCGACCCGGTGCGTACCGCACGAGGACGACGTGGCTCTGCCCCGGCGCGACCTCGATCGGCGTCCTCCCGCCGTCCGCGAGGAGGAACTCGCCCTTCGAGCCCTCGTCGGCGGCCTCGATCGACAGGCGCTCGATCTTCAGCGCCTGGTCACCGTCGTTCGTGATCGTGATCGGCTGCGGCGTGCTGATCGAGCCCTGCGGCTGCTCGGCGAACACCGGCTGCGTCATGGCGACCTTCGGGCCCGGGCCCGTGTTCGCGACGACCTGGATCGTCTCCTCGGTCGTGATCGGCGCCAACGACGCCTCGTCGGTGAACTCCCGCATCGAGTCGTTGGTCACCGACACCGTGACCTCGCCCGTTCGCAGGCCCGTGAGCTTGCGGGTGACCGGGTCGAGGATCGCGACCTTTCCGGCCTGGCGCGCCCGGTCGGCGGCCGCGCTGCCCGAGCCGATCGCCAGGGCGTCGTCCCCGCCCCAGCGCACCGACATCGGGTAGGTGAGCGGCACGACGCGCGACCCGGGCTGCACGCCCGACGGCTGCACGATCGAGCCCGACAGCTCGCTGCTCGTCCCGACCTCCACGTCCTCCGGGGCGTTCAGGGTGATCTCCTGCGCGAACGCCCGCACGTCGGCGGTCAGCCACTGTCCGTCGGCGTCGGCGTCACGGTCGACGGCCCACCGGGTCCAGCCGGTGAACCCGCCGCGATCCGGGGTGCCGTACGGCGACTTGCCGGTCGAGGTGAGCACCGAGAACGGCACGCCCTCGACGCGGTCGACGTGCGCGATCTGCGCGTGGGAGCCCGTCATCGACACGCCCTTGCCGCTCTTCTCGCGGAAGTCGCCGAGCAGCGTGCGGAGCAGCTCGACCTCGGTCCGGTCGGTGAGCTGGCTCGACTTCGTCTCGGCCGGGTCGTCCGTCGGGTGGTGGGCGAAGACCGCGACGTTCCGCACGTCGTCGTTCGTCGCCGCGTCGGCGAGCGCCGCCTCGAGCATCGCGAGCTGCTCGAAGTCCGAGCCGCGCAGGTTGCCCAGCGCGCTGTTGAGCAGGATGAGCCGCGTGCCCTTGTGGTCGAACGTCCCGTAGGCGTCGCCGAACTCGGCCTTCCACTGGTCGAGCGTGCCCTGCGATCCGCGGATGTAGGACTCGTGGTTGCCCGGGACGTAGAGGCAGGGGATCGACTCGTCCGTCTTGCTCGCGGGGAGCTGCTTGCCGATCTCCTGCTCGAACGGCACGAGCTGGCAGCCGCCGGCCTCGAGCGTGTCGCGGGCGATCTCGACGTCGGCGGCCTCGCCGAAGTCGGTGATGTCGCCGTTGAGGACGACGACCTCGGCGTCGGTCGCGCGCACGCGCTCCAGGCCCGCGATGCCGACCTTCGCCAGCGTCGGGTCGGTCGCGGTGAACTGGATGTCCGAGAACGTCGCGTACGACCAGTCGTCCTCGCCGTTCGTGCGGCCGTCGGGCGAGACCAGCCGGTCGGGGCGGAGCGCCGGGATCGGCGGGATCTCGACGTCGGCGGCGACGTCGACCTCGAGCGACTTGATCGTCAGCTCGCCGTCGGCCTGTCGGGCGCCGTTCGTCTCGATGCCCTGGAAGGCGTCGAACGACAGCGGGTACTCCGTGCCGGTCGGGAGCGTCACGGTGATGTCCTGCCAGCCCGGCTTGATCGACGGCCCGTAGAGCCCGACGTACGACCCGTCACCCTGACGGAGCGTCACGTAGCTCATCTCGACCGCCTGGGTCGAGTGCACCGAGAGCCGCACGCGGAGCGGCTGGCCCGGCAGCGCGGGCTGGACCTCGGGGCCGCTCCCGTTCGCGGTGAACCCGAAGTTCCGGGCCTTCGCGTACGTGAGCTTCAGCCCGTCGGGGGAGTTCGCGAGCGTCTTCGCCGTCCCGGCGGTCCCGCTCGTCTTCCACATCGGCTTCGGCGGGTCGCCGACGTCCTGCTGCTCGAAGTCGAGGATGTGCTTCGTCTCGACGCCGACGGTGATCGGGAGCTTCGCCTCCTCACCGGCGACCTTCACCTGCAGCACCGTGCCGCCGTCACCGTGCGGGGTGACCCGCAGGTGGTGGCCGTCGGGGGTGATCCGCACCACCGAGCGGTCGTACTCCAGGTCGAGGTCGGTCGCCTCGATCGGGGTCGTGTAGCCGTGCACGTCGCGACCGGTCACGCGCAACGTCACCGGCGAGCTCGCCATCTCGGGGATCGAGAGGCGGTTGCTCGACAGCTCCAGCGACGCGAGCGGCCCGAGGACCCGGACCTTCGTGTCGGTCTGGGCGCCGTCGATCGTGCTGCGGACGTCGATCGTGCCCTTCGCGTCGGCGGGTGCCCCGACGAGCCCGTTGGACACCGTGCCGCCCTTCGCGCTCCAGCGCACGTCGCCACGCGCGACCGGCACCGCGACCGCGTTGCTGTCGACCGCCTTCACGTCGAGCGTCCGGTGCATGCCCGGGAACACCTTCGGCTCGTCGGGGGTGAGGACGAGCTCCTCGGCCTTGCCGCTGCCCGGCGCGACGAAGACGCCGACGCCGTTGGGATCGGCGCGCTCGACGCCGTCCGACGGGCTGTTGCGCACGCTCACCCGGTCGTTGCCCCGCCGGCGGGCGACCATCGTCGTCGAGCCGCCGCCGTCGAGGTTCACCGCCGACTCGGCGCCGAGCCGGTGCATGAGGTCCGCGGCCTCGGGGAAGGTCAGGCCGTCGACCGGCGCCTGGCGCCCGTCGGCCGTCACCATGATCATCGTCCTGCCGCCGTCCTTGAACCCGATCAGGGTCCGCGGGGCGATCGAGTGGTCGGTCTGCGGCACGATCTCGCCGTCCCGCACGAGCTCCCGGTTGCCGCCGACCGCGAACTTCAGCTGCTTCGCGATCTCGTCCTTCAGGCCGTACGTGAGCGCGACGTCGTCGCCGGGCTCCAGTGCCCGGATCGCCTCGGCGCCCGCCTCGCGGCCGACGAGGTAGAGCTCGTTCTTCGCGATCGCCTCCGCACCGGCGCCGGTCGGGTTCACCGACACGACCTTGCCGTCGCGGACGAGGACCTCGGCGATGTCGGTCGCACCGTTGACGCCGCGCGCCCGGCTCGTCGCGCCCCAGTGCGGGGTGAAGGCGACGATCGATCCGGCCGGGGCCTGGCTGTTGACGTTCGGCGCGTTGAGCGTCGCGATCGGGTGCTCGGTGCCGCCGAAGGTCGCCTTCGCCTCGAGCGAGACGTCGACCATCGTCCGGCCGATGCCGTCCTGGCCGACGCCGGCGTTGCCCCACGAGCCCTGGTTCTGACCCTTCAGGAGCTCGCCGCCCTTGATGGCGATGCCGTGCGGCGCGCCGGAGTTCCCGATGTCGAAGAAGTCGCCGTTGATGCCGGCGACGGCCCCGGCCTTGTCGGCCTTCCCGGAGATCGCGCCGGTCGAGGTGACGTGCTCGCCGGTGAGCAGGTCCGACGAGACCACGCCGTTGGCGAGATCGGCCGTGAGGACGTGGTAGTCGTACCAGGACGTGCCGTTCGCGCTCGGGCGGAGGGCCGTGCGCTTGACGGTCTTCACGTGCCGGAGCGTCACGCCCGGCCCGATCTTCTCGGTCGTGTCGACGAGCGAGAGCGGTTCGCGCTCGGCGGCGGGCGTCGGCTCGGCGGCGGCGGACGCCGTGGTGGTGGCGACGGCCGGCGCGCCCAGGACGATGAGTCCGGTGGCCAGGAGTGAGGCGCGCCGACGTCGGCGGCGCGCCAAGAGGTTGGGATCGAGCATCCGGGGTCCTCGTGTGGGTGGATGGGGTGACGGATCGCCTCCTCGGGACGCGACCGCCGACGCGCGACGATCCCGGCCCCGCCCCGCCCGGTTGTGTCCAGCGTGTCGCGGAGATGTGGCCGATCTGTGCGCGTACGGTGGCGTCGGCGTACGCGCACAACCGTTTGGTCACATGGACGAGCGGGCGCGGGCCGACGGGCGCGAGCGCCGGACGGCCGTCGGGTCGACGGTCGGTCGCGCTCCCCGGCCCGGGAGCGCGCCGATACGGTGCGCGGCATGGGAGCCCCGGGCAGCCCGCCGATCGGCACAGCGGAGGACGTCCACATCGGGCTTCCCGACGACGTCCAACAGGACGTCCGTCCGGTTCACGAGCCGTCGGGCGGCGTCGCGGACGGGAGCGCGGATAGCATCCCCGACCCTATGAGCCAGCGTCTGCAATCGCCCGAGACGTTCGAGGAGAAGCTCGACCTCCTCCGCGATCTTCGCCACCAGGCGATCCACTCCGCCTCCGAGCAGGCGGTGGAGAAGCAGCACGCCAAGGGCAAGTACACCGCGCGCGAGCGGATCGAGAAGCTCCTCGACGAGGGCTCGTTCCAGGAGCTCGACACGTTCGTCCGGCACCGCACCCATGACTTCGACATGCAGAAGTCGCGGGCCTGGGGCGACGCGGTCGTCACCGGTCACGGCACGATCGAGGGCCGCCCGGTCGCCGTCTTCAGCCAGGACTTCACGGTCTTCGGCGGCTCGCTCGGCGAGGTCATGAGCGAGAAGATGTGCAAGGTCATGGACCTGGCCGCCAAGATCGGCTGCCCGGTCATCGGCATCAACGACTCCGGCGGCGCACGGATCCAGGAGGGCGTCGTCTCGCTCGGCGCCTACGGCGAGGTCTTCCAGCGCAACGTCGACTCGTCCGGCGTCATCCCCCAGGTCTCGCTGATCATGGGGCCCTGCGCCGGTGGCGCGGTCTACTCGCCCGCGATCACGGACTTCATCGGGATGGTCAAGGAGACCTCCCACATGTTCATCACCGGCCCCGACGTCATCAAGACGGTGACCGGTGAGGAGGTCGGGTTCGAGGAGCTCGGCGGGGCGATGAGCCACAACACGAAGTCGGGCGTCGCCCACTTCGCGTTCGAGGACGAGGACCACGCCCTGGAGGAGACGCGCTACCTCCTGTCGTTCCTGCCGCAGAACAACCTGGAGACGCCGCCGGTCCTGCCCAGCGCCGACCCGGTCGACCGCGACGTGCCGGAGCTCAACGACGCGGTTCCGGCGAACCCCAACAAGCCGTACGACATGCGGGGCGTCATCAAGCTCGTCGTGGACGACGAGGAGTTCTTCGAGGTCCACGAGCACTTCGCGCGCAACATCCTCGTCGGGTTCGCCCGGATCGAGGGACACGCCGTCGGGGTCGTCGGGAACCAGCCGCAGCAGATGGCCGGCGTGCTCGACATCGAGGCGTCCGAGAAGGCCGCCCGGTTCCTGCGCACCTGCGACGCGTTCAACATCCCGATCGTCACCTTCTGCGACGTCCCCGGGTTCCTGCCCGGCACCTCGCAGGAGTGGAACGGCATCATCCGCCACGGCGCCAAGATGCTCTACGCCTACGCCGAGGCGACCGTCCCGAAGGTCACCGTCATCACCCGCAAGGCGTACGGTGGCGCCTACGACGTCATGGCGTCCAAGCACCTCGGCTCGGACTTCAACTTCGCCTGGCCGCAGGCCGAGGTCGCCGTGATGGGTGCCGAGGGCGCGGTCAACATCATCTACCGCCGCGACATCGCCGGATCGCCGACGCCCGACGAGCGCCGCAAGATCCTGATGGACGACTACAAGGCCCGGTTCGCCAACCCGTACGTCGCGGCCGAGCGCGGGTACATCGACGACGTGATCGAGCCGTCGCAGACCCGGATCCAGGTCGCTGGCGCCCTGCGCGTGCTGCGCACGAAGCGCGTGCCGGTGCCCAAGCGCAAGCACGGCAACATCCCGCTGTAGGCGGTGGGCGTCGGCGAGCGGTGTGCGGACGCCGTACCGGGAGTCATCGGCCCGCGATGAGCGGGTGCATCGCACCAGGTACGACCCGGACCGGGGTGCGGGGCCGCTTCGCGGTGGCCCTGCGGCCCTGCGGCCCCGCGAGACCACCGAAAACCCCAATTCTGCTTCGAGTTTGCGGATATAGTGCCGGTCTCCCCGGCCGGTCGGTGAGCGACCCGCCGTCTTCGACCCGACGAGGAACCGCCCGTGTCCGACGCCCCACAGTACCGCCCCGAGACGATCGCCCTGCACGGCGGCCAGGAGCCCGACGCGGCCACCAACGCGCGGGCGGTGCCGATCTACCAGACGACCTCCTACGTCTTCAACGACACCGAGCACGCGGCCAACCTGTTCGCGCTCAGCGAGCCGGGCAACATCTACACGCGGATCATGAACCCGACGTGGGACGTGCTCGAGCAGCGCGTGGCACAGCTCGAGGGCGGCGCCGCGGCGCTCGTCACGGCGTCCGGCATGGCCGCCACGACCTACGCGATCCTCAACATCGCGCAGGCCGGCGACAACGTCATCTCCGTCTCGCAGCTCTACGGCGGCACGTACAACCTCTTCGCCCACACGCTGCCGCAGTACGGCATCGAGGTGCGGTTCGTCGACGCCGACGATCCCGGGGCCGTCGCGCGGGTCGCCGACGAGCGGACGAAGCTCGTCTTCGGCGAGACCGTCGGCAACCCCAAGCTCAACGTCCTGGACGTCCCCGCCTGGGCCGAGGCCGCCCACGCCGCCGGCCTGCCGCTCGTCGTCGACAACACGGTCCCGAGCCCGGTCGGCGCACGCGTCATCGAGCAGGGCGCCGACGTCGTCGTCCACGCGCTGACGAAGTTCCTCGGCGGCCATGGCACCTCGATCGGCGGCGCGATCGTCGACGCCGGCAGCTTCGACTGGGCCGCCCACGCCGACCGCTTCCCGACGCTCGCCAAGCCGGACCCGTCCTACCACGGCGTCGTCTGGTCCGACGCGGTCGGCCCGATCGCCTACGTCATGCGCGCCCGCACCGTGCTGCTGCGCAACACCGGCGCGGCGCTGTCGCCGTTCAACGCGTTCCTCATCCTCCAGGGCGTCGAGACGCTGACCCTGCGGATGGAGCGCCACAACGAGAACGCGCTCGCCGTCGCGAAGCACCTCGAGGACCACCCCGACGTCGCCTGGGTCGCCTACCCGGGGTTGGCGTCGAGCCCGTACCACGAGGTCGCCGGTCGCGTCCTCGTCGGGGGAGGCGGCGCGCTGGTGACCTTCGGCGTCAAGGGCGGCTTCGACGCCGGCCGCAAGTTCATCGACAGCCTCGAGCTGTTCAGTCACCTCGCGAACATCGGCGACGCGAAGTCGCTGGCGATCCACAACGCCTCGACGACGCACGCGCAGCTCAACGAGGAGGAGCTCGCCGCCGCGGGCGTCACGCCCGACACGGTGCGCCTCTCGGTCGGCATCGAGCACATCGACGACCTCAAGGCCGACCTCGACCAGGCGCTGGCTGCCTCGCGCGGGGCCACGGCCTGAGATTCCGGCGGGGAGGGGAACCGGGGGGCGTGACGCCCGCCGGATCCCGTCCCGCCCGGTCGGCGCACGCGGCGGACGTCGCGTAGCGTGGGCGAGCGATGACGCACGAGAGCCTCGACTCCGGCCGAGAGGTCGACCTGGGCCCCGGCCTGGGGCTCGTCCGGACGAGCCGCGCCGAGCTGTTCTCAACCGACGCCCCGCTGCGGTTGGAGTCGGGAAGCACGCTCGCGCCGGTCGAAGTCGCGTACGAGACCTACGGCACGCTGTCGCCGGCGCGCGACAACGTCGTCGTCGTCTGCCACGCCCTGACCGGCGACGCGCACGCGGCCGGTCACCACGGGAACCCGGCGCGGCGAGGCTGGTGGGACAGCGCGATCGGCCCCGGCCGCGCGGTCGACACCGATCGGTTCTTCGTCGTCTGCGCCAACCTGCTCGGCGGCTGCGCCGGAACGACCGGGCCGCTCTCGCCCGACCCGCGCACCGGTGCCCCGTACGGCCTGGACTTTCCCGCGTTCACCGTCGCCGATCTCGTCACCGTCCAGCGCGCGCTGCTGCGGTACCTCGGCATCGAGCGCGTCCACGCGGTCGTCGGCGGGTCGCTCGGCGGGATGCAGGCGCTGGAGTGGGCGCTGACCGCGCCGACCGAGGTCGAGCGCGCGGTGGTCGTCTGCGCCTCCGCCCGGCTGAGCGCGCAGAACATCGCGCTGTCGACCGCGGCCCGCGCCGGCATCCTGCGCGACCCGGACTTCGAGGGCGGACGTTACGCACCGGACGGCCCCGGTCCGCTCGCCGGCCTGGCGGCGGCGAGGATGCTCGGCCACGTCACCTACGTGTCGGAGGAGGCCCTGACGGCCAAGTTCGACCGGGCACGCCGTGACCGGCCCGATGACGGCACGCCATCGATCGCGCTCGACGGGCACGGCTGGTTCGCGCCGGACTTCGAGGTCGAGCACTACCTGGCGCACCAGGCCGACAGCTTCCTCGAGCGATTCGACGCCCTGAGCTACCTGTACCTGACCCGGGTGATGGACGGGTTCGCGCCGTTCGCCCGAGACGACGCCGGCGGGCGGCTCGCGGCGGTGGCGGCGGCGGGGACCCGCGTGTTGGTCGAGAGCTTCACGACCGATTGGCGATTCGGCGGCGATCACAGCGACCGCATCGCCGACGCGCTCGTCGCGGCGTCGGTCCCGGTGACGCGGCGCCACGTCTCGTCGCCGTGGGGGCACGACTCGTTCCTGCTGCCGCTCGCCGAGCATCTGCGCCTCATCGAGGCGTTCCTCGCCGACCGCACGGTCGGCGCGACCTGACCGCCCGCCGGCCGGGCGGACGCCGGGCCGCACGGTGGCCCGCCTCGCGCGGGTGTCGATAGGGTGGGAGCCATGTCCGGCACCGGCCCCCAGCGCATCGAGGTTCCCGCGTCCGCGACGCCGGAGGAGGCCGCGGCCCTCGTCGCCGTCGTCGAGCAGTTCCTCCGCGATACCGCCGTCGCCGTCGACAGTGGTCCGAGCGAGTCCCGCTGGTCCCAGGTCGCGCGCCGCGAGGCGCTCGCCCACGCCGCGGCGTGGGACGCCGACGCCGACGCACCGGGCCGCTGAGCCCGACCAGCACCCCGGTCGCGCCCGGGCGCGACCCGGTCCTGCTGCGCACCCGGCTGCTGCGGCTCCTCACCCGGGTGAGCGTCGAACGCCGCCGCGCGTGGCGCGCGTCCCGCGCGCTCGGGCCGGTCGTACGCGCGGCCGAGGCGTTCGTCCGCCGCGGGCCGATCCGCATCGCCGGCGGGATCGGCGTCGGCCTGGCGGTGCCGACCGAGCACCTGCCGCTCGACCACGCCCAGGCCGGGCTGATCGTCCGCGGGATCGTCGAGCCGCCGGTCGCCGAGGCGCTGCGCCGCCACCTGCCCCCGGGCGGCGTGCTGTGGGACGTCGGCGCCAATCTCGGCTACTTCGCGCTGCTCGGCGCGCGTATCGCCGGTCCGGACGGCGAGGTGCTGGCGATCGACCCGCTCCCCGGCAACATCGACGCGGCCGCGGCCGCGGCCGCCCTCAACGGACTCGACCAGATCCGCGCCGTGGCCGTCGCGGCATGGCGGGAGGAGGGCGAGCTCGACCTCGTCGTCCCGGGAGACGGCGCGTGGGCGCACCTCGCCGAGACCGTCGCCGGCCACGCATCCGGGACGCGGATCCGGGTCCCATCGATCCCGCTCGACGCTCTCCTCGAACCGTCGGCGGCGGCCACCCCCGGGACGGAGACCCCGGCGGACGCCGCGCGACCGCCCGGCGACGGTGCGATCCCGCTCCCGTCCCTCCCGGTGCGCCCGCCCCACGTCGTGAAGATCGACGTCGAGGGTGCCGAGATCGGCGTCCTCGAGGGGCTGGAACGGACGGTCGCCGCGTACCGTCCGGTCCTGATCGTCGAGACCCACGGCACGTCGGATGCCGTCGCCGCCTGGGCGGCCGCGCACGACCTGCGGGCGGAGAACCTGGAGGCCGCCACAACGGTCGGCGGCCCCGCGGCCCAGCTGCTCGCGCTCGTCCCCCGCGAGCGCTGACGCCGCGCCGGCCGGCGGCCGGACCGCATCGCGTCGGGTGGCTTCCGGCCCGGTCCGGCGCCGCGGTGCAGGGGGTCTCAGGTCGCCCGATGAACCGGTGCGTACACCGGTTCATCACAGGATCCTCATCGATTCTCACGTGCCCTGAGCGGTTCGTGAGGGCCCGCCGTCGGCGGGGCGGGGCTGTGCGAGATTGGCCCCGCGTCGCCGTCCGGCGACGCCGTCCCGAGTCCCACCAGGAGCCCTTCCATGTCGTTCCCGTCCCTCTCCTCGGCTCGTCGGCTGCGGGCCGCGATGGCGCTCACCGTCGCCATCGGCGCAGGTACCGCCGTCGCCGCGCCGTCGTCCGCCGTCATCCCCATCGACGGTGGTGGGTCCGCCGCCAAGACCAAGTGGCCCAAGGACGTCAAGCGGACCAAGGACGTCGGCCACTACGACGACGCGCCCGCATGGAACGGTGGCCGCAACTGCACGAGCGGCTTCACCGTCGGTGCCAAGCGCCTGCAGGGGTGGCTGCGCCACAACTGGGGTCCGGCCACGATCCAGGGGTTCAACTGCCGCCAGAACACCGCCGACCTGAGCAAGACGAGCATCCACGGGGTCGGACGCGCCAGCGACTGGTTCCGTGACGCGGGCAAGCGTGCGCACCGGCGGCAGGTCACGGCGTTCAACAGGCGCCTGAGCCGCAACGGCGCCGCGCAGGCCCGCGCGCTGGGTGTGCAGTACTGGATCTGGAACCGGCGCCAGTACAGCGTGCGCGGCAACCGGGTCCTCGTGCGCCCGTACGGCGGACCGAACCCGCACACCGATCACGTCCACATCGAGCAGACCAACGAGGGCGCGCGCCTGGGGACGAAGTACTGGCGCATCTTCAAGCGCATCAACTAGCTCCACGGGGCGGCCGGTCCCGCTCAACCCCGAATCCCGATATGGCTTGATTCCGGGGAGGGTTTGCTACCTTTTGGAGTCCGGGCCGTTCCCTCACCCGGATCGCACCCGTGAACGCCCGCCCTGACATCGCATCGTCCGTCCCGGTGGGTGATGCCGTCGCGCCGACGACGCGCGACGGGCGCCCGGTCGAGATCCCCGATCTCGAGGGCGCCACCGCCGAGGAGGTCGTGGCCTGGGGTCTCGACACGTTCCACCCCGGGATCGCCCTGGCCTCCTCGTTCCAGCAGGAGGAGTCGGTGCTGCTGGACATCGTCTTCTCGATCCGTCCGGACGCCCGCGTCTTCGCCCTCGACACCGACCTGCTCTTCCCCGAGACCTACGATGTGTGGATGCGGGTCGAGCAGCGCTACGGGATCACCGTCGAGCGGTGGCACGGGCCGACGGTCGACGAGCAGGCCGCCGAGCACGGCCCCGAGCTGTGGAAGCGCAACCCGTCCGCCTGCTGCGGCATCCGCAAGGTCGGGCCGCTCCGCGAGGGCCTGTCGCACCTGGACGCCTGGATCACCGGCATCCGCCGCGAGCAGTCCCCGACCCGGGCCGGGGCCCGCAAGGTCGAGTGGGACCCGGCGTTCGGCCTCGTCAAGCTCAACCCGCTGGCCGACTGGACGCACAAGGACGTGTGGCGACGGATCGCGGAGCGCGATCTGCCGTACAACGCGCTGCACGACCAGGGCTACGCATCGATCGGCTGCGTGCCCTGCACCGCCGCCGGGTCGGGCCGGGAGGGTCGCTGGGCGACCACCGACAAGACCGAGTGTGGACTGCACGTCGAGGATGCGTAGCCCGTGGAGCCGCAGTACATCGCGTTCGGCCTCCTGGTCGGGACGCTCGTCGGGCTCACGGGCATCGGCGGCGGATCGCTGATGACGCCGCTCCTCATCCTCGGCGGCGGGGTGCCGCCGACCGTCGCGATCGGCACCGACCTCGCCTACGGCGCGGTCACGAAGACCGTCGGTGGGTGGCGCCACCTGCGGATCGGCACGGTCGACCTGGGGGTGTCCAAGTGGCTCGCCTTCGGATCGGTCCCCGGATCGCTGGTCGGTGTCTGGGTCGTCACCCATCTCCACTCCCGCTACGGCGACGACTTCGACGAGGCGCTCCTCGCCGGCGTCGCCGGGGCCCTGCTCGTCGTCGCCGGGGCGATCCTCTACCGCGTCCTGTTCATGCCGGGTGCCGCCGACCGTGAGCGCCACACCGTCGAGATGTCGCGCCGGGTACGGATCCAGGCCCTGGTCATCGGCGCGGTGATGGGCGCGATCCTCGGCATGACGTCGGTCGGGTCCGGCGCCCTGATCGGCCTGGCGCTCATCCTCATCTTCCGTCTGACGCCGCACCGCGTCGTCGGCACCGACGTGTTCCACGCCGCGATCCTGCTGTGGACCGCGGCGCTCGCCCACGGCGCCGTCGGCAACGTCGACCTCGTCCTCACCGGCACGTTGCTCATCGGCTCGATCCCCGGTGTGTGGCTCGGCACGTGGCTGCTGCCGCGCATCCCGGCAAACGGCCTGCGCCCCGTCCTGGCGTGCGTCCTGCTCGCGAGTGCGCTCGCGGTCCTCGGCAAGGCCGGCGTCGACGTGCCCGCCTGGGTCATCGTCGGCGCCCCGCTCCTCGCGGGCCTGTCTGCTCTTCTCGTCCATCGACGGCGCTCGCGCCTGGAGGTCGTTCCCGCATGACCGTGACCCCGCTGACCCGCACGAGCCCGCCCGGCGGCGGGCTGACCAAGCTCGATGCGCTCGAGGCCGAGGCGATCCACATCATGCGCGAGGTGGCCTCGGAGCTCGAGCGGCCCGCGCTCATGTTCTCGGGCGGCAAGGACTCGATCGTCCTCCTGCGGTTGGCCGAGAAGGCGTTCCGTCCCGGCAGGTTCCCGTTCCCGCTGCTGCACGTCGACACGGGGCACAACTTCCCCGAGGTCCTCGACTTCCGCGACCGTCGCGTCGAGGAGCTCGGCGAGCGGCTGATCGTCGCGAAGGTCCAGGACACGATCGACGCCGGTCGCGTCGCCGACGGGTACGACGCGGCACGTCCCGGCAGCTCGCGCAACCAGCAGCAGACGCAGACCCTGCTCGACGCCATCGAGGAGCACGGCTTCGACGCCTGCTTCGGCGGCGCCCGCCGCGACGAGGAGCGCGCCCGCGCGAAGGAGCGGATCTTCTCGTTCCGCGACGACTTCGGGGGCTGGGACCCCAAGAACCAGCGCCCCGAGCTGTGGAACCTCTACAACGGCCGGCTGCGTCAGGGCGAGAACGTCCGCGTGTTCCCGATCTCCAACTGGACCGAGCTGGACGTGTGGCAGTACATCGCCCGCGAGCAGCTCGAGCTGCCGCCGATCTACTTCGCCCACGATCGCGACGTCGTGCGCCGCGACGGCATGCTCTACGCGGTCAGCGCGTTCGTGCAGCCGCACGACGGGGAGACGGTCGAGCGGCTCAGCGTGCGGTACCGCACCGTCGGCGACCTGACGATCACCGGCGCCGTCGCGTCGACGGCCACGACGCTCGACGACGTCGTGACCGAGATCGCCGCGACCCGCGTCACCGAGCGCGGCGAGACCCGCGCCGACGACCGGGCATCCGAAGCGGCGATGGAAGATCGCAAGACGCAGGGGTACTTCTGATGGTCGACGACGCGGTCACGACCGCCGACCTGCTCCGGGTCGCCACCGCCGGATCGGTCGACGACGGCAAGTCGACGCTGATCGGCCGGCTGCTCTACGACACCAAGCAGGTGCTCGTCGACCAGCTCGAGCAGGTCGAGGCCGCGTCGGTGCGACGCCACGGCGAGGGTGCGGTCGACCTGTCGCTGCTGACCGACGGCCTGCGCGCCGAGCGCGAGCAGGGCATCACGATCGACGTCGCCTACCGGTACTTCACCACCGGCGACCGGTCGTTCGTCCTGGCCGACACGCCGGGGCACGTGCAGTACACGCGCAACATGGTCACCGGCGCGTCGACGGCCGACGTCGTGATCGTGCTCGTCGACGCCCGCCTCGGCGTCGTCGAGCAGACCCGTCGCCACAGCTTCATCGCCTCGCTGCTCGGCGTGCGCCACGTGACGTTCGCGGTCAACAAGATGGATCTCGTCGATTGGTCGCGCGAGCGCTACGACGAGATCGCGGCGGAGGTCGCCGACATCTCGCAGCGGCTCGGGATCCCCGACATCCACGTCATCCCGCTCAGCGCGCTGCACGGCACCGGCGTCGTCGAGCGCGGCGACGCGATGCCGGACTGGTACGGCGGACCGACCCTCCTGGAGCACCTGCAGACGGTGCAGGTCTCGCAGGACCGCAACCTCACCGACCTGCGGTTCCCCGTGCAGTGGGTGATCCGCCCCGGACACGGCGCGCCCCCGCGGGTGGAAGGCGAGGACGGTGTCGGCGGCGCGTCCGACGACCTGCACGACTACCGTGGCTACGCCGGCCAGGTCGCCGGTGGCGTGCTGCGTCCAGGGGCCGAGATCGTCGTGCTGCCCTCGGGTCGGCGGTCGACGATCGAGCGGATCGAGACGCTCGACGGGGACCTGGACGAGGCGACGTCGCCGCAGTCGGTCACCGTGCACCTCACCGACGACATCGACGTCAGTCGCGGCGACGTGATCGTCGACGCCGAGGGGACGGACCGGGACGGGAATCCGGCCCCCGACGACCGCAGCGACCTGGTCCTGCGCGAGTTCGAGGCCGACGTGTGCTGGATGGGCGACCGGCCGTTGTCCGCCGGCCAGCGCCTGCTCGTCAAGCACACGACCACCACCACCGTGGCGCGCGTCGACGCGATCGTCGACCGGCTCGACCTGCACACGCTCGAGCGCGTGCAGGCGGCCGGATCGAGTGGCGGCGTCACGGAGCTGGAGCTCAACGACATCGGCCGGGTGCGGCTGCGGGTCAAGCGCCCGCTCGTCGCCGATCCGTACGACCGCGACCGCGCGACGGGGGCGTTCATCCTCATCGACGAGGGCACGAACGACACCGTCGGCGGCGGCATGATCCGCTGACGGACCGCTGCGCCGCGTGGCGAGATCGCCCCGCGGGGTGACGCCGGACCCGGATCGGGTGGCGCGGGTCCGGATCCGCCACGAGATCGACCGCCCCGCCATCCGGGCCCCCGCCGTCCGGTGGGTGCGACCGGCCCGAACGGCGAGGCCTGCCCCCGATCCAATACCCTTGCCGCGCCTATGTTCGGGAAGATTCTGGTCGCCAATCGCGGGGAGATCGCCATCCGTGTGATGCGGGCGTGCGAGGAGCTCGGCATCGAGACGGTGGCGGTGTATTCGGAGCTCGATCGGGATGCGCTGCATGTTCAGCGGGCCGATGAGGCGTATCTGCTCGGTCCCGCGGAGGCGGCGAAGAGCTATTTGAACGTCGATCGGATCATCGAGGTCGTTCGTGAGTCGGGTGCGGAGGCGGTGCACCCCGGGTACGGCTTCCTCGCCGAGAACGCCCCGTTCGTGGAGCGGTTGGAGGCGGAGGGGATCACGTTCATCGGGCCGCCGGCGTCGGCGATCGATGCGATGGGGTCCAAGACGAAGGCCCGCGATCTGATGCAGAAGGCCGGGGTGCCGATCGTGCCGGGCACGACCGAGCCGGTCGATACGTATGAGGATGCGTTGCGGATCGCCAACGACGAGATCGGGTTCCCGGTCGCGGTGAAGGCGGCGTCCGGTGGTGGCGGTAAGGGCTTCCGTGTCGCGTTGACGGAGGACAAGCTGAAGGCGGCGTTCGAGGGTGCGTCGCGTGAGGGTGAGAAGTTCTTCTCCGACGGCACGGTGTATTTGGAGCGGTATCTGCCCAATCCGCGTCATGTGGAGGTGCAGGTCATTGCCGACAAGCACGGCAACTGCATTCATTTGGGTGAGCGTGATTGCTCGATCCAGCGGCGCCATCAGAAGTTGATCGAGGAGGCCCCGGCGCCGCCGTGGGTCGTCGATGAGGAGATGCGTGCGCGTATCGGCAAGATCGGTATCGATGCGGCGAAGGCCGTGAACTACGTCGGTGCGGGCACGATCGAGGGGATGCTCCAGGATGGGGAGTACTTCTTCTTGGAGATGAACACCCGGGTGCAGGTTGAGCATTGCGTGACGGAGGCCGTCACCGGTATCGACATCGTCAAGCAGGGCATCAAGGCCGCGGCTGGTTTGCCGTTGGATTACGAGCAGGAGGATGTCGTCCTGCGTGGTCATGCGATCGAGGCGCGGATCAATGCGGAGTCGGCGCCGATGAACTTCGCGCCGACGCCGGGCGCGATCGGTGCGTATCTGGAGCCGACGGGTCCGGGCGTGCGTGTCGATTCGGGTGTTGGGGCGGGCGGGATCGTGTCGCCGATGTATGACCCGATGGTTGCCAAGCTCATCGTGTGGGATGCCGATCGTGAGCAGGCCACCCAGCGGATGCTCCGTGCGTTGGATGAGTACAAGATCGAGGGCTTGACGACCCTTCTTCCGTTCCATCGCGCGATCTTCGCGACCGACAACTGGGCGAAGGCCTCCACGTGCACCGAGTTGTTGGAGGACAAGGTGTGGTTGAAGTCCACGGCGCCCGCGGAGCCGGTCGTGCCGGTCGATCCGGATGACGACGAGACGGTCACTCGTGACTATGTCGTGGAGGTGTCGGGTCGGAAGTTCGATGTGAAGGTGCATGGGGCGGCGTTCGGTCCGGTGGCTTCCGGGGGCAACGGTGCTGCCGCGGCGCCGGCCAAGAAGAAGCGCACCGAGCGCAAGGGCTCTGGCGCTGGTGGCGCCGACGATCTGCCCTCCCCGATTCAGGGCAATATGTGGAAGGTCGTTGCGAAGGAGGGGCAGGAGGTCGCGGAGGGTGATCTGATCTGCATCATCGAGGCGATGAAGATGGAGAACGAGATCACCGCGCACAAGGCCGGCAGGATCGTGAAGCTTGCCGCGACCGAGGGTGAGCCGATCAACACCGGTGACCTCATCGCCACCATCAAGGCCGACACCACCGAGTAGTCGCTTGGGGCGCCGCGACGGCCACCGGTCGTCGCCTCCCAACGATCCGCCGCCCCGTCACGCGTCCGGGCGTCCCCCCAGCAGCGCCCCGATCGGCGGTCGGTCCGCCGGGTCGATTGCCAGGCCCCCGTCGATCAGCCCGACCAGATCGTCCGGCAGGTCCGGTCGGTCGATCGCCAGCGACGGGATCGGGCCGTGCAGCTGCGGCTCGTCGACATCCAGGTCCTCGGCGCGGGCGATCAGCACGCGCTCGCCGGTGGCCAGGGCGTGCAGCACGATCGCCACGCCCCACACGTCGGCGGCCGCATCGACCGCGCCGCCGCGGATCTGCTCGGGCGCGGAGTAGCACCAGGTGCCATGACCGGCCCGAACACGACCGGGCCGGCGGGCGTGCGACAGGTCGAGCACGGTCACCCGCCCGTTGTCGGCGGTGACGTTGCCCGGCTTGAGATCCAGGTGCAGGTGCCCGAGCCCGTGCAGGTGATGCACCGCCGACGCCAGCTGGCCGGCCACGACCCGCAGGTCCTCGGCCTCGAGCGGCTCGTCGTGCTCCACCATGTGATCGAGCGTGCGGCCACCGAGCGTCTCGAGCACCACCGCCGCCAACGGCTCGCGGTGCACCTCGTAGGCCCGCACCACGTGCGGGTGCGTCGTGCTCCGCAGCAGCCGCCCCTCGCGCATCAGCGCAGCGGCCGCGCGGGGCTCCTCGCGCCGGTCGGGACGCAGCACCTTGACCACCACGCGGCACGCGCGGCCGTGCGACCACGCGTCGTACACGTCCTGGCGACGCGACCGCGCGATGTGCCCGATGACCTCGATGCCGGGGACGATCTCCCGCCCGGGCGCGTACGGCCTCATGCATGACTCCCGTGTCCGGTGAGGATGAGGGGACCGTCGTCGACGACGCGACCGTCGCACAACGCGACGGTGCGGTCGGCCCACGCCATGACCTCGGGGTCGTGGGTGACGACGATCGTCGTGCGACCCTCGGTCAGGCGGCGCAGCGGCGGGAGCAGCGCGTCGCGGGTGTCGGCGTCGAGGCCGGTCGTCGGCTCGTCGAGGACGAGCACGGGGCTGTCGCGCAGCAGGGCGCGGGCGATCACGACGCGTCGGCGCTCACCGCCGGAGAGGCGGGATCCGCCGCGGCCGAGCCGGGACGCGTAGCCGTCGGGCAGCGCGGCCAGCACGTCGTGGATCCCGGCGGCGCGGGCGGCCTGCTCGATCTCCTCCTGCGTGGCGCCGTCGCGGCCCTGGCCGATCGCCTCGGTGGCGGTCACGTCGGGCAGCACCGTGTCCTGCAGCAGCAGCCCGACCGCCTCGCGGACGCTGTGCGTGGTGACGTCGGTCAGGTCGTGCCCGTCGACGCGCACCGAGCCGGACGTCGGATCGACGAACCGGACCAACAGCGACGCCAGGGTCGACTTGCCGGCACCGCTCGGCCCGGTCACCGCGATGGTCTCGCCGGGACGAACCGTGAGCGTGACACCCGCGAGGGCGTCGCGGTCGGCGCCGGGGTGACGCAGTCGCACGTCCTGGAGGTCCATCCGGCCCCGGACCGGGGTCGGCAGTGGCCGCGCGCCGGGACGGTCGACGATCTCGGGCTGCTCGTCGAGGAGCTCCAGCACCCGCTCGGCACCGGCGGCCGCGGCGAAGATGTCGTTGGACAGCTCACCGAGCGACCGCAACGGCCGGTAGAGCTGCGACAGGTAGGTCAGGAAGACGAGCAGGCCGCCGAGCGTCAGATCGCCGGTGGTCAGCGCCCACACGCCGGCGGCGATGACGGCCATCGCCCCGAGCAGCTCGATCAGGCCCACGAGGGGACCGAAGGTGCCCTGGATCCGCGACGCGGCCAGCTCGGAGTCCATGATCGCGCGGGCCTCGCCGACGAACCGGCGCGTCTCGTCGTCCTCGCGGTTGAGCGACTGGACGACCGCGGTGGTCGCCAGGGACTCCTCGGCGACGACGGCCAGCGATCCGCTGCGGCGACGCTTCTCGCGCGCGGCATGGCGGATGCGTCGCGCGAATCGCGTCGACACGAGGTAGAAGAGCGGGGCGACGACGAGCGCAACCAGCGCGAGCTTCCACGACAGGACGATCAGCGCGACGCCGAAGAACAGGATCCGCGCGATCGCGGAGACGCCCTCGCCGAGCGCCGAGAGGATCAGGCGCTCGATCGCCTGCACGTCCGACGTGATGCGGGACAGCAGATCGCCGCTCGGACGGCGACCGAGCTGGGTGGGGCTCAGGGTCTGCAGATGCGTGTGGACCCTGGCGCGGACGTCGATGAGGAACCGCTCGCCGACCCACGTGGCGACGTAGTCGTCGGCGAACGAGAGGACGGCGGTCAACAGCGCCAGACCGACGTAGGCGGCCGCGAGCGGCACGAGCGCCCCGAGGTCCTTGGGGACGAGCACGTCGTCGACGACGAGCTTGAAGAGCCAGATCTCCACCACCTCGACCGCCGGGACGAGGACGAGGAGGACGAGTCCGAAGACGAGCGCCGCACGGTAGGGGCGGGCGAACGGCCAGAACCGGCGCACGATCTCCAGCGCCGCGACGGGCGGCGCCTGGTCGACGAGCGACTCGTGCTCGGCAGGGCGGAGGAAGCGGTTGAGGAAGCGGCGCACGGGAGCGGTCCGGGGACGGGAAGGAGGGGACGACGCGACGGTCGCGTCGGGGACGGGCGGCGGGT